>JASHQB010000200.1 GCA_030037775.1 Candidatus Acidiferrales bacterium
CTGTGCCCGCCGGTGACCAGCAGAATGTCTGTGATTCCGGCATCCACGAGGGTCTGAATAGGATAAAACACCATCGGCCGGTCGTAGATGGGCAACAGGTGCTTGTTGGTCACGCGCGTCAAGGGGAAGAGGCGTGAACCTGTTCCACCGGCCAGCACCACACCTTTCATCGTCACCACGTAAGAGCCCCCTTCTTAGGGTGGACTATCAGTGCAACGACTTCTCCAACTGACTGAGAGCGTGCTTCGCTTCTCGGTCGTCAGGGTCGAGGCTGAGCGCCTCGCGGTACTGTTCAGCCGCCGCCATTTTGTTCCCTTCCTTCTCGTACAGCTGGCCGAGCCAATAACGCGCCATGGCGTGGGAAGGCCAGTCGCTCCGGTCCGGCGTGCTGGCAAGGTAGGACTTCAAATTCTCTTCGGCCAGCGGGAAGTCGGCTCCGGTCAAAATATGCGCCACACCGCGATAAAAGGGCAATCGCGCATCCTTTGGGCTTACCTGCGCCGCCTGCTCCACCAATGCTGTGACTTCGGCGCCTTTCCCTTGCAGGCCGTAATAATTCGCGACTTCCAGATACGGCTCGATCGACTGCGGCTTCAACGCCACCGCGGCATTATATTCCGCAACGGCCAAATCGGCGTTGCCGACGCCGGATTCGTAATCTGCTTTCGCCAAGTGGCCATCGACGGGGTTGATCTGCGCAATCGCGTTTACCTGCGCAAGCGCGTCATCTTTGCTCCCACCCACAATCCACGGCGCCTGTATCAGGTATTCTTCCAGGTCCCGGCGCGCATCGATGTTCGATCCATCGGCCTGCACCGCGGCCTGGAACTCCTTTTTCACGCGGCGTGCCAGCAGGAAGCTCTTTTCACGCGCCGCTACGGCGCCATACCCGCGCCCCAGCCAATCGTGATAGACGGACGAATTGGGATCGAGCTGCGTGGCTTTTTCCAGCTCCGAGACGGCGTTGTTGTAATCGCGCACCTCGTAATAGCAACGCCCGAGCCAAAAATGATCCTCGGCGCTACCCGGACTTTGCGAGACCAAGGCGCGAAGAGTGTTCATCGCAGTGGCGTAATTTCCGGCGTCAAACTGCTGCCGCACTTCCGCCAAGTCATCCGCGCCGGCCTTTTGTGCCATAGGCAAAAGCAAACCAATCGCCGCTGCAAGAACAACAATCCAGCGCATTATTGATTTGCCTCCACCGGCTGCACGGTCATTCCGTCGCGCAACGTAATTTCCCCGGAAAGCGCAACTCGATCCCCTTCGCTCAAGCCAGACACAACCTCAAATGCCGTGGGATCCGCGATTCCCAGCTGTACCGCGCGGCGGTGCAGCGTGTCGTCGCTGACCACAAAGACAAAATGCTGCAAACCATCCGTATGAACTGCGCCGCGCGGAATGACGAGCGCGTTTTGCCGATGGCTCCATTCGATTCTGACGTCCACGCTTAAACTCGGGATGAGCTCCAGATTGCTGTTCTGAACTGAACAAAGCACTTCGCCCACGCTGCGTACCCCTTGCGTGGTCACCTGTTTCGGAACCGTCTCTGTGCGGCCGTACCAGACGCGCCCCGGCAAGCCGTCCCAGGTGATCTGCACAGGAAGATTCGGCGCAAGAACGCCCAAGTCCGGCTCATCGACGAATGCCCGTACCCGTACATGGTGCAAATCCGCCACCTCCGCGACAGATTGACCCACTTGCATGTATTGGCCCGAATGAACAGGAAGCGAATAAAGTATGCCGTCAATTGGCGATCTCACTGTGGCCGTTTCAACCTGGTTTTCAAACGTCGCTATCTGCGAGCGCGCTTGCTGCTCGGCGAGCTGCGCACTTTCTACATTAACCTGCGCTTGCGCCGCGAGAGCGGCTTTTTGCCGTTCAAGTGTCTGGACAGTAGCCTGGGCCTCCGCAATCTTGGTTTGATTTTGTTCCACCTGGTCTTGGGTCGCGGCTTTCTCGGCGAACAATTTCTTCAGCACTTCCTGAGTCCTTTCCAGGTTGGCCAAGTCAATTTTCGCCTTTTGCAGCTCACCCTCGTTCTGCGCAACTTGCGCGGGAGGACCCCCAGTGCGTGCATCGCGGAGTTGTTGTTGGGCCGTCAGGAGATCGGTGCGGGCCTTATCCAGCTGCTGTTGCGGTGTGTAGGAGTCCAAGACGAGAATTACCTGGCCTTTGCGGACCGCCTGGCCCTCGGTGGCGTAAACGCGGTCCACTTCGGTGAAGTACTTCGCGATCGCCAGAAAAGGCTGGACGGGTTCAACTTTCCCGTTGCTGGTGATCGAGGCAGAGAGGTTTTGGCGTTTGACTTGGGCGATCTGCACTTCGGGAGCCTGGTCTCGATTGGCCAGAATCAGTACCACGGCGACCAGGACGGCTGTCCCGGCCACCCACGCAATCCATCGTTTTCTTGGCGGCACAGAGGCTGCTCGCTCCGGCGGCAAAAGAAGGCTCCCCCAGGATTCGTCGAATTGTAACAGAGGCTCTCGCCGATTGCCTACGCCACTCGATCATTGTCGTGATGAGCCGCTACACAGGGGGAGATGCTAGACTTGTACGGCGGGGATGCCAGTTGCGTTCGTGATTAGCGAAGAGTGGATGCTCCGCGCGGGAGTCCGAGCAGAACTGCGCGAACGCGGCATCAAAGCGCTCGGGATGGAGAGCGCTGAAGACGTCGGCAGGACCGTTGCCGCCGGAGAGACTCCCGCCGTTGTGGTTATCGACGGCAATGCGAAAGCAGCATCGGACCCGGCAGTACAACAACTGGCCGGACGCGTTCCGGCCATCGTGATCGCGCCCCGAACCACGACGATTGCCCTCGGCTCGGTTGCAAAGGTGCTGTTTCGCCCTGTTCAAATCAACGAGATTGTTGCCGCGGTCGTTGAGCTGGTGAAAGGCCGCAGCGCCTGAAGGGATTCGTCTTGTTTTGCGACTAGAAATGTGCCCCGTATTTTCAATGGCTTAGCCGAAAACTGCCGCCATCGAATGTCGCGATTGCCAAACGCTCGCGTCGAGGGAGATCTGACCCCAAAGAGCGGCCCCGCGTTCTTACCAAGAAACTTCTCTGCGGATGTAACATTCCGGCACGCAATCCGTATGGATATGGAAAACACCGACACGCGCGCAGATTTCCTCCGACTGAAGGCCGCCCCGCGCGAGAGGAGCTACGGTGATTGAAGCACGAGAACTGAGCAAGGTCTTTAGCGACAAGAAGCGCGGCGACGTACGCGCCGTGGACCGAGTCAGCTTTACTTGCGTTCCCGGTGAAATTTACGGCTTGCTGGGCGCCAACGGCGCGGGCAAAACCACCACGCTACGCATGCTGGCCACGATCCTCGCGCCGACCTCAGGAACGGCAATCGTGGCGGGATATGACGTGGTACGCGAGCCGGAAAAGGTGCGCGCCAATATCGGGTTCCTTTCCACGGCGACCGCACTGTATGACCGGCTGACGGCGTTTGAAACCGTCGAGTACTTCGGCCAGCTCTACGGCCTCGATTCGGCGAGGATCAAGCAGCGTTCCGACGAGCTTTTCAAAGCGCTGGATATGGAGGAATTTCGCGACCGCCGCTGCGCCAAGCTCTCCACGGGCATGAAGCAAAAAGTTTCCATCGCGCGTACGCTGATTCACAATCCCTCGGTGATGATTTTTGACGAGCCAACCAGCGGCCTCGACGTGATGACCGCCCGCTCCATCATCGACTTCATCCGGCAATGCCGCGATCAGGGCAAAACGGTGATTTTCTCCACGCACGTGATGAGCGAAGTGGAAAAACTCTGCGACCGGATCGGAATCATTCACGGCGGGCAATTGCGCACCGAAGGAACGCTGGAAGAGATGCGCGTACGATATCGGAAAGTCAGCCTCGAGGAAGTTTTCGTCGAGGTTTCGGGAGACGGGCGATGAGTCTGCATAATTCGTGGATCGTATACCGCAAGGAACTGCGCGACATGCTGCGCGACAAGCGCACCATTCGCTCGATGATTATCATTCCGATGATTGCATTTCCGTTGCTCTACGGTGGCATTTTCTACTTCATATCGAAGACCGAGGGCCAAGCGAGGAGTGAAAAGTCCACGGTGATGATTCAAGGAGGCGAGGATTCTCCCAAGGTATTAGCGGCGCTTCTTTCGTTCCCGGAAATAGACATCCAGCCGTATCAAAGCGACGCCAAGCAGGAAGTAGTCGACAAGAAGATCCGAGCCTTGATCACGATCCCCCAGGGATTTGACGCGGCCGTCGCCTCAGGTGAGCGCGCACGAGTCTCTGTCAACTATTACAAAGATGATGAGAAGTCCGAGCTGGCAAACGACCGATTGCAGAAGTTCTTTGACGATTACAAGAATCGCGTGGCGCGAGCCGCTCTCGCAGCACACGGCCTCTCGCCGACCATCCTCGAACCGTTTACCGTGGACGCCAGCAACATTGCCCCGCCGTCCAAAGTGGGAGCGGCGATCCTGGGCGGATGGATTCCGTATCTAATCATCATTCTCTCGTTCACGGGAGCGATGTACCCGGCGATGGATTTGACCGCGGGAGAAAAAGAGCGCGGCACGATGGAAACGATTCTCACCAGTCCGGTGTCCCGCACAGACCTCGTCATCGGCAAGTTCCTGATGGTATTCACCGCCGCGGTAGTCACGGCGGTCCTGTCGTTGGTGTCCATGGGAGTGCTGTTTTCGCAGCGTGGTAAGCTGGGTATGGGAAACGAGATTTTGCAAATTACGATTGACCCGAGCTCGGTGCTGGCGGTCATCGTGCTGCTGTTGCCGCTCGCTGTTTTATTTGCGGCGGTGCTGTTGGCCGTGGCGCTTTTTGCGAAGAGCTACCGCGAAGCGCAAAGTTACGTTTCCCCACTGGTGTTCATCGTGATCGCGCCAGCGATTGTCGGGGCCCTGCCGGGAATCGAGTTAAACTGGAAAACGGCCCTCGTTCCGATTCTGAACACCAGCCTGGTCAGTAAGGAAATCATCGGGGGCTCCTATCCATGGCTCATGATCGCCGCGATTTTTGGAATGACCTGCGTGTACGCAGGTATTGCCATCGCTTGGGCCGTGCGCATGTTCAACCGTGAAGACGTCCTGTTCCGAACGTAGCTGTCAGACCGTCAGGCGCGCACTGACAAGAACTTGCGGCAATCCGTGAGCGCCCGCTCCGGCGTACCCCGAACGAGAATGCCTCCATGTTAGAATCGCTGCGCAATGATTGACGCGCCGCTGATCGACGTACGCGAACTCTCGAAGGACTTCCGTACCTTCAAGCGGCGTGAAGGGGTCTGGGGCTCGATTCAAAACCTGCTTGTGCGCGATTACAGCACGGTAAAAGCTGTGGATCGCGTAAGCTTTGCCGTGGCGCGCGGAGAAATGGTCGGATACATCGGCCCCAACGGCGCGGGAAAATCCACCAGCATCAAGATGCTTACGGGAATTCTGATGCCCAGTGCCGGCGAGGCGCGCGTGAACGGGTTCTTGCCGTACCGGCAGCGGCGGCAATACGTGAAAAGTATCGGCGTCGTTTTCGGGCAGCGCACCCAGCTCTGGTGGGACATTGCCGTGGTGGAATCGTTCAAGCTACTGCGGCGAATCTACGAAGTGCCGGAGCGAGATTTCCGCGAGCGGATGGAGAAATTCAACGAGATCTTAGGGATTGAAGATTATCTGTTCACGCCGGTGCGCAAACTCTCGCTGGGCGAGCGGATGCGCTGTGATTTGGCCGCCGCTCTGCTGCACAATCCGCCGCTGCTCTTCCTCGACGAGCCGACGATTGGCCTGGATGTGGTTGCCAAGGACCAAATTCGCAAGTTCCTGCGCGCCATCAACCGCGAATTTCAAACTACGGTCCTGCTGACCACGCACGATTTGGACGACATTGAAGAACTTTGCCGCCGCATCATGATTATCGACCACGGCCGGCTGCTTTATGACGGCCCGCTGGGTTTGCTGAAGCAGAAATTGCTCCGCACAAAGCAAATCAAATTCGCGGTGAAGGATTCGGCCGAGGCTGCGACCGTACAGTCTCTTGCGCGTGACGGACTGGAGCTGGAACAGGTTGACCAGCTCACTTACCGTATTCGATTCGACCGCACCAGGGTGGCCACCGCGGATCTGATCCGACAGATTCTGAACACCGTGGAAGTCCGCGACCTGCTGATCGAAGACGAGCCCATCGAAGAAGTTGTGAAGCGGATTTACGCGGGCCAAGCGCTTCAAGAAGTGGCGCTATAGCCGATCGGCAGAACGACTCCGATGAAACAACAACCAGAAAAAAGCGGATTCCATATGACGCCGGAGGAGTTCCGCCGCCAAGGCAAAGCCGTCGTTGATTGGATCGCGGATTATTACGAGAAAGTGGAATCGTTCCCGGTGATGGCGCAGGTCAAGCCCGGCGCAATCCGCGCTTCGCTGTCGAAAAGCGCGCCACGTCAGGGCGAGCCTTTTGAAAGCATGATGCGCGACGTCGAGAAACTGATCCTGCCGGGAATCACGCACTGGCAGTCGCCGAATTTTTTCGGATTCTTCCCGTCGAACACCTCGTTCCCCTCAATTATGGGAGAAATGCTCTCAGCGGGCTTGGGTGTGCAGGGGATGCTCTGGGCCACCAGCCCCGCGTGTACCGAGCTCGAAACGCACGTGCTCGATTGGCTGGTGCAGATGCTCGATTTGCCGCGAAAATTTCTCTCGACGAGTGCAGGCGGCGGCGTGATTCAGGATACCGCGTCGAATTCCTCGCTATGCGCGGTGCTCGCGGCGCGCGAACGGGCAACCCGGTACGCCTCGAACGAGCGCGGCTGCGACGGAAAACTTGTCGCGTACACCTCGGCCCAAGCGCACTCATCAATCGAG
Organism: Candidatus Acidiferrales bacterium; assembly: GCA_030037775.1. Lineage (GTDB taxonomy): Bacteria > Acidobacteriota > Terriglobia > Acidiferrales > UBA7541 > DAHUXN01. The sequence goes on from JASHQB010000200.1 coordinate 6,841, forward strand.
AAAGGCGTGAAGATTGCCGGCATTGGCCGCGAAAACTTGCGGCTCATTGATGTGGATGGCAACTTTGCGATGAAGCCGGAGGCCCTCGACGCGCAACTTCAGCGTGACATTGCCGCGGGGCGCACCCCGTTTTTTGTTTGTACCACCCTGGGAACAACCTCGTCGAACGCCATGGATCCCGTGCGCGCCATCGCGAGAATTTGTGGAGAACGCAATGTGTGGCTGCACGTGGACGCGGCCATGTCCGGCACGGCGGCCCTGTGCCCGGAGTTTCGCTCCATTCACGATGGGTTGGAGCTGAGCGACAGCTACTGCTTCAATCCGCACAAATGGATGTTCACGAATTTCGACTGTGATTGCTTCTATGTGGCCGACCGCAATGGACTGATCCGCACCATGAGTGTGCTCCCTGAATATCTACGCAACAAGGCCACGGAGTCGGGCGCGGTGGTCGATTATCGCGATTGGCACGTGCAGCTCGGCCGGCGATTTCGCGCGCTCAAATTGTGGTTCGTGATCCGGTATTATGGGGTGGAGGGGCTGCAGCATCACATCCGGCGGCACGTGGAGCTGGCGCAGGAATTTGCTTCCTGGGTGCGCGCGGATAAGGATTTCGAGCTGGCCGCGCCCGCACCGCTCAATCTCGTTTGTTTCCGGCATCGCGGCGGCGATGAAATCAACCAACACATCATGGATCGCGTGAACCAAAGCGGTGCGATGTACCTGACGCACACGCGTTTGCGCGACAAGCTCGTTTTGCGGATGAGCATCGGCCAAACCAATACGGAATTGCGCCACGTGGAGCGGGCATGGAAGTGCATTCGAGAAGCGGCTGCGGCGAGCGCCTGATCATGCCGGCCCAAAAATAATATGACATCGCGAATCCAATCCGCTCTGGTTCCGTACGCGGAATTCACGCGCATCGGATTCGTCAATATTCTCGCATTCCGGCTGCGCTATTTTACGGGAATCATCACCTATTTCCTGAACGTCACGATTTACTACTTCATTTGGAGCGCGGTTTTTCGACATACAACGGGATCGATCGCCGGATTCAGCCTGCCGCAAATGATCACGTATATAAGCGTAGGCTGGATTATCCGGTCCTTCTATTGGAACACGATCGATCAGGAGATGGCCTACGAAGTGATTGAAGGTACGATCACAAAGGATTTACTCAAGCCGGTTTCCGTACAGTGGATGTGGATCTTTCGCGCCATGGGAGAGTCGGCGTTTCGGCTGGTATTGCTCACGGTTCCCACAGCGATCGTGATCAGCCTCATATTCCCGGTGCAAGGTCCAGCTTCGAGAATGGACCTCGCACTATTCCTCATCGGCGTGCTCGGATCGTTTTTCCTGATGGGCGCCATCAATTTCATGATCGGCACTTGCGCGATTCCATTGAACTCCATACTAGCGATGATTCGCGCGAAATACTGGCTGATCGAATTGCTCTCCGGTTTGCTGATTCCGATGACCTATTTCCCTAAAGCCATAGCGGACGTGCTGGCCTGGCTGCCGTTCGAGCACATCGCGTACACGCCGCTCTCGATTTACCTGGGAAGATTCTCGGTGCAGAAGGCAATTGAGCTGCTTTGCGTACAGTGGACCTGGGTGGTGATTTTGCTTTTCGCGGCGCACTGGTGGTGGGAGCGCGCAACGAAAAAGATCACGATCCATGGAGGATAGGATGGCTTCGGCGACAAATCCATCGCAGCTCGCGAGCGCAGAAAATCCCGCGCGTCGGATCTGGCATGAGTTTTCGCGGCACTGCATGCTCTTCGGCGAGTATTTCTCGCAATACGCAAAGATGCGCATGGAATACCGCGGAGATTTCGTTGTTTCGACACTAACGAGTTTCGCGGCTACGATTTTTGGGCTTTGCTTCGTCCTGGTCCTTTTCAATAAGGCACCCAGCCTTGCAGGGTGGACTGAACCGGAGGAAATCTTCCTCTACGGCTTTTCGCTGCTTCCCGCCGGCACGTTCAACATCATCAGTCTGAACATGTACGATTTCGGGAACAATTACATCATCGAAGGCAAATTCGACCGCGTCATGCTGCGGCCCATTTCAACACTGTTCCAGGTGCTCTTCGAGCAATTCCGCCTCGAATCGATGCAGGAGATCGCGACAGGGCTTTTTTGCATCTCGTGGGCGTCGAGCCAGCTTCACGTGCATTGGACCGTTGGAAAACTATCGCTGCTGATTTTCTGGGGCTCCTGCGCCGGAGTGATTTACATTTCCGTATTCTTGCTGCTCACCACGATCTCATTTTGGTTTGAAGATCGCGTCGGCGTGCATCCGCCGGTTTGGAATATGATCAATTTCGGCCGCTACCCCCTCACGATTTACTCCGGCGCAGTGCAGTTCTTCCTGTGCTGGATCGTTCCCTTCGGCCTGGCGTCGTTTTATCCCAGCGTGCGCTTGCTGGGTCATTCCGTGACGCCGGCGTATTTGCCCTTCGTTCCGCTCGTCGCCCTGGTATTTTTGACGCTGGCGATCTTCACGTGGAACCTCGGCACCCGCCACTACTCCTCGACCGGCTCCTAGTCTCTCTTGCGGTCACCCTTTGTATTGAATGACGACCATGGTGATGTCGTCGGCCTGCGGCGCGCCGCCTGTAAAATTGCGCACACCGGTGCGGATGGCCTCGGCAAGTTCCTCGACGGACGACCCGGAAAAATCTTGCATCAGTGAACTCAGACGTTCTTGCTCGAACATCTCGTCGCTCATATTGCGCGCTTCCGAAACTCCGTCGCTGTAGATGACCACGTAATCACCAGCGGAAAGCGAGACGTGCTCAGTAGTGAACTCCGCTTCCTTGAACATGCCCACCGGAAAATTGGCCGAGGGCAGCTCGACCAGTTCGTGGGACGCGCGGCGAACGAGCGGCGGCACGTGGCCCGCATTGATGTATTCCAGATTGCCCGCCGGATCGAGTACGCCGTAGAAGAGTGTTGCGTAACGGTCCTCGCTCGAGCGCTCGCACAGAAACTGGTTTACGCGCTTGGTGACTTCGCCCAACGGAATATCCAATGCCGCCGTGGTGTAAAAGACACCTTGCAGAAGCGTCGCGAGCAGCGAAGCGGCAATTCCCTTCCCGGCAACGTCGCCGACAAAAAATCCATAACGACCGCCGCTGAGCGCAACCACGTCAAAGCAATCGCCGCCGACCGAATGGCACGCCAAGGTCGAAGCCGTTACGGCCACGTGCGGTATCTGGGGAAAAGTCTTCGGCAGCAATTCGCGCTGAATCTGGCTGGCGATTTCGATTTCGTGGTCCAGCCGCGCTTTGGCTCGCGACGACGCGAACAAGCGGGCGTTTTCAATCACGTTCGCGGCTTCGCGCGCCAGCGTGCGCACCACCTCGCGGTCGATTTCCGTGAACGCCGCCGAAGGCGAACGGCTATCCAGGTAGAGCACGCCGAGCAAGTCCGCTTCCTCAGAGGTAATGGTCAGGTCCACCGACGCGATCACCGGTAGCTTTTCGATCGGAATAGCCACGATGGTCAGCAGTGAAAGAGAAGCCACGCTCGCCTGCTGCCCGACCGCAGCAGCCTCGTCGCCTGTGTCGCTGACAATTAACTCGCGCCGCGACGTGGCCACGCGTTTGAGCACGCCCGAAGAAATTTTCAGCCGTTCGATGGGAATCAGTTCGCCCTTCGAATCGCGCGCCACGGAGGGCTGCAGCTCGCCCGCCTCGTCCGTGAGCAAGAGCACGCCGCGCTCGGTGCGCGTGATCCGAATCGCCGCGTCCACCACCGCCGAAAGCACGTCTTCCAGTGACAACCCCGAGCCAAGAGTGCGCGCCACTTCCAGCAGCACGCCCAGATGGTAGAGCCCCTGCGCCCCGGGAGTCGCCGGCGCGGGCTTTTCCACTTGCTCGATGAGCTCTTCGAGCGTGGCTTCGTCGCCAAGATAGACAAGCTTGAAAGAATCCGGCATGCCAAAATCGATACTGTCTTTCGCCGACAGGGATCGCTGCCCGTTGACGCGCTCGCCGTTGACGAAAGTGCCGTGACGGCTACCGAGGTCTTCGAGAATACACGCGCCGTCGGCCATCGTCAGTTGCGCCTGTTGCCGGCTGATGCGGCTGTCGCGCAACACCAGCTCATTGCCGGTCTGCCGTCCAATGCGAAACGGAAACGACGTAACGACGGCTTCACGGCGAACGCCGGCGGGATCGAGTATGAGCAATCGAGGAGGTCGCGGCATCTTCAGCTCTATCGAGCGCCCTTCCGGCGCGCGAACCTCATGCGTCACGGCGGACCCGGAAGAAGCAGGCCAATGGTAGGGGAAGTTGGCGGCGATGGCAACCGGATTGGCCTCGGCGAGAGTGCCGCACCGCGAGGCGGCAGGAGATTCGCCGACGCGCCGCAGGCGCAGCCTTTCGCCGGATTCATGCTAACCTTCGGCGGGCGCGCGAACTTCGAGTTGATGCGAGTGGCGTGAATGTTTTCAGAACGCACGAATTGGAACTTTGTGGCAAATCGCTTGAGCGAAGCCCTCGCGGCGCACCGCGCAGGCGGAAAACCGCTGCTCGACCTGACCGTTTCGAATCCCACCGAATGCGGCTTCCAATACGAAGAGCAGGAAATTCGCCACGCGCTCGCCAATGCCGCAGCTCTGCGTTACGAACCCGACCCGAGGGGTATGCGCAGCGCGCGAGCGGCCGTGGCTGGCTACTATGCCGGACGCGGCGCGCAAATCGGGCGCGACGATATTGTTCTCACCACCAGCACGAGCGAAGCGTACTCCTTCGCCTTTCGGCTGCTGTGCAATCCGGGCGACGACATCCTCATCCCCGCGCCCAGCTATCCTCTGTTCGACTTTCTCGCAGACATTCATGACGTCCGCTTGGCCCGTTATCCGCTGTTCTACGATCATGGCTGGCAGATCGATTTTCACACCCTGGAGAAGGCCATCGGTGGACGCACACGAGCGGTGCTCGTCGTGCATCCCAACAATCCCACGGGTCACTTTACGAGACGCGCGGAAGCAACACAGCTCCGCGAAATCTGCGCCACGCATGAAATCGCGCTCATCGCCGACGAAGTGTTCCTGGACTTTTCCCTGGCGAACGAAACGCCGCAAAGTTTCGCGGCAAACGCCGGTGCGCTCACCTTCACCACCAGCGGCCTTTCGAAGATTTCCGGTCTGCCGCAAATGAAAGCAGCGTGGCTGGTCGTAAACGGGCCGCCCGAGCAGAAAGCGCAGGCGCTGCTTCGCCTGGAAGTGATCGCCGACACCTATCTTTCGATGAATGCCCCGATTCAACTGGCCATGCCCGTTTTCTTGGAGCAGCGGCATGGATTTCAGACGCAATGGATGGATCGCGCGCGCAAGAATCTGGCGGAACTGGATCGCCAGTTGGCCGCGCAACACGCGTGCTCCCGATTGAAGGTCGAAGGCGGGTGGTATGCGGTGATCCGCTTGCCGGCAACGCGCGACGACGAAGAGTTTGCCCTAGATCTGCTAAGAGCAAAAAACGTTTGCATCCATCCGGGGCATTTCTACGATTTCCCGGGAAACGGCTATCTGGTGGTCAGTCTGATTACACCCGAAGGTGATTTCGCGGAGGGCGCAAGCCGACTGCTTTCTCACGCGAACGAGTGAGTTCGCCCTTGTGCAATCTCAGGCGGAGCGCATCCTGGATTCCCGACCGCTCGGCTCGGCAAGGCGGCGTACTTTTTCCCGCAAACGCACGGCAAGATCGACCACCGTCTGCAACCGCTGCACAGATAAGGGTGGGAGCGTATCGCGAAGCTGCGAGAGCAGCAGCTCTGCATTTCCCAGGATTCCCGTGAGCGGGTTGTTGATTTCATGGCGCAGGATCTCGGAGAAGCCCGAAGGAACGTCCGCGGTCCATGCGGAACAGAATTCAGGCGAGTAGCGCTCCGGCGACTTTAGCCGGCGCTCGACGAAAGCCGCGGCGACCGGCGCGAATTGGGACGAAAAGCTGACGAAGTCGACTTCGCCCGAAACGACCAGGCCCACGAGCTCCGATTGGCGCGACGATGAAGCCAGCACGACGACTGGAGCGAAAGCGGTCAGTCGATGCGCCGCCTCGGCCAGGGGCGTTCCCGCGCGCAGAACATCCTCGCTGAACACAATCACGTCGGGCAAGTCGCGAGCGGCGCGGAATTCCAGCTCCGCGAAGCCCGACGCGGTGCCGATTTCTGGAACCGCATTGCCCTCGCTCACACACCGAACCAGCTGTTCGCGCTCCTTTCCCTCGCGCATGCCGATAAGGACCTGGTTCTTTTTCCACTTTTTCAATGCTTGTTCATCCAAAACTTCCGTCATTCCGTTCATCCATGGGCCTCCGAGGTGGCCAGACCAACCGAAACAGCAGAGGCACGCTCCAGAGCGCTATCCACCGCAAGCTTCAATTCTTCGACCAGAAACGGCTTGGTAAGAAACTGCAGTTGGTGGGATCTCAAGAAATCGACGGTATGCGGGCCGAGCGTGTCACCGGTAACGAACAGAATGCGATGTTGGGCCATGCTCCGCGCGCGAACCAGTGCATCGTAAAACGCCGGGCCATCCATGCGCGGCATCCGCAGGTCGCAGATGATCAGGTCATACCGCCTATGCGAGGTGCGAACCAGACCCTCCTGGCTGTCCGTCACCGCTTCTACGTCGTGCCCTTCTTCGCGAAGCACGTCGGCAACCAATTGCGCGACCGTTGGTTCGTCCTCGACAACCAAAATGTGCGCAGGCGGCATCTTCTTTGCCGGCGTGGGTGCCGGAATCGCGGCCGACGCCGATTCGCGCACAGGCACTGACAGAAGAGGCAGTTCGATCGTGAACTTCACGCCGCCCGCCGGAATGTTCTCAAAGGCCACTTTGCCTTCGTGTTGTTCGGCCATGCGATGCACAATGGCGAGTCCCAGGCCCGTGCCGACTCCGTCGGGCTTGGTGGTGAAAAAGGGATCGAAGACGCGCGCAGAGATTTCCGCCGGTATGCCCGGGCCATCGTCGGAAACTTCAATCGACAACCGGGAGCCCGAGATCTTCCTGGTGCGCACCTGAATGCGGCCATGGCCCCGGCCGCCGAGGATGGCCTGCTGCGCATTGATCAGGAGATTCAGAACGGCCTGTTGTAGCTGGTGCGGATCCGCCAGAGTGTTCGGCAGCAGCGGCTCCAGATCGCAGTGAACGGCGATGTTTTGTACCTTCCATTCATAGCGCCGAAGCGCGATGGCGCGCTCCACGATTTCATTGACGTCGGTCCGCGTGCGCTCCGGCTCCGCCTGGCGCGCGTAGGACAGCAGATTCTTCGCGATGCGGCTGGCCCGTTCCGCCTCTTCCACAATCAGCCGCGCTTCGCTGCTGTCGGCTGCGGGGATTCGACGGTTGAGCAACAGTTGCGCGTAACCCATGATGGACGTCAGCGGATTATTGAGCTCATGCGCGATTCCAGAAACCAACTGGCCAACTGCCGCCATTTTTTCCATCAGTTGGAGCTTCGATTCGACCTGGCGTTGGCTGGTGATGTCCCAAAACGCTTCGAGCCAGCCCAAGCGCCGCCCTTCGTCATCCAATATTGGCCGTGCATAGCGCTCCAGGATGCGCGTTGCGGGCGTCGGCATTTCCAGTTCGTCGTGAACCGCATCGCCGGAACCGGCGAGAAAGGAATCCCACGGCGCGCGATAAGAGGCAGGAACCTGAAACCGCGTCTCGATCATGCGCGCCAAATCGTCGTAGGTTTCCAGAGCGCTGATCGCGTAGGCATCCAAGCCAAAAAGCATGCCAAAGCGCGCGTTCGTCAGGCGGATTCGCCCGTCCGAGGCCACCAGCAGAATCCCCGCGTGGACGGCGTCTAGAACGCTGCAAAGCTCCGCCTTTATTTGCTTCCAACGATTTTCCGCGCGCTGCACTACGGAGCCTTCCTCGAGCGACAACAGCAGGCGATGATTGCCGCCGAGCGCCTGCCGCAGGGACAGGCGCACCTCCAGCCCGCTTTCGAGCCGCGCTTCCAGCAGGGGCGCGCGCGCCGCCGAAGCCGCGCGGCTGAACCAGATGTCCACTTCGTTCCCGTCCGGCCGCACGAAAAATTCAGCTAGACCAATTTTTCCGCCGAAGTCGTTCTTCCAACGCAGCAGTTCTCGCGCCTGGCGGTTCGCTTCCACTATTCGGCCCGCCGAATCCGCCACAATCAGCGCCTCGCTCGTCGACTCGAACAGCGAGCGATACGCCGAATGAGTTTCGCGAGCCGTAGCCACGAACCGGGCATTCGCGGCCATTGCGCGGAAGCCGTCGAGCGTTTCAACGGGAACCCTGTCTCCGGAGCGATACCCGGCGAGCAACAACAGCGATTCTTCGCGCGAAAAATCCACCGGCAGCCCGACGATCGACAGGCCCGGCAATGAGCCGTTCGGGAAATCGCGAACCACGGAGTCCCGGTCCAGAAAAACCGCCGTAGCTACCGTGAAAAGAGCCTGCCGCCAAGACTGAGGAGGCAGGTTGGGACCCGAGAGCGCTTCCCAGTGCAGTCCCGATTCCGTCCGCCTGGCAATCCCCGCAAATTGCGCGCCGGTCTGCCGCACCGCTGCCGCGGTAATGCACCGCAGGATTTCTTCCACGGCCGCACCTGTAAAGATCAAATTGTCAATCTCGTCGCGCAGTTGCAGCGAACGCTGCGTGCGTTCCCGTTGGTCACGCGCGCGATTGGTGAAAACCGATACCGCGATTTCCGCGGAAAGATTTTCCAGGGTTTCACGGCTGGCGAGTTTGCCCGGGCGAACGGCGCCGATCATCAGCGCTCCCAGGACGCGTTCATCGACCTTCAGCGGCATCCCCACAGCCGTCGAGAGGCCCTCGAAGAAATCGCGCGGCCCTACGGGAAAGACTGGAGCGAAAAACTCCAGCGGCACATTCGCCTCGCTGAATTCCGTCGGGAACACGTCGAAGGCATTGACCCTGGTCCGCTCCGATGGCATACCCATCACCTCGTCTTGCGCCACATGACCCGGCCACGCCGGATCTCCCAGCATCTCCTCAGCCCACACGCCGGCACGATCCGCATTGGTGCTCTCCAAAAGCGATAGCGCGCTGGTACGCAGCAGCGCCTCGAGTGGCTCGCAGCGAGCCGCAACCCTCGCGACGCTCTCCGCCGAGACCACCGGCTTTTCGCTGAGCCGCAGTGACCGTAGCCAGAAGGGACGCGACATCAGCTCTCAGCGCCCCATGCGCAATACGCCGTAGCACAGAAGCAGAGCGCCGCCCACAAACACGGCAATATCCAACACCCGACGAAGAAACCTGCGCACTTGGTATTCTTGAATGTAGTTCAAGCTAATCCCCTTTGCGATGCCCCATGCACCGCGCTTACCAAGAGCCCGAAATCAGCAAAATCTCATGGAATTAAGCACTTACGCGGCAAGAAAGCCGTTCACCTGGCTGCGAATTCCCACTCCGATAATGTTGCCGTCCCGTATAGGAATTGTGCCAACAAAGGAAGGAGAGAATCCCGTACGCGGCTGAAACCGAACCATGCTGGCTTTACGTAGAAAGATCTTTTGCCTGAGACTGATACTGCTTCAATTTGCGATACAGCGTCGTCTTTCCAATGCCCAACAGACGAGCCGCCATCAGCTTGTCGCCAGCAGATTCATCCAGGGCGTGCAAGATAGCGCGCCGCTCCATCTCGTCGAGCGGTACGATCTCGTCCGAAGTGGGCGCGGGCTCCGTAGTGCTCGCATAATGGAGATTCGAGGGCAGGTCTCCGGAATGCAGGATCGGCCCCGAGCCCAGCGCCACGGCGCGCTCGATGGCATTCTCTAGTTCCCGAATGTTTCCCGGCCAGTCGTAGGAGGTCAAGCGGGCCATCGCATCTTCCGCCAACACCGGTAAGGGCCGCCCGGGGTCCGCAAACCTTTCCAAGAACGCCTGCACCAGCAGAGGGATGTCGCTCTTGCGTTCGCGCAGCGGCGGTAGCTTGATCTGCACTACGTTCAGCCGGAAGAAAAGGTCCTTGCGGAAGGTATTTTCGCGCACCGCTGCTTCCAGATCGCGGTTGGTTGCCGCAATGATACGCACATTCACGGTTAGCCGGTCGTTCGAGCCCACCGGCTTGACCTCCCGCTCCTGCAGCACCCGCAGGAGCTTCGCCTGCATGTCCGTCGGTAGATTGCCGATTTCGTCCAGGAAGAGCGTTCCGTTGTCCGCGCTCTCGAAAACGCCAGGCTTGGTGTGCATGGCCCCAGTAAATGCGCCCTTCACATACCCGAAAAGCTCCGATTCGATGAGCGTCGGAACCAGTGCGGAACAGTCCAGTGGAACAAACGCCTTATGGTGCCGCGCCCCGGAAAAGTGAATCGAGCGCGCCACCAGCTCTTTGCCCGTCCCGCTCTCGCCGAGGATCAGAACCGGGTAGTTGTGCTGGCTCACTTTCTCAATCAATTTGTAAACACGTTGCATTTTCGGAGAGGTCCCGATCAGCTCCTTATAGCCGGGTCGCGTGCGCAGCTGTTCGCGCAGTACGCGATTTTCCTGATCGAGCTCCTGCTCGTGGACCAGCCGCTGCAGCTTGCGGCGCAGCTCTTCGATGTGAAACGGTTTGGTGACGTAGTCCGAAGCCCCCAGTCGCGTGGCCTCAACAGCCGTCTGAATGGTGCCGTACTGCGTCACCACCAACACCGCGACTTTCGGATAATGTTCGCGGATGCGTCGCAGCAGCTCCAAACCGCCCAGTTCCGGAATGCGCAGATCGGTCATCACAATATCCACGGGAGTCTCGTCCAGCGTCTCGAGCGCCTGCTCTGTTGTCCCCGCCGTGCGAACGCGCAGGCCCTCCTCCGTGGCAATGTCCGCGCAAAGCCGCCGCGCGGACTCTTCGTCATCAACGATCAATACCGTGGCAACCTCGGGCCGTTCCGGCGCGAGGGGCTCGGACACTGCAGGAGTATTTGGTGTCTCAAACCCCGCTCTCATCTGACTCTCCGCACACCCCTTCGCGTTCTGACGAACTTTCTCACTTCAGGAGCAAGCCGCGAACCAAATTTGGAAAAATCCCTAATTGGCGCGCGCCCCACAGCTTGCAACCCACATCCGGCATACGGAACGCAGAGCGTGTGCCAAGATGGGAATCGCATCGTAAGTCATTCTCCATAACTAATCAAGTAACTAGTTTTATCCGTAATGACCTCCGTATTTATACCACCAATTGTCATTTCGGGAACATCTCTCAACCTTGCATCCGGAGGCGATGCCGCATCCGCGCCAGTCTGCGTACCAGCTGCTTCCTTTTTTGAACGCCATTTGGACACCTGTTTTGGACACCGGCTTGGATTTCGCGCTCTGTTCGGCCCCTTTCCTTGCAGTTCCTCAGTCTGGCTGGTAGATTGAAAGAAATGTCCAGCCAGGCGACATTCTCGCATCGCGTTCTCATCGTCGAGGACGAAGAAAACGCCCGCAAAGGCTACGAAGCCCTCCTGCGCAAGTGGGGCTGTGAAACTCTGGGCGTCGGCACCGGCGAAGACGGCCTCACGAAGTTCTCCGAGTTTCAGCCCGCGGTCGTCCTTGCCGACGTGGAATTGCCCGGCATCGACGGCCTAGAGCTCCTGCGTCAGCTTCATGAGAGCGCGCCGGATACGCCGGTCATCATCATTACCGGTCGAGGCAGTGACGAGCGCGCCGTGCAAGCCATCGAGGCCGGCGCCTTCTGGTACATCGAAAAACCCCTCAAACCGCCCGTTCTGCGCTCCTTGCTCGACCGCGCCATGGGCAAAATCCGTGACCGCAAGGAAGTCGCCGCGCTCACTCGTCAGCTGCGCGATGCGGGACGTTTGGGCGAAATGGTCGGCACGTCGAAGACCATGCTCGACGTCATGAGGCAAATCGAAACCGCCGCTCCCTCCACAGCCTCCGTGCTCATCACCGGCGAAACCGGAACCGGCAAGGAAATTGTCGCGCGCACTCTCCACCAGCTCTCCCCACGCGCCAACCAGCCCTTCGTGGCCATCAACTGCGCCGCCATACCGGAATCCTTGATGGAAAGCGAAATTTTTGGTCACGAAAAGGGCGCCTTCACCGGAGCGGCGGAGCGCCGCCTGGGATGCTTCGAACTGGCTGACGGCGGCACGCTCTTGCTCGACGAGATCGGCGAAATGCCCGCGCCCACCCAATCCAAGCTATTGCGCGTGCTCGAAGATCACAAAGTGCGCCGCATCGGAAGCAAGGTCGAAACACCCATCAACGTCCGTGTGCTCGCGGCAACCAACAAAGATCCGCAGTTGGCTGTCGCGCAGGGGCATTTGCGCCAGGATCTTTATTTCCGCCTCAACGTGTTTCAACTTCACCTTCCTCCTCTGCGTGAACACAAAGACGACTTGCCCGCGCTGGTTGAGCAGCTGCTGCGCGAAGTGAATCAGAAGCACAACCGCCAAGCGCTCGGAGTCAATTCCGAAGTAATGGATCTGTTCAAGGCTTATCCTTGGCCGGGAAACGTACGCGAGCTTCGCAACGTGCTCGAGCGTGCCGCCATCGCTGCCGATCATGGCTCGATTGGACGGCAGCACCTCCCGGAAGGCTTCGCGCGAGGGCCCGTCGCCCAAGCCGACGAACTTTCCGGTCTGCGCTTCACTCCCGGCACTACTGTGGAAGCCGCCGAGCGCGAATTGATTCTTCAAACCTTGCACGCCACCAATCAAAACAAGACGCGCGCGGCCGACCTACTGGGCATCAGTTTGAAAACGCTGCACAATAAGTTGAAGGAGTACGAAGCTTCGCGGAAAAATGTCGTTAAGTCTTAAAAATAAGTTTACTTTGGCCACCGCCTCGTTGGCGCTGTTGGTCGTGGCGGTCATCTCGGGTCTGTATGTCGCGCAGCTCACCCGCCAGGTTATTGCCCAGGCCAACGACCGTTCGCAATTCGTCTTGCAGCAGGTTTTCGTCGCCGCTCAGGAAACCCTGCGGGATGCCGCCAATCGCGGCGCCGCTCCGGCGTCGTCCAGTCCCGATGATATTCACGCATACGTCCAGCAGACCCTGTCCCAAAACCCCGGCCTGTCCGCGCTGATCGAGTCCGACATGAGTTTTTCCAAATCGCTTTACGAAATCACCATCACCGATAGCAGCGGCGTCGCTTTGGTCTCGAGCGATCCTTCTTTGCCCGGCAAACAGATCGGCCCTCGCCCCAATCTTGCGGAACTGGTTCACGCTCCCTTCGCTCAGCAGATTCGCATTCTGAACGGCCCTCCTCGCGTCTACGAAGTGACCCTGCCGTTCGACATCAGCGCTCAGCCCTTTGGCGATATCCACGTCGCACTCTCCTCCGCTCTTCTCCGTGACGAGATTTGGCCCGGCCTGCGTTCGGCCGCCTGGGTGGCCCTGGCCGCCGTGATTCTTTCCACCTTTTTCACGGCGTTCGTCAGCCAGATCGCACTCGCCCCTCTTTCGCGCATTTCCGCCCAACTGGACCGCATCTCCGCTGGAGAGTTTGACCTCGAGCCGGTCACCAAAGCCGGCGAACTGGGCCAGGTCTCCAATAAGATCAGCCGCATCGGCCAGCAATTGCGCGACGTTCGCGAGATCTTCAGCAGCTTGCGCGAAAACATGAACCAAATCATGTCTGGACTCGAGGACGGACTTCTGCTTTTCAACGTCGAGGGCCGCGCCGTGCTGGTCAGCCCCTCCGCTGAAAAATTCCTGGACGTCGGCTCGGAGAATCTCCTTGGCCGGAAAATCGAGGAGATTTTCCCCGCCGACCATCCTCTCGCTCAGGCGCTGCACATTGAACGAGCGGGCGACCCGGCGCACGCCATCGAGCAGGTCGAAGTCGAAATTTCCGGCGAGCGGGGGCCCCGCCGCGTTGGCGCCAGCATCCAGGCCATTCAGGAAAACGGCACGCGTATGGGCATGCTGGTTACCCTGCGCGACCTCGAATCCATGGAGCGCATCGGCTCCCAATTGCGCGTCTCCGAGCGGCTCGCCGCTCTTGGCCGCGTCACCGCAGGCGTGGCCCACGAAGTAAAAAACCCCCTCAACTCCATGCGGGTTTGGCTCGAAGTCTTGAAGGGCAACCTGCCCGCGGACGCCGAAACGCAACAAGCCGCGAAAATGTTGGACTCGGAAATCGACCGCCTGGACCGCGTCGTAAAAACGTTCCTTGAGTTCAGTCGTCCCGTGGAATTGGAGTACGAGGAGGTCGACCTGCCAAAGCTCATCGACAGCGTTCTGGCCATGGCCAAGCCGGCCATCGATCGCGCGCGCGTCGAGCTGCAAGAGGAGATTCCTGCGTCGTTTCCGCCCATGGAGCTGGATCAGCGCCTCATCGAGCAGGCTGTGCTCAACCTGGTTCTGAACGCTTGCCAATCGATGGGGCCCGGTGGCCGTCTTTCGGTCAGCTTGCGCCGCCTGGCTGATACAGCGGAAATTCGCGTCGGCGACACCGGCCCAGGAATCGCCCCGGAAAACCGCGCCAAGATTTTTCAGCTTTTCTTTACCACCCGCAAAGGCGGTACCGGCTTGGGCCTTGCGAACACATTTCGATTTGTGCAGCTGCATAATGGTTCGATAGAATTTGACACGGAGGTGGGGCGCGGTACTACGTTCCGGATTGAGCTTCCGCTGGTCCGGGTCACTCCCGTCCCGGCGTCTTACCGGGACTACGGGGAGCCATTCGCAAAGCGGGCATAATCGAAGGGGAAATTTAAGTATTTCTCATGGCAAGACCAGACTCAACCCGTCCTCGAATCTGGCCCATGCGACGAGTGCTGAAGGGATCGGCATTCGCTACCAGCATGTGTGTCGCGGCGGCATCGCTGTCGCTGTTCTGCTCCGGTTGCGCCCATCACAAAGTCCAGGCTGCCGCGCCGTTAACCGTTCCGCCCGTTTCCCCTTCGCCGATTCCCTCGCAGGACACGACGAAGTCGCCGGCTTCAATTCCCGCACCGTCCACGCCCGCTCCGGCGAATCCGGTCTCAGAAACCCCGCCGACCCTCAATCCCAAACCGGACACCCCCAAGCGGCCGGTAGCCACAACCCCGCCAGCATCAGAAGCCGAGCGTCCTGCCGCTCCGCAGATCTCTCCGCAGATCTCGCCATCGGATAAATCACAACTTCAACAGCAGGCCAGCCAGTACGTCGCAACGGCCCAGCAAAACCTACATCATGCTGACGGCCGCGATCTCAACCCGGCTCAAAAAGACATGGTCGATAAAATTCGGGGCTTCCTCGATCAGGCGCAGCAGGCGATACAGGGTTCGGATTGGGAAAGCGCCAAGAATTTTTCCCAGAAAGCTTATCTGCTCTCCCTCGACCTGCTGAAAACGCTCTAATCGCCTCGCATCTTCCCGCGCGCCATTTACTGGTAAAATCTCGGCATGAAGAATTACGACACACTCGTCGTCGGCGGCGGCGTCATCGGCGCGGCTCTCGCCTTCGAGCTCGCCAGCCTGCGCCAGTCCGTGCTCGTGCTCGACCGGCAGGAGCCCGGCCACGAAGCATCCTGGGCCGCCGCAGGCACCATTTCCCCCGCTCCCGACCAGGAAGCAGCCGCCATCGCCGCTCTGGGCTGCGAAAGCTACCGGCTCTATCCCGATTTCGTCTCCGCCATCGAAGCCGCCACCGGCCAATCCGCGGGGTTTCATCCCAATGGCGCCTTCGAGCTTTTCTTTGAATCAAATGCCGAAGCTGAACGCGATCAGCGCTTGAAGCAAATCCGCGCCGCAGGCATCGCCGCCGAATCCATTTCCCTCACTGAAGCCAAACGCCGCGAGCCTGCCATTGGCCCTTCCGCCCGCGCGGCGCTGTGGATCGCCGACGAAGCTCACCTTGACCCGCGCGTGCTCACCCGGGTCACGCTCGCCGCCGCCGAGCGGGCCGGCGCCGAAATTCGCGCCCACACCGAGGCCATTTCCGTAATCACTCGCGACAGCCGCTGCGACGGCGTCCTCGCTGCGCGCACCGAAACTCATCACGTGGCCGAATCGCGCGTCCGCACCGCCGAGAAAATCGCCGCGTGCAACGTGGTCATCGCCGCCGGCTGGCGCTCGAAAGAAATTGGCGGCGCGGAATCCTGGGCTCCCTCCGCGCCCGTCCGCGGTCAAATGGTGGCATTCGGCCGCGTCCCCGGCGCTCCGCGCACCATTCTTCGCTGCGAACGCGGCTACATGGCTCCGCGCGAGGACGGCCGCGTCGTTGCCGGCAGCACTCTCGAGCCCGGCGCGCTCGATAAACATTCCACCGCCGCCGGTCTGCAAAAAATATTAGCGGCTGCCACCGCCATGGCTCCCGCTCTCGCCGATGCGCCCGTGCTCGAAACTTGGGCTGGCATTCGCCCGGATTCGCCTGACCACCTGCCCATCATCGGCGCCACCGACGTCGAAGGCCTCTTCATCGCCACGGGCCACTACCGCAACGGCATGCTTCTTGCTCCCGCGACGGCAAAATACCTCGCGCAATGGATCGTGGAAGGACGCGCCTCGAAATACTTCGAGCCTTTCAGTGCGGCGCGGTTCGCAGCGGCATCGCGCGGCGTCAATCCGTAGAACAAACTGCGAAGGAAGAAAGTTAGTGCGGGAGAATTCCGCTCTGTGACTGCCTGAGCGGCGCGCCCGGCAGCGTCGAGGCCTGCCCCGGGCTCGTGAAATTAATCTTCGCGGAAAGCAGATAGAGCGGGCGATTCAATATCACATCGAGCGTCGTCCCGCGCGGAAGCTCTACATCCGGGCGGTTGAAATGCGCCGTAATCAAGCCCGCCACCGCGCCCAGGCCCCCGCCAATTCCTGCTCCGGTCACGCTGCGGGTTGCTATTCCGCCGACACCCGCGCCTACCGCTGTGCCTTCCACAACCGTTTTCGCGTCGCCGTCGCGGTTCGGGTCGGCCTTGATCGTTCCTTCGCGGTCCACCGTATCTTTGCCGCCCGTTCCCGCGTCGGTCGGCACGGCGTTGAACGGCGCTTGGTAGCCATTCGGCAGGATTAGGTTATCGAGCCTGATGGAAATCTCCGCTTGTCCGTGGCTCTTCCCACGCTTCAACTCCGTCACTTCCCCGCTGACGTACGAGCCCGCGGGAATCACGATTCGCTGATCGATAAGAATTGGGAAAAGCGTCTCGAGATAAACCGGATCGCCCACGTTCGCCGCGCGCGTCGATACCGCGTTATGCAACACTAGCGGCAGCCGTGTGCCCGTCGGAACTTGAATGTATTTGTTGGCTTGCGCCGCTGTCGCAGGCGCCCCGCTTTTCAGTTCAGGAGTTGCCGCGCTCGCCGCCGGCGCAGCCGCGCTACCGGCCGTTTGCTGAGTCGATTGCTGCGCCGGAGGAGCCGCCGATTGCCCGCGCGCGAAGGGCGCCGCCAACACCGCCACCCAACCTACCATATAAGCGACAGCGAGCCTCGAGGCCACGTAGAACTTCATTGGGCACCCCGCGAACACTACCTAATCCGATGTTTCAGGCTATACAGAAGGATGCTCCGGCCCCCGCGGCCTGTCAATACGCGACGCGCCCGCCGTTTGACTCGCGCCCCACCCGCCTTTAGTCTTTCCTTGTGGGCTCGCGACCGAATTCACGCGACCCGCAGGAGGATTTTGCATGGCCAATCTCGCTCTCGTCTACGGAATGCGTCTCTTCCCCGCCTCGGACCTCAAGTCCGTCGGCTCAGCCACCGTTCAACTTACAAACGGCAACAACGGCAGCATCACCATGCATCTCATCGAAGGCAGCAAGGAACAAATCGAGCAAGCCCTCAAGCAGTCGCTCGACGCCTTTTTCGATTTGTATCCGGAAATTTGATTTCAGAAACGCTGCCGCGTTTCCGTCGCGCTAAACCAGAATCACCGTCTGACCGGTTAGATCGAAGCGCTTGCGGCAGCGGATGTTCCGGCACGCCACCATGTCGTCCACACGCACCATATACGACCGCGCCTTTGCAAATTGCTTGCGATCCTCGTCATTCGCGCCGCCTGGCAGTTGCGCCTTCTTTGTGCGCATTTTCCACCGCACCGGATAGGTATTCTCCTGCCGGCAATGCGGGCACGTCAGCGGAATCTGCTTCGTCTCATCCTTCTCGTCGTAAAATCTTCTATCGTCCAATGGTTTCCCCGCCTTCTCAGTTTACCTTCTCGCTGCTTGCATCCCGCAAACCGGCCCGCGACGGATCGATCTCATCCACGGTCACGAATTCCAGCCCCGCGTCTTTCCATCGCGGCAGCCAGTACGCCAGCGCTGCCACCGTGTGCTGCCGGTCGCCTTCCGTCATTCGATGGTCGCCGTCGTGCAACAGCACAATATCCCCGCCACCGGCGCGCCGCAAGCGGCGAATCACCGGCTCGGCGGCCTGCGGCCGCCAGTCCCGCGCCAGCTTCGACCACATCGCCACGCCCGAATATCCCAGCCTGTGAACCACTCCGCTGAGCGCCGGCCCGCGAAATCCAAATGGCGGCCGCATCCACCGCGGCCGGTAAGCCGCGGCGGACTGAATCGCCTCATCGCAACGGCTTAACTCATCATGCAGTTTCCGCGCCGGCAAGAAAATCAAGCTCGGATGCGTCTCCGTGTGGTTTCCAATCGCATGCCCGCGCGCCGCGATCTCCCGCGCCAGCGCCGGAAAAGCCCGCACGTGGCTCCCCATCAAAAAAAATGTCGCCCGCGCGCCATGCCGCTCCAGCAATTCGAGCAGCCCCGGAGTCACCGCCGGATTTGGCCCGTCATCGAAGGTCAGCGCCAGCGTCGCGCCGTCTCCCGTGATTCGCAATGTGCGTCCGAACACCTGCGCGCCGGGATACACCGCGCCCCACGCCGCCACCGCCGCGCCGCCCAGCACCAATCCTCCCGCGATTGCCGCTGAACTCATCGCTTTTCATTTTCGCACGCTCGCGCGGAGCCCGCGCCGGAATTTTTTGCGCTTCGTCAACAAACGCGCTCGGGTGCTCGCGTCTGATAACATACGCGCGTCGCCGCCATGTCCAATTCCCCGCGTCTATTCGACGGCAAATTCAAATTCCCGGCCTGGGTGCGCTGGGCCACCTTCCTTTGGTTCGCCGTATGGTTCCCTGTGTATTGGCGCTTCTGGGGCGCGGAAAATTTCCTTCATGTTTGCGACGTCACCGTGATTCTCACCTGCGCGAGTTTTTGGTGGAACAGCCCGCTGCTTCTTTCCAGCCAGGCCGTCTCGTCGATCCTCGTTGATCTCCTCTGGGACCTCGACTTCGCCTGGCGCCTGTTCTCCGGCCACAATCTGATCGGCGGCACCGAGTACATGTGGGACGCACACTATCCCTTATGGGTGCGCGTTCTTTCCCTCTTCCACATTGTCTGGCCGCTCCTTCTTCTTTGGGCCCTCGGACGCGCCGGATACGACCGCCGCGGATTGGCCCTGCAGTCGGCCATCGCCGCGGTCACCATGATCGCTTCGCGTTTCACCAATCCCGCTACGAACATCAACTACGTTTTTCGCGACCCCTTCGCTCACCGCGTATGGGGTCCTGCTCCGATCCATGTCGCGTTCATCTGGCTCGGCATCGTGATTCTGATCTACCTGCCGACTCATCTTGCTCTTGCGCGGCTCTTCCCTCCGCCCGCGGAAAGAATCCGCCCCCGTTTCTGACCCGCCGCGCTCGGCTTTGCGTTGCCGCGAAACTCTGCGCGCGCCTCTCCAGTTTCGCTATAATTGAACTTGGGGCTTCGCTGTAATGGCAATGCAACCGCAACCAACCGGTCTCCGCATCGGTCGCATCTTTGGCATCCCGCTCTACCTGCATGCCAGTTGGTTCATCATGTTCGCGCTCATCACCTTTTGGTTTTCCGCGGTCGTTAAAACGCAGCACCCCGGCTGGAATCCCGCGCAGTACTGGCTGCTCGGCATCGGCATCAGCGTCGTCTATTTTGCCTCCATCGTCTTCCACGAACTGAGCCACAGCGTTGTGGCCATGCACTACAAGATTCCCGTCGACTCCATCACCCTCTTCGTCTTCGGCGGCCTTTCGCGCATCACTCGCGAAGCCGAAAGCGCCAAGCAGGAATTCAATATCGCCATCGCCGGACCGCTCTCCAGTTTTTTCCTCGGCGGCGTCTTCCTCTTGATTTATGCCGTCAGCCCTCCCAAAGGCCCGGTTCAAACCATCGCCGGCTGGATGTGTGTTCTGAACCTCGTCCTTGGCGCTTTCAATCTCGTCCCCGGATTTCCCATGGACGGCGGCCGCGTGCTTCGCTCCATCATTTGGGGCGCCACCAAAAATTACGACCAGGCCAGCCGTATCGCCTCGCGCAGCGGCCAGCTGATCGCTTACATCATGATCGTGCTGGGCATCTGGTCCGTCGTACAGCAGGACACCGCCGTCTCCCGCTTTCTGGGTGGATGGTTCGGCGGCATTTGGCTCGCCTTCATCGGCTGGTTCCTTCTCTCGGCCGCGCAAGAAACCTACACCCAGGTTGCGGTGCGCAATACCCTCGCCGGTCTCCGCGCCGGCGACGTGATGTCTCCCGACGTTCCCACCGTCCCGCGCGATATTTCCCTCCAGGATTATGTCCAGGAGGTCCTGCGCACCGGCCGCCGCTGCCACGTCGTCACCGGCAACGGCATGGCCGTCGGCCTCGTCACTCTGCATCAAGTCCAGCGCATCCCGCGCGACGAATGGGCCAACACTTCCGTCCAGGCCGCCATGATTCCGCTGAACAGCATTCACTGGGTTTCCCCGGCCGAGCCGGTCATGGGCGTCCTCGAGCGCATGCAGACCGAAGACGTCAACCAAATGCCCGTTCTCCAGCAAGGCCACATCGTCGGCATGATTTCGCGCGACTCCATCCTGCGCGTCATCCAAACGCGCATGCACCACACCCGCTTCGCCGAAAAATAACTCTCACGCTGCGCTCATTCCCGTTTGCTCCAACGCAAGTCTGAAGCGAAGAAATCTGCGTAGCTATTTGCTGGACTGATACGTTCCCCGTGTGTTAGACCCCTTCTTGGAGTTGCAATGAATGGGTTCTCCCTAGTTCGCACGCTTGCAATCGCGGGCCCCCTCTTTGCTTCGGTACCTGCCTTTGCCTGTACCTGCGCACCAACGCCCGCTGAAGGACCTGGACTGAAGCTGAACACCGTTCGGGAAGTGGTCGCTTTCGAGAACAGGAAGCTAACCAATACGACGATCTTTGAAGGAGTCGTCGAGAAACAGGAGGTCGTAACTGGTTCGATTGGGGCTCCTTCAAGCGCGATGTCGATGACGCCCAATGCAATGCATCACGTCGTCACCATCCTCGTAAAGCGAGTCTACAAGGGCACAGCGCAAGGCGAAGTAACCGTTTTGACCGGCATGGGAACGGGTGATTGCGGGTATGATTTTCGTACCGGCAAAGAGTATCTCGTCTTCGCCGACACAATTGAGGGAGGAGCGTTATTCACCAGCATTTGCTCGCAAACGGATCTCTCCGATCACTCCGGCCCTACGATTCGCTTCCTCCGCGGCGAGCCGCCTTCGGCGGATGATCTTTTGGATCCCAAAACTTACTATGCCAAGGTTATCCCCGAATGGACTGGCAAGGCTTGCGGTCGTGTAACAAAGCCCGACGGAACTCCTTTGGCCCACGCCGACGTTCAGCTTACGCATTTCCGGGACAACCACCTGCCGCCCATCGCCTTTGCAGATCCCAACTTATCCAGTACGGACGGAAGCTTCTGCATTACAGACATAGATCCAGACAAGTACTTCCTCACGGCAGAGGCACTCGAGGATGGCGCGAGCGCGCGCTGGGTGGGCTACTACCCTGGTGTGTCAGCTGTTGCACATGCCGGCATGGTTCAGCTCAGCGCAGCAGACGATCTCAAAGATCTGAATTTTACTGTCGAGAATCAGACCCTCTACACGGTTACATTCCGGATCGTGATTGCCGATGGAAGCGCCCCGCCATCGAAGTATCTCGGGGTTGCAATCGACGGCTCCGAGCGCGACCCGCTGGCTTATCATGAGACGCAAAACGTGGAGGACGACGGCTCCTGCAGCCTCGGCATGATCCCACCGGGTCGCTACTCAATAACCACCTACCTGCAGCCCGATCCCGAGACAGGTCAGGTCCGGCCCGAAATGACGAAATGGCGAATGGTGAACGAAGAGGTTGAAATCACTCGAGACACTCAAATCGTTCTGAGTCTGGTTCCTGCCGCAAGCGCCTCTCCTCACTAGGGCCAGCCTTCTCGCAGCCGCGGCGTAACCCGCTTCCAAAGGCTCTCTTCCGATTCGCGCCGCTTTGCGCGCGATGTTCTCGGTTTTGCTCGTCACTCGCCACTGGTCACTTGTCACTCGTCACTGTTTTATTCGCGCCGCTCTCCGCAATGCCGCAACGGCCCCGCCCTGCCGTATAATTCCAGGTGCCAATCGCCATGCGCATCCTGCTCGTTGAAGACGAACGCAAGGTAGGGAGCTTCGTCGCCCGCGCGCTGCGCGAAAATGCCTACGCCGTCGACGTCGCTCCCACCGGCGAAGAGGGCTTCCGCCTCGCTTCCGAAAATTCCTACGACGCCATCTTGCTCGACGTTCGCCTGCCGGGAATCACCGGCATCGAGCTCTGCCGCAAATTGCGCCGCGCAGAAATTCAATCCCCCATCCTCATGCTCACTGCGCGCGGCCTGGTCGAGCAACGCGTCGAGGGCCTCGACGCCGGCGCCGACGACTACTTGACCAAGCCGTTCGCCCTCGCCGAGCTTCAAGCCCGCGTCCGCGCGCTCGTCCGCCGCGGATTCCGCCGCGGCGAAGCCAAATTGCGCTGCGGCGATCTCGAGCTCGACCGCCACCGCCGCAGCGTCAGCCGCGGCGCCGGCAAAGTCCCGCTCACTTCCAAGGAATTCGCGCTCCTCGAACTTCTCCTCCTTCGCGCGCCCGAAAGCGTCACCCGCAGCGAAATCATCGAGCACGTCTGGGACAGCCATTTCGACAGCGAAACCAATCTTGTCGACGTTTACATCAACCGCCTGCGCCAAAAAATCGACCAGGGCCACGCCGTCAAGCTCGTCCACACCTTGCGCGGCGTCGGCTACCGCCTCGGCACCCAGCCATGAAGCACGCCCTCTCTTTGCGCTGGCGCATGATGCTTCTTTTTTGCTTCACCGTCGGCGCGCTGCTCCTCGGCTCCTACACCGCCTTCTATTTCGCCGCGCGCAGCGTCGTTCGCACCCAGCTCGACCGCCGCATGGACGAAGCCGCCGGTCTCCTCGCCGCCGACCTGAGCTCCGATCCCGACGACGCCGACATCCTCGTCATGGACATCCCCGGCGAATATTTCGAAACCGTCGGCGCCTCCGGCAACGTCATCGCGCTTTCCAAGAATCTCAACGGCCACGCCATCGCCTGGCCCTCCGCCGCGCGCGATCCTCTCACTCTTCGCGATCCCGCCCTCGGACGCCTCCGCGTCCACTCCACCCCTGTTCATCACGCCGCCGCGCAGGAAACCCTGCTTCTCGCCATGCCCACCCGCGACACCGACCAGGTCCTCGCCCGCTTCCGCGACCTGCTCTTCGTGCTCTTCCCCTGCAGCCTGCTCATCGTCGGCGCCGTCGCCGCGTGGTACGTCGGCCGCAGCCTCGCTCCCATCACCGAACTCACTCGCGAAACTTCCCGCATGGCCGACCGCGTCAAAGTCGCCGGCCCCGGCGCCATCGCTCCGCCCGCGCCGCGCGCCCCTGCCAACAGCCCGCCCCTCGCTGCCGCCAATCGCGACGACGA
Organism: Candidatus Acidiferrales bacterium; assembly: GCA_030037775.1. GTDB lineage: Bacteria > Acidobacteriota > Terriglobia > Acidiferrales > UBA7541 > DAHUXN01. Next base: position 30,506 of record JASHQB010000200.1, read on the forward strand.
ACTCGGCCGCCTCGCCGACGCCTTCAACAAACTTTTCGTCTGCATGGAAGGCGCCGTCGGCCAGCTCCGCCAATTCGTCTCCGACGCTTCCCACGAACTCCGCACTCCCCTGTCCGTTCTTCAGGGCGAAACCGAGCTCCTCCTCAAAGAGCCGCGCGCCCCCGCCGAATACCACAAGGCCCTCGAAGTCATCGACAGCGAGCTCAAAAAGCTCAGCCGCATCGTCGAAGGCCTCTTCACTCTCGCTATCGCCGACGCCGGCCAGCTCCGCCTCGCTCACGAGCCGCTCTACTTGAACGAAACTCTCGAGGAAGCCTGCGCTCTCGTCACCCTGCGTGCGCGCACCAAAGGCATCCGCATCGAGCGCCATCTCTCCGAAGAAGTTCCCTTCACCGGCGACGAAGCTTTCCTCCGCCAGCTTTTCCTGATCTTCCTCGATAATTCTCTGAAATATTCCGCTCGCGCCGGCTCCATCCGCGTCGCCATGGCCGTCTCCAACGGCAGCATTCAAGTCCAATTCGCCGACGAAGGCGTCGGCATCGCCGCCGAGCATCTTCCGCACATTTTCGAGCGCTTCTATCGCGTCCCGCAGGGCGACGCCACCGAAGCCCAAAGCGGCGGCCTCGGTCTGGCCATCGCCCAAGCCATCGTCCGCGCGCAGGGCGGCGCCATCGAATGCGTCAGTCGGCCCGGCGCAGGTTCCACTTTCACCATTTCCCTTCCCCGCGCGCCCGAAACCTCGCCCGCCCGAAACTAAACAAAAATTAATTTTCACTTCAGGTTTGCCGCCCGCTCCGCGCATAAAATTGTTCCTGCATGCTCGCGCCTCGTGCTTTGCCAAAAAACGCCGTCGCTCCTCTCACATTTTTGCTGCTCCTCTGCGCCGCCGCGCCGGCCTTCTCGCAGCAACCCCAGAAACTCACCCTCCCCGACGCCTTGCAAATGGCCGAACGCCAGAACCTCGATCTGATCGCCGCCCGCGCGCAACGCGCCGTCTCCAACGCCGGCGTGCAAATCGCCAAGCAGCGCCCCAATCCGACGGGCAACGTCAACGTCCTCCGCGACGACCCGCACGAAGGCTGGTGGTTCGATCAGCCCATCGACGTAAGCGGCAAGCGCAAACGCCGGATCGAGCTCGCCCAATCGGAGACCGTTTTGACCGATGACGACATCTCCGCCCTCGAACGCCAGACTCGCCAAAGCGTCCGCGACGCCTTCTTCGCCCTCGCTCTCGCCCGCAGTACCACCGCCGAAAAACAAGATGCGCTCACCCTCGCGCAACGCCTCCACGACATTGCCGATGCCCGTTTTCACGCCGGCGACGTCCCCCAGCTCGAAGTGATTCAGGCTGACCTCGAAGTCTCGCAGAGCCAGGCCGATTATCAAGTTGCGCAGCAGGAGGAAAAAGTCGCCCAGAGCGATCTCAACACGCTTCTCAATGAACCGTCCGGCACAACGTGGGACCTCGTGACGCCGCTCGATCAGATTCCCACCGCTCTCGTGCTCGGCGATCTGCTCGCCCGCGCCGATAACGCCAACCCGGATCTGCAAAAAATCTCGCAGGAAGAAAAAATCGAAGAAAATAACCGGGAACTGCTTCGCGCCGAGAGCATCCCGAATCTTACTCTGTCGGCTGGCGTAGATTACTATTCCCCCCACAATTTCCGGTACGGGCCGCGCAGCCAAGCCACCATGGAGGTGCCCATCTTCTCCCGCAATCAGGGTGAGGTTGCCGAATCCTCCGCCACTCTCATCGCCCTTGGCGATCAAGAGCACGCCACGCGCCGCGTCGTCGAGGGCCACGTCGAATCCGGCTATCTGAACCTGCAAACGCGCGAGCAGCAGGCCCGCCTCTATAAAGACTCTCTTGTCCCCGCCGCGGACAAACTCGAAGAACTCGCCGAGGAAAGCTATCGTGCCGGCAAAGCCAACATCCTGTATCTCCTCGATGCGCAGAAAAACGTCCAGGCCGTGAAGGAAGAATACTTGCAGAGCCTGTTCGCGGTTCATCAGGCATTTGCGCAACTGGAAGAAATCGTCGGGACGCCTCTCGACTGAATGGGCATGAAATGAGCATAGCAATCGCGCGTCAAAAGCATTTCTACAAGCCGGCCACGGCAAGCATTGCATCGAGCTGCATCTGCATCGTCGCTCTGGCCGTTGCCTCCGCCGTCCTGATCTGTGGCTGCGCCAAGGAAGCCAGTGACGAGGACGATTCCGCACAGGTCGTCGCCGAAGTCACCGTCACCAAAGTCGCGCGCGCCAATGTGCAGCAAACCGCTGCCATCAGCGGCAACGTCGTCGCCCCTCCCAATCAAGACGTCAAGCTCAGCGCTCTCGTCGCCGGGCGCATTGAAACGCTGAATGCCGCCGAGGGCGACCGCGTGCATCAAGGCGAGCTTCTTGCCGCCATCGACAGTCACACCTACGAGGACCAGCTCCGCCAGGCGCAAGCGGCCTCCACCCAGGCCGGCGCGACCCTGCAAAACGCCCAGCAGAATCTCAAGCGCAATCAAACCCTCTTCGAGCGCGGCATCGTCGCCGGAAAAGATTTGGAAGACGCCAATACGCAGGTCAGCATCGCTGAAGCCGCACAAATGCAGGCCAAAGCCGCGGAGGAAACCGCCGAACTTCAGTTCGAGCGCACAAAAATAGTTTCTCCGCTGAACGGCGTCGTTGCCAAACGCTACGTCAGCATCGGCGAACAGGTCGACGGCACCGGCGCGCAGCCCATCATCGAAGTGGCCAATGTCGATGAAGTGGAACTTTCCGGCAGCCTCTCCGCGCTCCATCTCAGCAAGGTTCACGTCGGCGAAGCAGTGCCGATCACCAGCGAATCGTTTCCTGGCC
>JASHQB010000201.1 GCA_030037775.1 Candidatus Acidiferrales bacterium
GGTGCGCATGGTGGTACGCGTGAGCATCGGCGGCGAAGAGCTGCGCGTGCGGTTTTCGAATGCGTTTGGGAGCGCACCAGTGACGATTGGCGATGCGCATGTGGCCATCGCGGGCAAGGGCGCGGCGATTGCGCCGGGGACGGACCACGCGCTGACGTTCAGCGGGCGGGCATCGTTCACGATTCCGCCAAACGCCACGGTGATGAGCGACTCGGTGAAGCTGCACGTGCCCGCGCTCGCGAGCTTGACGGTGAGCGTGTTCCTGCCAGAGGCGACAGGGCCAGCGACGTGGCACGCGCTGGGTCGCGCGACGACGTATGTTGGCGGGGCGGGCGATTTGTGCGCAAGCGCCGACATGCCCGACGCGAAGACAACCAAGTCGTGGTATTGGCTGACGGGCGTGGAGGTGCCGGCGAGCCAGCAGACAGGGGCGATTGTGACGCTGGGCGATTCGATTACCGATGGAGCGGCGGCAACGCTCGACGCGAACAAACGCTGGCCGGATATTCTGGCGAATGAAGTTTCCAAGACCGGCGGCGCGAACGGCACCGCGCTGGCGGTGCTGAACGAGGGAATTTCGGGCAACCGGTTGCTGCACGACGTGGATGGGCCAAACGCGCTGGCGCGATTTGACCGCGATGTGCTGGCACAAGATGGCGTGCGGTATTTGGTCGTGCTGGAAGGCATCAACGACATCGGCTGGCCCCACATACAGGGCGGAAAGTACGCGGGGGATGTGGTGAGCGCAGAGGAAATGATCGCCGCGCTGCGGCAAATCGTGGAGCGCGCGCACGCGCATGGCATTACAGTTTTTGGCGCCACGCTGACGCCGTTCGGAGGCGCGTTTTACGAGACACCGGACGGCGAGGCGGAGCGCGAGGCCGTAAATGATTGGATACGAACCGGCGGCGCGTTTGACGGCGTGATTGACTTCGACAAGGTGACGCGCGACCCGCAGCAACCGGAGCGCTTTTTGCCAGCGTATGATTCGGGAGACCATTTGCATCCGAGCGACGCGGGATACAAAGCGATGGGCGAGGCCGCCGCGCGGACATTTCTGGTGAAGGCCTCTGTTGCAGGAACTCCTTAGCGATAAATTCCGCTTGCGGCGAAGAGCCCGTGGAGACGCGGCGATTTGCGAGTGCGAGCCCGCGTATTCCCGCGCGGAATAAACCTCGGCGGAAAGTTGAAGCTCGCACGGGAGAGTGCGCTGGCGTAGAATCTGCGTGGAGGAGGCAGCCATGGGAGAAGCGTGCAAGCACGTGAGCGAAATTCGCAAAGTGACGCCGAGCGGCAAAGGATGCAAGGAATGCCTAGAGATGGGCGATACGTGGGTGCACTTGCGGCTGTGCTTGATTTGCGGGCACGTGGGCTGCTGCGATTCGTCGAAGAATAAGCACGCCACAAAGCATTTTCACGCGACGAAACACCCGATCATGCGGTCGTTCGAGCGGGGCGAGGACTGGCGCTGGTGCTACGTGGACGAAATCATGGTCTGATGGGCCGGCGCGCGGCCGGCCTTCACTTCCCTTTTTGGGGCGCTGAGGCGACACGATGAATCCCGAAGCGACACGCGCGGAGGAGAGTCCGTGGCCGGCGCTGCCACTTGAGGAATGGGAGCCGACGCGCGCGACCCTGCACCTGTGGACGCAGATGGCCGGGAAGGTGAAGCTGGCGCTGTGTCCGTTGATAAATCATTGGTGGGGCGTTGCGCTGCACGTCAACAGCCGCGGACTGACGACGGAAGCGATTCCTTGCGGCGAGCGCGTGTTCGAGATGCAGTTCGATTTCGTGAAACACGCGCTGGAATTTAAGTGCAGCGACGGGCAGCGGCGCGAAATGAAATTGGAGGCGCGCTCGGTGGCGGATTTTTACGCCGAATTCATGAAGACGCTGGCCTCATTCGGCATTGACGTCAAAATCTGGCCGATGCCGGTGGAAATTAAGAATCCGATCCGGTTTGATCAAGACCGGGTGCACGCATCGTACGATCCGGAGTACGCGAACCGGTTTTGGCGAGCGTTGCTGTCGATGACGCCAGTGCTGGAGGATTTTCGCGCGCGATTCCTGGGCAAGTCGAGCCCAGTGCATTTTTTCTGGGGCAGCTTCGATCTGGCGGTGACGCGATTCTCGGGGCGCCGCGCGCCGGAGCGCCCCGGAGCGGACAGAGTGACACGCGAGGCGTATTCGCACGAAGTGATCAGCGTGGGATTTTGGCCGGGCACGGAGGGCGTGAGCGATGCGGCGTTTTACGCGTATGCGGCGCCGGAGCCGGCGGGCTTTGCGGAATCGCCGGTGCGGCCGAAGGCGGCGTTTTACGGCAATGAGATGCAGGAATTCTTCCTGCCGTATGAAGAGGTGCGGCGCAGCGAATCGCCGGAGCAGGCGCTGATGGATTTTGCGCAGAGCACATACGATCGGGGCGCGACGCTCGGCAAATGGGACCGCGCGGCGTTGGAACGCAATGCCGGCGCGAGCCAAGAGTTGGGCGCATGAGCGCGACGACCGATGTGCTGGTGATGGGCGGCGGAGCGACCGGCCAGCTAGCTGCTGCTTATTTGCGGATGCGCTTTCCGGAACTGAAAGTGACGGTCGTTGAGGGCCCGCACAAGAACAGGCCGATTGTCGGCGAGTCTTTTGTTGAAATTACCATCGATTTTCTGCTGGAGATGGGACTCGGTTCGTATCTGATCGAGCATCACTTTCCCAAGTACGGACTCACTTACTACTTCAAGCCAGAGATCGACCGGCCGGAGGACCGCACCTACGTGGTAGATGAGACGCCGACGGTGCCGCCGCTGCTCTCGTTCCAGATCAACCGCTTCACATTTGACCGCGAAGTACGGCGGCGCAACGCGGAAAACGGCGTAGAGATGATCGACGGCGCGGTGACGGGCGTCGATTTGGGCAGAAGTGGCGCGTTGCATGCGGTTATGGTGCGAGACGCGGCGGAGCAGGAATACATCCTACAGACGCGCTGGCTGATCGACGCGACAGGGCGCAACCGCGTGCTGGCGAAAATGCTGCAACTGAACGACAAAGTGATGGAGCAGAAGGACGTTTTCTGGTTCCGGCTGGCGAATTTCAATCCGGAGGCTCTGGCGCGCATCAAGGCGGTGAAGAAAGAGAATCGTGCATTCGTGCCCTATTTCGCGACGCACCATTTTTTCGGCAAAGGAAACTGGATTTGGCTGATTCCGATGCGCGCGCCGGACAATTCGCCGTTCATCAGCGTCGGGATTACTTACCGGAAGGACGTTTATCCGCACGGGCAGGTGCGCACGATGGAGCAGTTTTTGGAGTGTGTGGGGCGCGAGCACGAAATGATCGTGGAACTGGTGCGCAGCGGCACCGTGGCGGACACGAATTTCTACGGCTCGTACATGTGGGAGTGCCGGCAGCATTATTCGCCGGACCGCTGGTACATCATCGGCGACGCGGGGAACACGGTGGATCCGCTGTACAGCGTGGGAATGGCGCTGTCGTCCGTGCAGATCCGGCAAATTGGGGCAATGATCCAGCGCGAATTGAGCGGGCACGACTGCCGGGAATTCACGGCGGATTTGGATACAGCGATCAACGCGTTCCATCACAGCCTGACGCGCGATACCACGCGGCTGTACGAATGCACGGGCGATGCGTATCAATGCCATTTGCGGGTGCACCTGATCGTGACGAAACTGTTTCACCTGGGCTTGCCCGCGCTGATGAACGATTACCTGTGGGATCCGGTTGGCGTAAAGTTGATCAACCGCTTCGCGGGGCTCGCGACGCTGGAGCGCGAGGCGAAGGAGTTTCACGATTTGATCCGCGAAGTGGCGGCAAATCCGAAGAATCACGCGCTGGAGAATTTCATCAAGGTGCAGTCGAGCGAGTCGATGAATTATGTCTTCTACGAATATCACCGCGAGGAAGGGATTCCGGCGTCGCTGTCGCGGATGCTGTTCGGGCTGGCGGGTTTGCGGCTGATGCTGCTGCGGAAACTGGGCTGGCGCGGATGGACGCAGTTCCGGCAACAGCGAGCGATGCTGCGTGATTTTTTGCGCGGCGTGGCGCTGATTCCGTTCCATGGCAGAAAACTGCGGAAAAGCTGGGTAGTTCGGCGGATGTTTCCGGTGCGTGAAATGGCGGCCGCGGGAACAATCACTGCACCAGCGGTTATGGACACGGCCAAGCAATCGGCGGCCGACTAAATCCCTCTTCAAGAAAACAGGCTGAGCTGAGGCGCGAGCTAGCGCGCGGACGGCTGCGAAGGCAATGACGCTGACGCGGCCTGCGAGAAGCGGCGCGCGAGCCACGCGCGCGCCTCTTGCGGATGGTAATTGAACGGGCCGAGCCCGCCGCGGTAAACGATCCTTCCCTTCTCGTCAAT
>JASHQB010000202.1 GCA_030037775.1 Candidatus Acidiferrales bacterium
GCGGTCAAATCCAGCGCCTCCTTCTTGCGCTTCTCCATCAACCGCCGCAAGTCACCGTCGGTCACGATGCCCAGCAATTTTCCGCGGTCGTCCATCACCGTTGTCATGCCCAGTTTTTTCCGGCTGATCTCGTAGGTCACTTCCGCAATCGTCGCCTGCGGCCGCACGCGCGGAATGGCGTCGCCGGCGTGCATCACCGATTCGACGCGCCGCAGCTTCAACCCCAGCCGGCCTTTGGGATGCAGAGCCGCGAAATCTTCCTCGCGGAATCCCCGGCGCTCCAGCAACGCAATCGCCAGCGCGTCGCCCATCGCCAGCGCCGCTGTGGTGGAAGCCGTCGGCGCCAAGTTCAGCGAGCACGCCTCTTCTTTCACCGCGATGTCGAGCGCCACGTCGCTTGCCGCGGCCAGCGTCGAACGCGCATTCCCCGTCATCGTCACCAACTTAATCCCGAGCCGCTTGATCGGCTCGAGCAGCGCCAGCAACTCTTCCGTCTCACCGCTCTGCGAAATCGCCAGCGTCACGTCTTCACGCATCAAAATCCCCAAGTCGCCGTGCAGCGCTTCCGCCGCATGCAAAAAAACCGACGGTGTGCCGGTGCTCGCCAACGTGGCCGAAATTTTCCTTCCGATCAGTCCGGACTTGCCCAGCCCGGTCACCACCACGCGCCCGCGGCATCCGAAAATGATTTCGACGGTGCGCTCGAACTGCTCGTCGAGTCGTTCGATCAATTCCGCAATCGCGTCCGCTTCGATGCGCAAAACGCGCCGCGCCGCCGCGATGCTACCCGCCGTTTTCGCCGCCTTTGGCGTCGCCTTCATGCCCGTTCCCATCCGCGCACGAGCGACGCGATTTTCGTCAGGCGCTCCGCGAGCGAAGGAAATTTCTCCAGCGCCAGCGCGTTCGCACCATCGGAAAGCGCCTTCGCCGGATTGTCGTGCACTTCCATGAAAACTCCGTCTACTCCCGCCGCCACCGCCGCGCGCGCCAGCGGCTCGATGAACTCCGGCTGCCCGCCGCTGGATTTTCCTTCCCCGCCGGGAAGCTGCACCGAATGCGTCGCGTCAAAGACCACGGGGTAGCCCAATTTGCGCAGAATCGGAAACGAGCGCACATCCACCACCAAATTCTGATACCCGAACGATGCGCCACGTTCCGTCACAATAATTTTTTCGTTCCCTGTGCCCGCGATTTTTTCCACCGCGTTGACCATCTCCCATGGCGACACAAACTGCCCTTTTTTGATGTTCACCGCGCGCCCTGTTTTGCCCGCCGCGATCAGCAAATCTGTCTGCCGGCACAAAAACGCCGGTATCTGTATCACGTCGCACACTTCCGCCGCAGCCGCTGCCTGCGAAGTTTCATGCACATCCGTCAAAATCGGCAGCGCGAACTTCTTTTTAATCTTCGCCAGAATCCGCAGCCCTTTTTTCATCCCCGGCCCGCGAAACGAACTCGCCGACGAACGATTCGCTTTGTCATACGAAGCCTTGAAGATCAGCGGCACGCGCAGCTCGCGGGCGATCCCCGCCAAGCGCTCCGCCACCGTCATCGCGTGCGCTTCGCTTTCGATGACACACGGCCCCGCAATGAAAAACAGCGGCGCACCGCGCCCCATCTCCACCTTGCCCACCGAAAACTCATGCGCCTTTTCACTCATTTTTCTCTGTTGATGATGCGCGGGCCTCGCAGCTCTAGAGCTTATGTAGGATTTCATGCCTTTGCAATCGCGCCGTTTGCCACAGTTGTCACGCCCCGAAAAAAAAGCCTGCCAATTGACGCGTAATCTTGCTTAGCATATCGTGAAACACAAAGACCGTCCTATTTGGAGGCTGCTCATGCGCATTTCAACCCTCGTTATAGCGGCTCTGGCAGTTAGCCTTCTCGGCGGCTGCGCTTCCGCCGTTTCGCCTCTCTACACGAACACCGACACCGTCACCGACCCCGCAATCGTCGGCTCCTGGATCGGCGGCAAAGACAACCAAGATACAGTGCGCATTGAAAAAATGAATGAGGCGTCTTACCACGTCACCGTTCACGACGCGAAGTCCGGCGATGACACGGTGTACGAAGCCCACCTTGTGAAGCTCAGTAACTCGTCTTTTGCGGATCTGCTTCTGACGGACTACAGGCACGCTGGCCAGAACGCCGATCTTCCCTGGGGTGCCGTCGCTTTGCACGAGATCGTCAAGTATCAGATCGCGGGCGACGACCTTTCCTGCTCGATCGTCGACCCGGACGCCCTCAAGAAGTCCGCTCAGCTGCCCGGCTTCCCACTCCAGTTTCGGGATACGAAGGAAAATGGCGATACTGTGATCTTGTCAACGACCGACGAGCTCCGCCGCTACTTCTCTGCACATCCCGTGGATATTTTCGGAGAGGTCGACCACCTGAAACGCCAGCATTAGGACAGGCGCATTTTAGTATCTGCGTCACGAACCTTTTTCGAGCGAAATCGATCCTCTCTCGGTTCGCAGCGTCATCCGCGCGCCTCCTTGGTTGATCGCCCCTTCAATGTGCGCGCCATCTCGCCCAACTTTGCCGCTTACGTCGTTCAGCTCCGCGCCGTTTTCATTTGTGGTCACCGGAAAATCGCAATGGAAACTCGCGCGCCGTCCGCCGACGTAATCCAAGTTCACGCCCACCGTCATGGGCATGCGCACTACGATGCTCCCTCTTTCCGTCTCCAAATCCGCATAACCCGCCAGGCTTTTCGCTTCAATCACCGCCTCCGCCCGATTCGACGTCAGTTCCAGTCTGCCTTGGATGGCCACGTCGGATAGTCTCACCTCGCCCCGGTTGGTTTCGATACGAATGGCGCCGCTGGTCGACTTGATGGCAATCGCCGAACGGTTGCTCGAAATTCGAATACTTCCATCGATCGAAGAGATCGACATGTCCGGCCGGTTGCCATCAAGCTCGACGTTCGTCTGCCGCGGAACCGCAATCGTC
>JASHQB010000203.1 GCA_030037775.1 Candidatus Acidiferrales bacterium
GTCCGCCACTCTTTCGAAAGCTCCACCGCGGCGCGCGCCAGATTGCCGTGGTACTCCTGCAGCTTGTTCTCGAAACGCGTGAACAGCGAAAGGGCGTCGGCTGTGCTGCCTGCAAATCCGGCCAGAATCTTGTCGCTAAAAAGGCGGCGAATTTTTTTGGCGTTGTGCTTCACCACGCCCTCGCCCAGCGTTACCTGACCGTCTCCAGCCATCACTACGTTGCCGTCCTTGCGCACGCACAAAACCGTAGTGCTTCGTATCCGTGATCCATTTTGCTTCATTGGCATCCGATGATTATAACCTGCCGAGGCGTCCGCGCAAAAACACGGCCGCTCGAGCGTTGCCGCGCGTAGGGAAACTCTTGCGGAGCGCCGTTACGCGCGCAGTCCCGCGTCCAGCGCGTCGTAGAACAAATCCAGCTCCGTCGGCTGCGTGAAAATGTTCGTCGAGATGCGCATATGCGTGGCGTCGCCGACCACGCGCATGTTCCGCGCGGCGCACTCGTCCATCGCTTTCTTCAAACCGCCGGTGGTCGTGCCGGCCGGAAGAGGCGGGGTCACTTCGAAGCTCGTGAGCGCGTTGTAAAATTCATCTTTGCTGGCGTTCACCGTTTTCAGATTCGGGTACTTCAGCACGCGGTCGCGCACCTGCGTCGCCAGCTCATGCTGCCTCGCGTAAATCCGGTCCGGCCCCACCTGATTGAAGAAATCCAGGGCCGCGCGCAACCCGACCATCACCGATAGATTCGACGTCCCGATCCACGAGAACCGGTACGCTTTGATGTCGTAGTTGTTCCAGTTGGCCGTAGCCGTGTGTGCCCACAAATCCTTCGTTCGTTCGTCGCGCACATAGAGAAAGCCCGTGCCTTTCGGCGCCATCAGCCATTTGTGCGGGCTTGACCCATAAAAATCGCAGCCCATATCGTGCATGTTGAGCGGAATCTGGCCAATCGCGTGTGCCCCATCCACTGCCGAAAGCGCTCCATGCCGTCGCGCCACTGCGCAGATTTCTTTCGCCGGAAGGATGACGCCTGTCGCCGTCGTAATATGGCTAAAGAAAATCACCCGCGTGCTCGGCGTCATGGCGCGTTCGAAAAGTTCCACAACTTCGTCGACCGACTGCGGCGGCCTGGGCAGCGTCACCTTGTTGATCTTGACGCCGTAGCGCGCCGCCTTTACGTCCCAGGGACAGTATCCACCGGGATGCTCCTGGTCCGTCATCAGCACTTCTTCGCCCGGCTTCATGTCGATGCCGTTGGCCATGATGTTGTTGGCTTCCGTGGCGTTGCGCACCAGCGCGATCTCGTCGCTATTCGCGTTCACAAAGGCCGCCAGTGCGTCCACCGTCTGCTTGATCCGCTCATTCTCGTCGTAGCCGAACCACGGATAAGCTGGCTCGCGATACTCTTCGGCTGAGAGGATATGCTCAATCATTGCGCGTAAAACCGGCAGCGGCGTGCAGCCCACCGACCCGCAGTTCAGGTTCACGTGATCCGAGGCCAGCAGCCATTGCCTGCGCAGCTCCGCCCAATAGCGCGCCGGATCCGATGCAAACAGACTCGCGGGCGGCATCGGCGGATTGTCAACGGTGATTTCGCCCAGCGCTTCGGCCCGGGCGAGCGGCATGCCGAGCAAGCTGGCGGCGATGGCGGCGCGTTGAATGAATTCGCGGCGACGAAGCATAAGACACCCCCTAATTGTCTAATTGCCGCGGAGTCTAACAGAAAATCGCTGTTTGCAGTTGCAGTTTGAAGAATTTGCGTCTACAGCCCGGATTTGTCGGCGTCCTTCTCTTTCTTCTTCTTGCCTCTTTTGTCCAACTGCGCCCAACGTTCTTCGAGGGATTCTTTCGTGAAGAGGGAATCCTGCAGGCCGGTATTGAATCTGCACCCATCCGGATCGTAGAACACTTGGAATACTTTCATCCCGTTGCGAAAGCGGGTCTGCTGGAAATACATCATCACGCTGTCGACCTTCTGGAAGTTCGAGTAATAATCGATCTCTTCCGTCCGCATGTGCGTAATCGGGTCGCGCATCGCAACTTTCTTTTGAATCGGCAAATGCGTCAGCTTGGCGACGGCAATCTGAATCTCGTGCCCCTGTGGATCATCGATTTCGACCCAATCTGCTTCCTTCAGATCAACGACGTCGGGCCCCACGTAGCGGAAGATCATGCCCGTCTCGTTTAGGCGGTAACGCAGAATGTAATCCAGATCGAGCTGCAGTTCGCGTTCGTTGTCCGCGATTTGGTCCGCGGGCTCTTCGCTGACGCCGCCGCGGTCCAGCACCCACCCCTGATTTCCATTCGTGACGTAAATGATGTTCCGCTTCTTGGACATCTCTTGGCGGTCTTTGTCCGGCAGCTTTGCCAAATCCAAAAACACATCGTAGCCGCTTAGTGCCCCGGAATGCCCAAACGAGCCAAGCCGCCCCTTGCACGTCGAATCTTTCACGCTCAGATAGGCGCTTCCACCCAACGCTTCAATCATGCCTTGCAACAGCGCTTTGGCTTTTGCAGCGCTTTGCTCCGGCAGCAGAACTTCGCCATCCTGCGCACGCGCCGGCGCTGCCGCGGCAGCTAAGATTGCCCCTGCGATGGCCAGGACGGAGACCCAACGATACTTCAGCCGCACAGGACCGCCCCTCCGTTCACGTTGACTACTTCTCCCGTGATAAACGTCGCCAAGTCGGACACCAGAAACAGAATCGCACCAGCGATTTCTTCCGCGGTTCCCGCGCGCCCCAGCGGTATCGCCGTCGCAGCCAACTTCTTTCCGGCTTTTGTTTCCAGAACGGGCCGCGACATTTCTGTATCCACCCAGCCGGGTGCCACGCAGTTCACCAAAATATTGTGCCGCGCGAGTTCCGTCGAGAGTCCTTTCACGAAGCTGATGATCGCTCCTTTCGACGCCGCATAATGCGTATGCATCGACTCGCCGCGCTGCCCTGCCGTGGAGCTAATCGCTACGATTCGCCCCGTTTTTTGCGCAATCATGTGCGGGACGGCGTAATGAATTACCGAGTAAACGCTTTTCAAGTTCACGCGAATCATCTCGTCCCACTGCCGCTCCGAAATTTTTTCAATCCCAATATCCTCAACGTTCCAGATGCCCGCGTTGGCCACCAGGATGTCCAGACGGCCCAGGCGCTCCTTTGCGAATTCGACCAGCGCCTTTCCGTCGGCGTCGCGGCTCAAATCCGCTTTGCGCGACTCCACCCGCGTGCCGTGCCTGCGCGCCTCCTGCTCCACCTGCTCCGCGGTGGCTCGGTTCCGGTGGTAGTTGAAGACCACGTCCGCACCGGCCTGCGCCAAGTATCGCACAGACGCCGCGCCGATTCCTCGTGATCCTCCGGTAATTAAAGCGGATTTCCCAGCCAGTGAAATCACGATTCCCCCAAGATCATTTTGTCAGGCAGATCACAAAATCGAAAATCCGTAGCGGCGCAAATCCGCAACAAAAACCTCTAACAAGATCGAAGCTCGGCTCACCCGCGCACTGCCGCGTTTCGCGCCGCCGCCATCAGGCCTTCAAACAACTTCCGCGTCAACCGGTCGTCCGCCATCCGCTCCGGATGCCATTGCACGCCGATAACCCAGTTTGCATCGTCGGTCCATTCCACAGCTTCAATCACGCCGTCGCTGGCGCGCGCAGTGACCCGCAGGCCGCGCCCTGGCTCATGGATCGATTGATGATGCGAGCTGTTCACGCGCGTTTCCCGCTGGCCGGACGCCAACGCCACGCGGCTCGCGGTTTCCATCGTGATGCTATGGAACGGTTCGGGCTCTCCGTGCTCTCGCCCGCTCCAGGCATGCTGAATCGTCGTATGCATCTCGCTGGGGATGTCTTGGATGAGCGAACCACCGAGGTGGACGTTCAGAATCTGTACCCCATAACAGATCGCCAAGACCGGCTTGCCCTCGCCCAAACAATGCTCCAGCAGCGCAAGGTCGGTCGCTTCGCGCGCGGGGTCAGTTTCTGCCGTATTCGCATGGCGCACCGCGCGGTAGCGCGCCGGCTCCACATCCGCCGGGCTGCCCGGCAACACAATCGCGTCGAGTTCGCTCGCCAGTTTTCTTAGCTCGCCCGGCGTTAGGGTCAGCGGCACCTCAACCGGCATCCCGCCCGCCTCCTCGACGGAGCGCACGTACAACTCATACTTCGCTCGTATGTTCTTAACTTGTTCATTGCGCGTGCGATACGGTATGCCGATTCGTGGTTGATGCAGTCGATTCTCGGGCATGGGCATGGAAACCCCATCGTACCATTCGCCCCAAAACACAGCAACATTGTGCCGCGGCGCGCGTTTTCACCACGCAATCGATCTCGCAAAACGCCGAACCGCCTCGGAAAAGGCCTCCGGCTGATCAATATT
>JASHQB010000204.1 GCA_030037775.1 Candidatus Acidiferrales bacterium
CGATCCTGACCTGCCAGTCGCTGCATGCCATCTTTGTGGCGCCATTCCAAGGACAGCGGCTGCGCGGCCAGCGCGCGATCCATCAGGCCATGGCGGTAGGTGTTGGCGCGGTTCCCATCCTTTCGCTGATTTCATTTTTTATCGGCGTGATCATGGCGCTGCAATCCGCGTACGAGTTGCAAAAGCTCGGAGCTATCGCGCTGGTCGCCAGAGCCGTGGCGATTTCGGTGACGCGGGAGCTGGCGCCACTGATCACCGCCATCGTTGTGATCGGGCGGTCGGGCTCGGCATTTGCCGCGGAACTTGGTTCGATGAAGGTGAATGACGAGCTCGACGCCCTGGAGACAATGGCGCTCGATCCCGTGCAATTTCTCGTGGCGCCGAAATTCCTCGCGATGGCACTCATGTTGCCCTGCCTGACGACCTGGTCTGACTTCATGGGCATTATCGGCGGTTCCACGTTTGGGGTGAGCGTTGCGGGCTTCACGTTCAGTTCCTATATGCAGGCTACCTTGCACTCACTGAGTCTGCACGACATCGTCACCGGACTAATTAAGAGCACTATGTTCGGTATGGTGATCACTGTGGTGGGCTGTCAGGAAGGACTTTCGACCGGCCTGGGCCCGGAGCAAGTAGGACGCTCGACCACGTCAGCGGTGGTCAAATCCATTTTCATGGTGGTAGCCGTGGATCTGGTTTTTACGATGCTTTTCTATTTTACGACGCCGCGATAAAACGGGCCGCGACTGCTGTTCGTGATTTGCCCAACGGAGTGAGCGCGCGATGAGTCTGACGGGTCGAGATGAATCGGAAAAATTGACGACTGATGGCGTGGCCATCAGCGTCCGCAATTTGCGAGTGAGCTACGGCGACCGCGAGGTCTTGCACGGCATCAGTTTCGACGTGAAAGCCGGTGAGACGATTGCGATTCTAGGCGGCTCGGGCTCCGGCAAGACCACCCTGCTGCGCGCGCTGATGGGCCTGGAGAAAACCAGCGGCGGTGCGATCTGGATCCGCGGACACGACCTGTGTTGCATTTCCCCACGAGACCTGGCCGAGATGCGGAAAAAGTTCGGCGTGTCGTTTCAAAGCGGCGCACTCTTCGGTTCGATGACCGTGGGCGAAAACGTGGCGCTGCCGCTTCGCGAACACACCAAGCTGGATGATTCAACGATCGAAGTCCTGGTGCGGCTCAAACTCGAAGAGGTGGGGCTTTCCGGCTACGAAGACTACAATCCCGCGCAACTGAGCGGAGGAATGAAAAAACGCGCTGCGGTGGCTCGCGCGCTGACGATGGACCCTGAGATTCTGTTCTTCGACGAACCGTCGGCGGGCTTGGACCCGATCATTGCCGCGGGGATCGACGAATTGATTTTGAAACTGAAGCGCGCGTTCAAGATGACCATCGTGGTAGTGACGCACGAGCTCGCCAGCGCGTTCCTGATTGCCGACCGCATGGTGCTGATCGACAAGGGGAACATCATCGCGATTGGTACGCCAGCCGAATTAAAGGCCAACCAGCAACCGCGCGTGCGCCAGTTTCTTGACCGTGTTCCAGATCCGGAGATTTCCAGCGACGATGGGTTCCTGGACCGCTTGACGCAAAATCTGCGCCTGTAGTGGCCCCCCGGAGCTGCGAGGCCATGTTATACTCTGCGACCCTGGGGGCCGCATTACGTGGCCTTCTGCTTTTCTGTGCATTTTCAAGGAGCGCGATTGAAAGCGCAACGCGAGCGCGCGTTCGTAGGGTTATTCGTCCTGGCCGCCGCGGGACTTCTGGTCGTGACGGTTTTTTCGCTGACGGGAATCTTTGGACGCAGCGAACCAATTTATCGCGCCTACTTCAAGGACGCCGGCGGCCTGGGACCAGGCTCCGAGGTGCGTTACGCGGGCGGGCCTCCGGTTGGCCGGGTGGTGTCGGTACGCGACGACCCGCGAAACTCAACGAGGATGGAAATCGAATTTCGTGTCGATCCACTGGTCCCCGTAAAAACGGACAGCAAAGCGAAGATTGCGAGCCTCGGGGCGCTCGGCGATCATTTTCTGGGCATCGTTCCCGGCAGTATGAATGCTCCTCGCGCCACCTCAGGCGACGTTTTGCCCGCAGTGGACTATGCCAGCTTCGACGACTTCACGTCAAAGATCAACGCCCTGGCTCCACAGGCGACGGCGCTATTGCAAAATTTGAATGATCGCGTTACGGAACTGCGGGAGACTCTGCGGCGCGTCAATGACCTGCTGGACGCAAACAATCGCGCCAATATCGCCGCGAGCCTGGCGAACGTCCGCGGTATGCTGGCAGAAGACCGCCCGACGCTGCATTCCACGCTGAACAACCTGAACAGCAGCAGCGCCAAACTTGCACCGCTGCTCGACGATTTCAAAAAGACGGTGAGTCAGGCAGATATCGCGCTGTCGCACATCGATGCAACACTGATGGAGAATCGCCCCGATCTGCGACAGGCGGTCGTTCAAATGCGCATGACGCTGACATCCGCTTCCGCACTGACGGACCAGCTCAATACGATACTGAACACCAACAGCGACAACCTGGATGAAATTATCGGCAACTTGAGAGATATCACCGACAACCTGAAAGCTTTTACCGAAACGATTAAGACGCGGCCATCCTCGCTGATTCGATCCTCGTTGCCGGCGGAACACGCGCCCGGGCAAATGCCCAAGCGTCCGGATTGAGAGTGAACATGCGCGCTCTATCAAAGACGATGGTGACAGTCCCCGCCAGTTTGCTGGCCATGACGGCGATTCTGCTCACGGCGGATTGCGGCGCCACGCGGCCGGTGAAATACTACACCCTGAATTCCGCGCCGACGCCGGCACCTTCCGTCAGCGTCAAGGGCGATGCGCCGATTCCGGCGACGATTCTGATTGGCCGCATCGCGTCTTCTCCCCTTTATCTCGAACACCCGATTGTCTACACCGCCGGCGGCGTGGAGTTAGGAACGTACGAATATCATCGCTGGGCGGAGATCCCCACGGAGATGTTAGAGACGATGCTGGCGCAAACGCTGCTTTCCGAGGGGCGATTTCGCTCTGTGGCACGAATGGGCAGCGGCGCGAAGGGCGACTACATTTTGCGAGGACATTTGTATGCGCTCGAGGAAGTGGATGCGCCGACGCTCAGCGCGCGGTTTTCTCTTGAACTTGAGCTATTCCAGCCAAAGACGGATCTTGTCGTTTGGAGCCAGTCCTACAGCCACGACGAACCGGTCAGCCAGAAGACCGTTCCAGCGGTCGTCGAAGCGCTCCGTCAAGACGTGCTCGCCGGCCTCGGCCAGCTCACAGCCAGCCTCGACTCCTACGTCTCTAATCTCTCTCCACGCTGAAGGCCGCCGTCGAACGGACTGGAAGAATTGCTGCTTGGCTCGAGTGCTTGCAGAGGAAAACCGCAGCTGCGCCAACCTGCAAGCCCTCCGGCCAAAGGCCGGATGCGAGTAATTCCAAAGCTGCGCAGGCGCAGCGCCATGTGCGCGGCGGTCGCTTCGTTCGGGCAACTGCAGAAGAGAACGATCTCGCGGTCACGCGGAATCACGTCCACAGCCTCTTCCAAGTCCGCGGGATCCATATGCACCGCTCCCGGAATCGTTTCTGGTTCCGACTGGAATTCGATGGCGTGCCGCAAGTCAACCACAACAAAGTTTTCGCCGCCACCCATCCTCTGGTGCAGCTCGTCAGGACTGATTCGCGCGATACGCAGGTCGCGTAGGAAGCGACGCCGTTTGAAGTCCTTCCATCCGATATAAAGCAACAGCGCGGAAAGCAGAAGTGCGAACAACCCCGACCCGAGAAAAGCCAGGCGTGCGGCCACACGCTCAAGCTCGCCACTGAAGATGTAACCAGTGACAATGTAGGTGCCCGCCCAAAGCAGTATGCCCAGCCCGTCGAATAGTGCGTATCGCCGCCAAGACATGCGACTAATCCCCGCTAAAGGAGGCGCCAGGGCGTTGAATCCGGGAATAAACTTGGCCGCAACTAACGCCCATGGGCCGTTGCGCTCGAAACGGACCTGTGTGCGGTGGACGCAGGAGTCTGGCTCAAGGGAGACACGGCAGATCCATTGCAGCACCTTCACGCCACGGCGCCTTCCGAGTTCATACCAGAAGGCGTCGCAGATGCTCACGGCGACGATCGGCAAAGCGAGAGCAATCGCCAAGTTCATACGGCCAGTTCCCGCCAGAGCGCCGGCAGCCAGCAGCAGCGGCGCGGAGGGCAGCGGCAAGCCCAACTGTTCCGCGAGGACCCAGGCGAAGAGCAGTAAGTAGCCGTGACGCACCAGAAACTCGACCGTGCCGCTCATTCATTTCTCCGTACTGTTTCGTCAGATCTTCTGCGAAGCGGGACCGTCAACCCTGCGAATTCGATGAGACCACGCACCTCGTGGTCGCGACCGTTGTTTGGCGCGGGATGCCGTCGAGGCGCGGATCAGCAAACCAGTCCAGCTGACGTGAGCTTAGTAAGCCCGCGGTTTGGCCAAGTCCTCTTCAAGGATGGAGTCCAGTGTTGCAAGGAACAAATCTGCGTCTGCCTCAGAAAAGACCAACGGCGGACGCAGCTTAATTATGTTGTGATGAGGACCATCGGTCCCAGTGAGAATACCACGATCCCGCAGGCGATTGACGACATAGGACGCTTCCTCCGTCGCAGGGTGACGGGTTTCGCGATCGCGAACCAAATCCAAACCCAAAAAAAACCCCGAACCGCGAACATCGCCGATCACAGCGTGACGCGCCTGAAGCTCTTTGAGACCGGCCATCAAGCGTTCACCGACGCGAAGAGCGTTCTCCTGTAAACACTCTTCCTCAAGCACATCCAGAACGGCCAACCCCGCGGCGCAAGAAACAGGATTGCCTCCGAAGGTACTGAAGAACTCCATGCCATTGTCAAAAGCCCCTGCAATCTTCGGGGTGGTGACCACTGCCGCGAGCGGAAAGGCATTACCAATCGGCTTACCCAGAACCACAATGTCAGGGACTACACCTTGCGTCTCAAAACCCCAGAAGTGGGTACCGAGCCGGCCAAAACCCACCTGCACTTCGTCGGCGATACAAACTCCCCCAGCAGAACGGACGTGACGGTACACCTCGGCCAAATAGCCGGGCGGAAAGATGATCTGCCCGCCGACGCTGGGCATTGTTTCCGCGACATAGACAGCCGCGCCGCGTCCCTGCGCTTGCAGATGGCTGACAATCTCCGCCACGTGATGGGCGTATTTCGATCCGAGGTTGGATTCTTCTCGTCGATGGATACCGCGATAGTCGTCAGCGATGGGAGCCACGTGGACCCATGGCTTGCAGCCACCTCCGCCGGGCCCGTTGAATTTGTAGGGGCTGATGTCGATGAGTGTGGTTGTGTTTCCGTGGTAAGCGTGCTCGAGCACGATGGTGTCGTCAAATCCGGTGATTGCCCGGGCGAGGCGAATGGCAAGTTCGTTGGCTTCGCTCCCGGAATTCACGAAATAGCAGACTCGCAAAGGAGCAGGCAGTTTTTCTGCGAGCCGCTTTGAATACCGCACGACAGCGTCATGCAGGTAACGGGTGTTCGTGTTCAGAAGCGCCAACTGCTTCTGCACCGCACCTACAACTTTCGGATGGCTATGGCCTACGAGCGGGACATTGTTGAAGACGTCGAGGTAAGCACGACCCGTATCGTCGTAAAGGTATTGGCGCCAACCTCGCACGATCTTCAATGGGTGATTGTAGGAAACGCAGAGATTGCGGCCGACGAGCGAGCGCCTCTGCGATAGCGTCTCCGAGAACGTCATTTCCTCCGGGAACCGGTCGGCAGGAATCCCAAGCAGCACGTTCGGGTCAGGGCAGAGGCTCTTCCAAACAGGCCGTTCGGAAGCACGGGCGACACCAGGGAAATCCTCATCGAGATCCAACAAATCAGCAATAAGCTGGAAATGCAGGTGTGGCGGCCATCCGCCGTTCTCGTGCGCAGCCCCAATCTTTGCGAGAATCTGCCCTTTTGTGACCCGTTGTCCCACCGACAGCGTCTTCAGGCTTTCTTGTGAGAGGTGCCCATACAGTGTGAAGAACCCCCCGGCGCCGTCCATCACGTGCTTTACGATCACCACGGGCCCGTAGTCGAGCGGCCCCTGGTTGTCCGCGACCCCATGGACGATGCCGTCGAGTGGCGCGCGAACGTTGGAAGCGGCGGGCACAAAAAGATCGATTCCGAGGTGCACAGTGCGCCGTTCGTCCGTGGGATTGCCGCTATCGCCGAACAGCGCTGAGGTGTATAACGCACGCGGCTCATCGTACCGGCCGACGCCAACCGCAGCGTTAGCTTCTTTCAATTCCCTTTCGATCGCGTCGGTCAACGCCGGAGTTTCGGCATTTCGCGGGTCCGCTCCCAGGAACGTGCTCGCGATGCTCAAGTCAAACACGTGGCAAGGTGCGCTCCGCAGGTCGAGGTCCAACACAGAGGCCGCATGCTTCCCGTGTGCCGCGAGCCACCGGCGTGGATCAGCAGCCCTCGGCACCGGCGGTAAACCGCAAGCCTGCCGAAAGGTGTAATGCGCGAAGCGCGGATGCACCCTCGACAGGCGCTCGAGCGTTTCCCAAGCGGGCCTTTCAGAGACTGTGACGTACGCATCCCCGGGTAGCAGCTTCTTGCGGCAGGCTGAGTTCACCAGACTCACCGCAAGGCGCATCTCGATCAGTGGAAAAAGCACGGCCAGTTCAGCTTCGTCCAGAGGAAAAATTTGATGGAAGCCGCTGACGATCGCGGCTGCGGCAGCGAGTGGCTCGGTCTTTCCCAGGACCGCATAAGCAGCGGCAATGGCTGGTTCAGAAACGATTAATCCGTGGTGCATGTCGCCGAAGTCGATCACGCTCACAACGTCTCGCAGCGGCACACTACTTCTCTCTACCAAGATGTTATGATCATTGCCATCGCCATAGATCACACTCTTCCGCAATGTAGGGAGCTGCACCGCGACGCGCGCCTCGTATTGCGTCAGTGCACGCTCCACCAACGCCCGCTGCGACGGATCCTCGATGTGCGAGAGGTACTCCCGAATCCATGACGCTCGTGCGGAATCCCATTTCAGTTCGCGCATGGCAGCGGGATGCGAGAAGTCTTGAAGCGCGCGATCGATTTCACCGAGCACCCGGCCCACGCTATGAAGCAATTCCGGCGTGTGCGGCCGCACGAGAGCGAGGACGGTGCCAGGTAGGAACGTGAGCAGCCATACGAAGCGCTCTGTTCCCTCTTCGAGTTCAACCTTCGCAAAGGGCTCGCCTCGCTCTGTCGGCAAAACTCGAGGCAGCGAAACGCCGGGAGCGCGGTCGGACAGGTGCGCCAAAGCCCGGCACTGTAATTCAACAAAGGATCGTTCCCTACTTGGGTGCATTATCTTCAGGACGAACGCGCGGCCATCTGCGGCCGTCGCATGGAAATTATGGTCGTACTCTCCCGGCAGCGGCTCGACGCTCACCTTCACACCATAAATCTCGTGAGCGAGTCGAACGGCCTCGTTTGGAGAGACTTGCTGCGGCGTAAGCACGTCGGGCTTCATGGCATCGCCATCGTTCCGGAGAAAGGCGAGTTGGGTCGAACCGCGATTCCCTCGTCCTGAATTATAAAGCTCAAGTGTAGGCACAGAGCCAAGAAAACTTGGCTTGCAGCGACGGGCGGCGAAAACGCCGCCCAATCGAGGGAACCGTTTGCCATTATGCTCGCCTCGTTCGTTGCAGCATGGCAAGTGGTCACGCAAGGAGGACATGGCGCCGCGCGCAAGGAGATTGACGGAAAGAAAAAAGGCGCGAGGTGTCAGCACGGGAAGCGTATGACGTTGTTGCTGTTGCCCTGAAACGCCGTGCCGCGGGCGGGCGTCGAAGAGCTTAGCCAATCCAGGAGGATGCGATGCGCTACCGAATTCTGGGTCTAGCCGCCGTCTGCGTGGCCGCGCTTGTTTGCTCCGCCGCACAACAGGAATCCGCGCCCCCACCGCCGCCGCAAATGTCGGACAACGTGGCCGGCTATCACCTTTCCACTTCTGTCCCGCTGCCGGATGAAGGCTTCTGGGATTATCTCGGGATTGACGAAGCACACCATCACGTTTTTGTGTCGCACGGCGACGAGATTCTGGTGATCTCGACGGACACGAATCAGGTGATTGGCAAGCTGGCACCGACTCCTCGCAGCCACGGCGTGGTGATTTCGCAGAAAGACAACCACGGATTCACCAGTAATTCAGGGAACAGCAGCGGGCAGGAAGGCGTGAGCAGCTTCACGGAGTTCGATCCGAAGACGCTCGCCATCATCAGGCAGGTGATTCTGCCGATAGGCGGCTCGGACGGCATCGTTTACGATCCGGCATCGGACCGCGTGTTTGGGTTGACGCACGGCAAAAAGGACGTTGCGGTCGACGCGGCTACGGGCGATGTGGCGGGAGTCGTCGACATTCCGGGAGCAGCAGAGTCTGCGGCGGCAGATGGCAGGGGGCACCTCTACAACGTGATGGAAGACTTGAGCACGATTGTGGACATCGACACGCACACACTGAAGGTGGTCAATCAGTGGCCGCTGGCGCCGTGCGAGGGGCCTTCGGGCGTGGCCATGGATACGGAGACACGGCGGATTTTTATCGGTTGCCACGGCGGCGGCGAAAATGGTGGCGGGGTGATGGTGGTGTTCAACCCGGACGTGGGAAAGGTCGTGGCGACGCTGCCGATCGGCGGCAGAGGCAACGACGCGGTGCGTTTTGATCCCGGAGCGAAACTGGCGTTTGCGTCCGAAGGCGAGGGCGACATCACCATTGTGCACGAGGATTCGCCGGACAATTTCAACGTGCTAGGCAACGTCAAAACCGATATGGGCGCTCGTACCATGGAGTGCGATACATCGACGCACACGCTTTATTCGGTGACGGCGAAATTCGGGCCGCCGCCTCCATTGCCTCCCAATGCACCGGAACGCGAGAGGCGCTTCCGCCGCGGACCGATGGTTGCGGGAAGCTTCAAGCTGCTCGTGATTCCGAATCACTAGCCATATTTGTATACCCGGCCGGGCAGCGCGCTCGTCCTGAGGTGCTGCCGCGCCGCTCTCCACGCAGAGCGAGAAGCGTCATCGTCACACGGATTTTCGTTTGCGAGAAGTGGTGATAGAGAGTAGAAAATTGCCTCGGAATATGCGCACTCTCTTACGCTCGGCTTGCATCATTTTTGTTCTCGTCGCGGGCGCCCCCAGTTTTCCGTCAGACACACCGCAGCAGGCCGGTGAACTAGTGAATCCGTTGGAGCATGCCTTTGAAAAAGGCTGGATGCTGGTGGATACGAACGGCGATGACATCGCGGATTTTCTGCGCGGGCATGTGATTGTGCCGGCGCAGCCGACCGCGGCAGAAAACGCCGCGGCCGCGAATCTCGCTGCGCGACTCGGTTATGAAACGACGGGCTTGACGATGCCAGTGGTGGAAACGGCGAACCACACTGCGGCAGAGGAGATAGGTGCGAAGATTTTTGTTGGGGCAGGTTCGCTGTCGCCTTCTTCTTCGGGCTCGACTGAGCTGGGGCCGTTGGTTTCATTGCTCGGACCGGGCGAGGGTGGTGTGTTTCTGAATGGCGAGAATCTGGCGGTGATTGGCGCGGATGCTTCGGGCCTGCTCGCGGCGGCGAATGATTTTGCGGCGCGCGCTCCGTATCAGTGGGCGACTCCGGGGGACAAAATTGAAGCGATTGCGGCGGATATTAACAAAGCGCTTGCTGCAGCGAAGATCAATGCCACGGCGCATCTAGTTGGATTGACGTATGCGGATAAAGAGCCGGGCATTCGACGTGCGATTCTGCAACTTTCGAACGAAGCCGATGCCGCGACTGTACGCAAGGCGCTCAGCCCGGGAGGAAGGCCGCCGGTCAGGTTCGCGGCGGTAAGCGAAATCGATATTTTCGCAGGCAACGCTGCGCCGATCACGACCGCGAATCCCGTTCCGTTGACCTTGCCGGCGCTCGGGCCACTGGGAACTGCGGAGCCTCATCCACTGGATTTGAGCCAACTGTATACACTCCACGGTTTGCTGGGAGGATCGGCGAATATGCCGATACCCAGCTCGGTGGATTCGCGCTTGTATGTGCCGGAGGAGACCCCAGGCGTGGCGATGGCGAATCTGGCCGCGCGGCTTGGACTGGAAACGACGGGAATTGCGCTTCCTCTCGGCTACGTGCCGAACGGCGTGTCCGCTTCGCAAGTACAGTCGCAAGCAGTGGTGACAGAGGATTCGACACTGGGGAAGCAGATGACGGATGCGCTCTCGAGCGCGAAGGACCAACAAGGGAACCCATTCGCAAAAGAGATTCTTTCGCCGATCGCGCCAGGCGAAGGTGAAATTCGCGAAGTAGATGAAGCCTTCGGGAAGCATTCCGCGTTGCTGGTGCGGGGAGACGCGGCCGGTCAAGCGGCTGCGCTTGGCTATGCGGCGGAACATCTGCCTTTCTTGTGGCAGGCGGACAAGCGATACGAATCCATGGATGAAATCCGCTCTGACCTGCACCGATTCTTTTCGCTGCGTTCGTCGGCGGGGCAGGCGGCGGTGGCGCTGTACCATCTGGAGCGCTGGCTGAAAGAGGCTGACGAGGAAAATGCCAAGCCTGCGTCGATCAGCGCAACGGTTTATGTCGATGAAGCAGATCCCAAGCTGGAATCGTTCATCAAGAGGCAGCTCGAGCAGCAGGCTCCCGGCGCGAAAGTTGAAGTGCACACCGGCAGCCTGCATGCGGGCTTGAAATGTTGCAGCGAGGATCCGCCGTTGCATTACGTCTCACCGCTTCATCCGTTTGTCCAGGCGAAGCCAACTTTCAGCGACGATTTCATCATTCCCTGGGAGGGCCGCCGTTTGCTCGAAACAGTGCGCAGCGCCGCGCACCAGATCGCGCGCGGACAGCCCGTGAGCATGGAAGCGGAAGTGAGCGAAGGGCCGGCAGAACTGCAAAAGCTGAAAGCGCAGCTTCGGCAGGTATTAGTTTCAGCAGGGGCCAATCCCAGTGAAACAGACGTGGAAGTACTGTGCGCCTACAAGCCGGGCTATAGCTGGTTGATGGATGAGATCGCTCCAGAGCTGGAAGGCAAATCTGTTTCGCGCATGGTGATCGAATTCAAACCGGATATTGATCCAGCGCATACGAGCTTGCTTTATTCAAAGGCGCGCTGGCTGCAGGAGCTTTATCCGCTGGACGAGATGCTTGGCCGCGTGGTGCACATTCCACTTGAGAGCATTCAGTTCAGGGAAATGACTTCCACCGATGGGCCAACGTATCGCGTGGAGGCGTATGGCGCGGATGGCAAAGAGGTTCTTTCGCGCGAATTCACAGTGCACACAGCCGTTGAGCCGTACAGCGAGCAATTCCCGGAGTACGATCATGCACAAGTCGATACCGGGTGGGTTCATCTTGTTTCGGGCGGCCGAACAATTCTGGACGAACGAGTGAAAACCGACACGGAGATGTTCTGGGAACACTATCAAAGAATCACGCTGCCGCGAATTTTCGATTTCATCATGGCTCAGAATGACGGCGACCCGAAGCTGGAGTACCAGCCTCTGTTCGATACACTACGATTGAAAATTCACCTGAGCGAACCAGATTACGATTTGGGGCTGGACCACGAGCGAATTTCCTCGCTGGAAGCACTCCAGGAAGACACGTTTTATTCCACGCAGAATTTTTTCTACATGCTCGGGACGCTCAATTCCACTGGCATTTTCGATTACATGGGCCGCGTGATTCCGATCGTCTATCCCTCGACCGACGGCGAGGACGGGCGGGTGCAGATTGATTTTTATGCCAAGGATGGACCGCATCCGCTGGTCTCGATGAATTGGAGGGACACGGCAGGAAAGGCGCACGAAGAAACGCGAGACTTGCCGGCTGTGCAGATGGGGATGCCGCGGCTAGTAGCGGCGCGAGTGAAAGCCGGACAACCGGGCGTGGAAACGCTGACGTGGGAGCTTCCCGTGGACGCACAGGCAGACCATTACGGCGACTGGATCACCAAGGAAGCAGCGAACAGCGTGGAGCACACGATGTTTTCTGCCGAGCAGGCGCATGGGCAAATCCATTGGCTAGAAAGCATGCACTCCGCCGGCTTGTACGGAAACTCTCTTGCGTATCCGAAGCTCGGCAAATTGGTGATGGAGTTTCAACTGCCGCGGCCGTTGCGCGCGGCAGAGAACAGCCGGCCCGCTTTGGTGCACGCGGAGTGGCCAGTATCGCCGCCGGCGACGCCTCGTCCGCAGATTACGGACTACACGCCCGCCGCGATGCCTTCGAGCACGGCGGAACATCTGGTCAGCTGGCAAGAGCCGATTGGCCCGCAGCAGAATGCGGAGATTCTTGCGCGGCTGGCCAAATTTCCGGGCGTAACGGTCTACTGGATGGGCGGCAGCTACCTCGGGGAAAACATTTGGGCCGCGGACATCATGGAGCCTTCGCCAGCGGAATTGCGCTCGCAGGCCAAGGAGGAAACGCTCAAGGCGGTGATTGTTTATTCCGGACGGCAGCACGCGAATGAAGTATCGAGCACGAGCCATGTGCTGCGTCTGGCGGAAGAACTGGTACGCGACCCGGCGACACGCGTGATGTTGAAGAAAGCGAACGTGGTGATGCATCCGATCGACAATCCCGACGGTGCGAATTTGTCGATCGATTTGATGCATATTGATCCGGATTTTCTGGTTCATCCCGGCTATCACGGGGCGCTCACGGCGGATGTGCAATCTGGATTGTGGGAAGCAGACCCGATCTATCCGGAATCACGCACGCGGCGGCAGTTGTGGGAGGAGTGGCTCCCGGATGCGTTCATCAATCCGCACGGCTATCCGTCGCATGAGTGGGTGCAGCCGTTTTCGGGATACGCGGCGTGGATGATACGGCGACAAGGCGTCGAGTCTGGGCGCACGTGGTGGATTCCACGAGGGTGGTTCACGAGCCTGGGTTACTTGGATGGGCCGGACTATCCAAATAACAAGGACATCGCGTACGAATTGCGCGAGCGTATTGCGGACAACTTTGCCACGGTCCCAGGGGCGATGGCGCTCGAAGACCGCATGAATGCCCGCTACGATCGTTATGGCGTGCCGTGGGAGCCGCGGAGTTTCCAGGAGCAAATCTACAAGGGCGTGCGCATTTACATGTCATTGAAGGGAGTGGGCGCGGCGCCAGGCGGCGAAGGCTTTATGGCGCGCTTTCCGAAAGTGACCTGGGACGAAGGGTACACAGAAGCGCCGGACGAAACGGCGCATCAGGATTACTTGCAACTGCTGGCTGCGATGGGGTTGGCGTACGACAAGGCGCACCTGAGTTACCTAGACGACGGTGCATTTAAGATTACGCGCACGCAAAAGGATTACAGCAATGGCGTCACGTGGAAAGTGGAGCGCGAACGGCCGATTTTGCCATCAAAATGGCTGATCAAGCCTGGTGCAGGAGTCGAGGAAAAGTGAAGGGCTTGTACGAGTTTGACTCAAGGGGGAAGGCCGCGTAGCGCAGGGAACGAATTAAAAATATTGTGTCCGCCACCTGTTCTGTTGCATCAGCTAAGTGTCAGTCGCACAAGCGTCCTTGAGAAGGCGACCGACCAACAGTCTTTGCCTTGAAATCCATCATCCGCCGAGAGGAGAGGAGAAGAACATCATGGCTACGGCACCAAAATTCCGCATTGACGTCGACATCCATAACCTGCTTATGCACTCCGCGGACGAACTGGTTCGGATTCCTCCCGCCAGGGGAATGAAACTACCGGAGCCAGTATTCCCTCGCTTTCCTGAAAAAGTCTCGGATCCTGGGCCAGACAGCCCTCCGGAGAGGCGGGAGTGGACCATGTCGCAAGCCTATCGTGCAATGCGCGGCTGGCTGTTTCCTTATATCCGATCGCGCGTATTGCCAGGTGATTTTCACCCGATCACGGCCTATTTGTTCGTCGAGTACAAATGCAATCTCGATTGTTGGTACTGTTGGGCTTACAACAACAAGGTCAGGGGAATGACCGAGGACATTGCTCGGCGGTCGATTGATTGGCTGTATGATCACGGCTGCCGCGTGCTTGCGTTAATGGGAGGAGAGCCATTGCTGCGGCCCGAATTTGCGCACAAGATCGTCTATTACGCAGCGAAAAAGGGCTTTTGGATTTACATCGGCACCAATGGGCGGTTGCTCCGTCCGGAAGTTGCCGATCGTCTCGGAGACGCCGGAGTCGGCGTTATCAATTTCGCCCTGGATGCCTGGGACGAGAAGCCCAGCCTGCCAAAGGCAGTTGCACCGGCGCGTAAGCACATCGAATATCTCCTCAAAAAACAATACGTGTACGGCTACATGGTCTTCTTCAACATCAACATCTGCCGAAACAACACGCAGGACGTGAGGCAAATCACTGAGTTTGCGCACGACCGTCGGATCGCCACCGACTACCATATCAATGAAACACCGATGCTGGAACAAGATGAGCATTTCAGGCATCTGAGCGACAATCCGACCTACATCCGCCCGGAAGACTGGCCTGAAATTGATTCCCTGGTGGATTGGATCATCGAGAAGAACAAATCCGGATATCAGATGGTCAATTCCGTCCAGCGCCTACAAGAGATCAAGGCTTTTATACGCATGGCTAGTGGGGCCGATTTGAAACGCCTCGGCTGGAACGGCGACGGAACCGGGACCAATGGGGAAGTTGCCCAACAGCTCTTTGGCACCCCCGGCATCGTACAGGACGATAATGGCGAACTACATTTTGCCGAGTGGAATTGCCGGGCAGGCCAGAATAACGTCATCATACGAACCGACGGTACCGTCGCGCCGTGTTTTCCGATGTATCCATCCACGTACGACTGGGGAAACATCGATGGCCACAGGTTCGAAGCCAAACAACTGGAGAGCATGAAAAAGACATGCCAGCAGCACTGCTTCTCCACGCTCAATCACAACCTGGCTTATTGCTACAACGATGCGCGTGTAATCAAGTTCGTCTGGACGAACCTAGTAAAGAATCGCATGAAAGGCGGGGCCCGGAGTTTCGAGGACTGAGCAGGGAGGCAATTCCTCGCCCCTGCATGGCAGAAGCAAGCTATTTGTTTAGTCTGCCGCCATCCCCTGCGTTTCTCGTTGCAAACTTTCGTGGAGGATCGGCGTGCCGGGCAATTCGGACTCAAATTCGTTGCCTTGCCCCCTTAATTGTGCTTCGAGCGCGGCAAGCTGTGCCTCGATATCCTGCTCCGCCTTGCGTTTCCGGATGACCTCCTCACGATAACGGCGCAAGAAATAATCGATGGTTTCAACGCGGATCCGAATTGATCCGGAGGGTTTGTTCTCATCCAGATCCTTGAAGCAGAAATAAGGCGTGCCGGATTGCTCGATGATGCCCTCAACCACGCCGTAAATCGGCGCATCATGCCCACACTTGAAGCTGGAGACTTCGAGTGCGACCAGGTTGGGATGGCGCGCTGTGAATTTCGCGGCCCAGACTTTATGGTTGGTACTGCACGAATAGGAATTCTTCCAGGCATCGCTGATATCCAGAGGACTGCTGATCACACCAGCCCTAACCTCTTCGCCAAAAAGCCGTTCCAGCAAGTCTTCATCGAGCGGAAGCGTGTTCTGGGAGAAAATCGGGTAACCGAGTTTCTGGAACTCGTCCAGGATCTCGTGGTTCAGTCCCGGGTCGTGGTGATAGGGACGTCCCAGCATGACGATACCGATGCGGTCCTCGCGCTCGAGCTGGTCGAGCACTTGCCGCGCGCGCCGGCGAATGCTGCTTTCGTATTCCTTCAAAGCTGCAAATCCGGACTCCACGGCACGATCGTTTTCCTCCTGAGAAAGGCCGAGGACCGGCTGCCACGCCTGCCACATCTGGTAAGCGAACAGTTTGCGGTCAGCGAAATTGAGCACCGGGTCGATATACGTCAGCTTGTTCTCGCCGAAAACGTCATTCTCTTTAGTGAACGCCGCTTTCACGGTTTCTGGCGTCGCCGTGACCGTGGGGCAGGCGTTTGCGCCGACAATCTTCACCAACGGAGAATGCAGAACGTCGTACATCGGGAAGAAGATCACATCCAGCGGCTTCTTGCGATGCTTCTCCTGAATGAGGTTGTAGACGTGCGAAATTCCGATCTTGGCCGGGAAGCACGGGTCGATGGCGCCCCGGCTCGCGCCCGCGCGATACAGCTCGCCGCTGGTGTAGTCGGAATAAATGATGTTTTCCGGTTGGACGCCGAGGCTCTCGAAATAGGCGTTGAATAACGGCGCGTAGGTGTAGATGTTCAGGACGCGCGGGATGCCAATGCGGAGCTTGCCGCGATTCTGCATCAAAGCGACGCGCTCTTTTGTTGCTTTGCCCCATGCCCGGGCGGGGATGGCGTCAGCCACGCTCTTTGCGTTGGTAGGCCGGAAGACTTCCTTCGACGCAACATCCACAAAATTCGGATGTTTCTCGCGAATCTGATCGAGCCCAGCCTTGATGTCTTTCATTTCACTGAGGTCTTCCACGGTTCCCTTTTCGCAAGTGGCGATGATCAGGCGCTGCTCACCGGTCATCAGAGGAACCTTGGTGACGCGCTGAACGGGAACGAAGTTCTGGACCGGCTCCGTGCGCACGTCGATGAAAGTACGCAGGCAATTGTTCTTGCAAAAATGGCAGCGCGTGGCTTCGTTCCGGGTCGTGCGGTATTCGATTTTGCGAACGGCATCGAGACCAATGAAAGTAGTTTGCTGGCCGTTTCGCCACAGCCGCAAAGACTCCTGTGCCGCTCCGATCGCTCCTGATTCGCCGCAGTGTTCATGCACAATAATTTCCGGCTGTTTGCCGGCGGCGCGGAAACTGTTGCGGATGAAGTCCACCTCGGCCTTGACCACGGCGAGATTATTCTGCGTTCCCCCCTGCAGGACAAACCGTGTGCCCAGCGCCGCGAGATTGGGAATGCTCGCGACGTAGAGGAAGACATTCTTCGGCAGCACGGCGGCGAGTCCGGCGAGGATTTCCTCCGCCTGCCAGCCCTGGCGCTGGAAATTCACGATGTCGGATTGCATGAAGACGGCGCAGCCATAGCCGAACACGGGCATGGCCTGCGCGGAGAACGCAAGATCGGCATACTGGTTTACGCTGAGCCCAAATCCTTCCGCGGTGGATTGCAGGAAGTATCCATTGCCCGCGGAGCATTGGGTATTCAGCTTGAAGTCTTTTACCCGGCCGTTATGCAAGATGATGATCTTGATGTCCTGTCCGCCGACGTCCACGATCACGTGCGGATCTTCATAGAACTTCAACGCCGATTCCGTGTGCGCCACGGTTTCCACCAGGGCCACGTCGGCTTTGAGTACGTCTTTCAGAATATCCTTAGCGTATCCGGTGGTCGCAACGCCGAGCACTTCCAGTTTCGCGCTTTGCTCTTCGACCTGCCCGCGCAGGCTCTCAAACATCTCGATGGTGTCCTGAATCGGATTTCCGTTTGAGAGCTGATAGGACTTGCAGAGAATGTCGCCGTTCTCATCCAGCAGAACGGCTTTCGTTGACGTCGAGCCGCCGTCGATTCCGATAAACCCAGCCACGGTGCTGCCCTTCGAAAAAGTCGCCGGGGTGAACTTCTTTCGCCGATAGGATTCGCGGAACGCTTCGAGTTCGTCGTTGTCCCCGACCAGGCCTTTGCCGCCCGCCTTGGCCTTCTCTTCCTGCCGGCCGTATTGGATGTAATGCGTCAGGCTGTCGTAACCGCGATAGCAACCGACGCAGTCGTCTTCGCTGCGTCCAAACTCGATGGCGCCCATCGCCGCGAAGTACTGGGCATTCTGCGGGACCTTGATCAAATCCTCCGGCTTGGAGCCCTCCGGAATGGCGACTTTGCGCTCCTGCCACATGCGCGGAATATTGGCTTGCCAAGCTTCGCGCATACCGCGAATGAAGCTGTTGGGGCCGCCCAGAAGCAATACGTGCGGCCGCAGGGTGTGGCCGCGGGTCAGGACGCTCAGATTCTGCAGCACGATGGCCTCAAACAAAGAGGCCATGAGTTCATCCGGCGGCGTGCCCACCTTTTGCAGGCCGTTGATGTCGGTTTCCGCAAATACACCGCACTTTCCTGCGACTTTGTGGAGCTTGATGCCCTGGTATTTTTGTTCGGCGAGCTGCTCCACGGGGATTTTGAGCTTGGCATTGATCTTGTCGATGACCGCGCCGGTGCCTCCCGCGCACTTGTCATTCATCGACGGAATCTTCTTCTTGCGCCCGGTTTCGTCGTCATCTTTGAAGACGATGATCTTGGCGTCCTGGCCGCCGAGTTCGATGACCGAGTACACCTCGGGATGCAGCTTCTCGACCGCCAGGGAAACTGCAGTGACTTCCTGAACGAATTTCGCGCCGATCTGCTCGGCAATGGCGCCGCCGCCAGAGCCGGTGAGAAAGATGCGCGTATTGTTGTGATTAATGCCTGCATCCGCTTCCATGCGCTTGAGGAACTCCAGCGTCTTCTCCGGCTGCTTAGTTTCGTGGCGCTGATAATCCTGCCAGAGCACCTGGTCGCTGGCCGCGTCGACGACAACCGCCTTTACCGTGGTTGAGCCTACGTCTAAGCCGACCAAAAACTTAGTCACGTGGTCGTGCGGCTTCTGTGCGCGGTTCGGCGGTTGCGGACGAAGAGGAGCAATCTGAACCAATGGCGAGCCGTGGTGGTCGTGCATTTTCCCCTCTCTGCTCTTCTAGAAAGCTGGCATCCGTAAGTTAGTTTTCGTTTAGCGCCTTTTCGCAGCCACAAGGCTACAAGCCAACTTCTCAGTCGCCGGAGCTTGCGGGAATGGCAATGCCCTGCATGCGCGTCCGTCTGCGGAACCGCGTATCGCGATTGATGCGGTCATTCACGTGCAGAACGAATTGCGCCGCGGTGCCGGCAACTCCTTCGCGATGGGGCACGTGGTAGAAGGGCCTCTTTAGCTCAGGATGCTCCTCGATGTACTCGCGGATTTGCGGAAGGCTCTTGCCGGTCGACTTGAGACACTGCTCGAACTCGGTCTTGGCCTTCACCTTGGCCTCGCCGAGAGCCATCTGCACGCGGCTATGCGCGTTCACTTCGCCCTCGCCCGAGGTCTCGATGGGCAAGAAGATCATGTCTTTGAATTTATTGATCACGGCCGATTGCACGCCATCCGATTGTGACGACGGCATGCAGCCAAAGGGTTTCAGAGCGAGCACCATGTGGCAAAGCTTGTGAATGGTGTAATAAACGTTCTTTCCGACTTCGAGGTGCCCCTCTCCGCCGCGGGCGAACTGGTTATAGAAAGGATGCGCCAGCTCCGCCAGTTCGGTCTGTGGCACAAGGTGGTGGGTAATGCCGCCCAGTTGCTTGACCGTGCGATGGTAGAAGAAATTCCACATGCGCTGGCCCGCACCGATGCCCCACAGTCTTTTGCGCAGGCCGATGTAGTTCGCAAACTGCTTCTTCGCCTCGTACCATTTGGGGTTCGCGTGCGGGCGGTTCACCGGCCACTTCGCAATGGCATGGGCCTTGGCTTGGTACATCAGATAAGCCACCCACGTCGCGATTGGCTCGACCAAGACTTGCGCGCCCTCGCGCTCGAGGAATTCGAACATGTGGAAGTTTCCGTCGCCCTCGGTGATCTGCGCCCAGAATTCGCCGGTGATTTTGACCACCGGCTTCACGCGGGTGCGATCTACCTCGATTGAATTCATCTTTTCGCGCGCGGCACGGAGGGCGTTGAGGTAGTCCTTGCCCCACATGTGCTCGTGCCATTTGCCGAATATGTTGACGGTGTTGCGCAGGATCTTGTTGCTCTTGAACTTGGGCTTGGCCCAGTCCGGCGCCACCTGTTCGATCTCAAACGAGCGGCGATTCTTCAGGTCTTCACACAACCCATACACCGCCTCGCGGAAGACGCGATCGGTTTCGCCTTTGTTCACTTCGAAAGGACGAACTTGATAGATGAGGTCGTTCATCACATCGCCGACATGCATGGCGTTCAGCATTCCGAAGCCGAAATCCACAGTGAACTTGAGACCCGGTTCCCCGGACGCGGCCTTGATGCCGTCGCTGTCCTTGAACAAAAGGACGCGGAATCCATCGAACCCCGCATTTTTCAGTGCGAACCGATACTCGGCCTCGTACATGCCGAAACGGCACGGGCCACACGAGCCCGCCGTGAAAAAAACGTAGTTATCCAGGATTTCTCGGCGCGAGAGTCCTTGCTTCTCCAAAAACTGGAGATATTGCACGAGATTGCCGACGGTGAAATACGTCGGATTGCACTGGCCGTTGTTGCCGAATTCCTTGCCGGTTTGAAAGGCCGGCACGTCCGGGACGGGGAGTTTTTCGCAGCGATACCCGCAGCCCTGGAAGACCGCACGAATCAGATCCTCATGCTTCCACGTAAAGCCGCCAAACAAAATGGTGACGCGGCCGCGCTCCTCCGCCGTAAAGGCCCGCTCAACCGGACGATGGAAGTGTTCCGGCAGCCCGAGTCCCGCGTTCTTGCGCAAGCGGGCGCGCTCTGCTTCCAGGCGCTTTTTGATTTCCGAGTCGTTTTGAATTTGCAAGAGATTCGTCGCCATGAATTCCTCCAGTAGATGCGCTGAAATTTCGTGGGGTCTTCGACGTGAGGCGCGGCTGATGCGCTAGTGGTTGAGCGTGACTCTCAAGGAACAACGCAAGATTCACGTAGGAAGAACCAACAGCACAGATCCGCCCGGTTGGTTCCGTCCTCCGACCGAAACATATAGAAACTCCCGATCGGGCTAGGCAGTGAGAGTCTAACTCACACTTGCTATTGTGACAATCCGGTTTTTTGCTGAGGAAGTCGCAGGGCGGCGCCCCCCTCATGCGCCGTGGAATTATCGATTCAAAGAGTTCATTTGGCAGGTTTTCCCCCAACATAGAAACTTCGCGATAAAACTTAGGTCACATGGCCATGGGGGCTTCGGTAGTGGCCCGGAACGACTTGGCGGTCGAATGTGATCATTTGCCATGCGAACGCCGCACTTGCGACGGCGAGGCCCGCACAAATCAACATGATGAGTCGAAATCCGAATACAAAGCCTCGGTCGATCGAGGCTCTCAGTGTCGCAGCCGTACTGGGATCCAGATCGGGTGGAACAGGCAGAGCGGCAAGCCTGATCTCGTTCGACTGCAGACTGCGCTTCACATCTGGAGGCAGATGGAGTTGCGCCAGGCCTTGGTTCATCTTGTGGCTGAATGCCCCCACCATCACGATTCCCAAGATTGCAATAGCCAGCAATCCCGCGACCCGGGCGACGGCATTGTTGATTCCAGAAGCGGTCCCAGCGTGATCCTGATCGATGGCGGTCATGACCACCGTTGTCAGAGGAGCTACGCTCAAAGCCATTCCGAGCCCGAGCACAACAAACCCGGGAAAAAAGGCTGTCCAGTAACTGCCTCCGACCGACGCGAGCGCGAAAATAATAAATCCCGCAGCTGCAATAAATGGGCCGATGATCAGCGGCCGTTTGGCTCCATACCGTGCGACCAGCCCGCCCGACCACCGCGACAGGAAAAACATGAGTAAAATTAGGGGAAGCGCCGCCGCGCCTGTTGCCGTCGCTGAATAACGCTGCACTTGGATCAAGTTCAACGGAAACAAAAAAAAGAAAATCCCGAGTGCGGCATAAAGGAAAAGTGTGAGCACGTTAGCCCCAGTGAAATCGCGTGAACGAAATAGGTCTAGAGGAACCATGGGCGCCGGAGAACGTCCTTCAACATACCAAAACGCAATCAGACAGGCACCGCCAAGGATCAAGGGCCCCCAAACTGAAGCATTACTCCACTGCGCCTTCGCCGATTCGGTGAATCCGTAAGTGACGCCGGCCAAGCCCGCCGTCACGATCAACGCGCCTATCCAATCGATGCTTCCCTGCGATTCCACCTTGCTTTCGGGCACGCGCCATAGCGAAAGCGCAACCACTGCAGCGGCGATGGGAATGTTAATGAAGAACACCCAGCGCCAGGAGGCGTGTTCGATCAACCAGCCGCCGAGAATCGGACCCATGGCCGTCGTAATGGCGGTGAAGCCGGACCATGTGCCAATGGCACGACCACGTTCCTTCTCGCTGAAGGATGCGCTGATAATCGACAAGCTCGCCGGCACAAAAAGTGCGGCTCCAGTCCCTTGAATAGCTCGCGCGACCACGAGTTGACGGATGCTCACGGCGAGGCCGCAACTGGCAGAGGCAAATGCGAAAATTACGACACCAATGAGGAACACCCGCCTGCGGCCAAATCGATCACTCATCGAACCGCCTGCGAGAATCAACGCGCTCAGAAACAGTGCATAGGATTCGATGACCCACTGGATGTCGACCACCGTTCCGGCGAAGCTCGTTTGAAGCGCGGGCAGAGCCACGTTTACGACCGTGCTGTCGATGAAGGCCATGCTGGACCCGAGGATGGTCACAGCCAGAATCCACGGCGCGTCTGTTCCTGTGCACAGAACACCGGCATGGCCTGACTCGGTTACGCCATCATCGCACGGGGGTCTCATGAAACCTGTCGAGGGGCTGGATCACGGCCGCGTTGCCTGCAAAAATGGACTCGATAACAAAGAGAGTCTACACCACTTAGGTTGAACGGCGTGCCCGTGATGTTACAGAAATTTCATCAGGCGCCGACTGTCTCCTTGGGACGTTCAAGACGCAGGATCACGCCCGTTCTGCCTATGCGTCTTTCGGATCCCAGGATCGAATGAACAGAAGCGAACGGTTCGAGAGAACGTCCAACCCGAGCCCCAATTCTCTAAAGTCTGCAGGGCGAGAAGACATCTAGCCGTAAGGCTCGAAGCGAAACGCCCTGTTTTTGTCCTGGGAAGACTCTTCAGGCCGGGATCAACGCGCAAACCTCGATTCGGTTGCGTCCCGCGCGTTTAGCCGTGTACAGCGCCTCGTCGGCTTGAGTCACCAGTTTTCTGAATTCCGGCGCAACTCTACCTTGAAAACCGGCAATGCCGAAACTGGCGGTCACACGAAGCGTCTGCCCCTCAAACGAGAACTCGCGGTCTCGAAGCCGCTGTAGGATGCGCTCGACGACAACTCGAACATCTTCCGGTTTTGCGTGCGTGAAGACCATCAGGAACTCCTCGCCACCGATGCGGCCGCAAATGTCCGAACTCCTGGTATTGGCCCTAAGGATTTCGCCAAATCCCCTGAGAACAGCGTCACCGGCATGGTGCCCGTATGTGTCATTTACACGCTTGAAGTCGTCCAAGTCCGCGATAGCCACCCAGAGTGAAAAACCATGCCGTGCAGCCCCACTTAATTGGCGACTTGACCATTCTTCTATGGCGCGGCGATTAGGCAGGGATGTGAGCGCATCAGTAAGGGCAAGTTCTCGTAAGAGTCGGTTCTTTGCTTCTATTTGCCGATGCAGATCCACCATTCTCCGGCCAACCGCCACACGCGCTGACAACTCTCCCGGATGAAACGGCTTAGTGAGGTAGTCATCGGCACCGGCCGCGAGTCCTTTCACCACATTCTCTTTTTCCGATATGCTTGTCAGGATGATGATGTACGTGTAGGCGTCTTTTAGATTTGCGCGAATTTGTTGGCAGAGTTCAATCCCCGTCAGATCGGGCATCAGCCAGTCCGTAATCACAATCGCAGGATGATGTTGCTCGAAAAGCTCGATGGCGCTCTGGCCCGTTTTCGCGAACAGGATCGAATACTTATCCTGGTCGAGCGTCTGCTCCACAAGTTTCCGGTAGACCGCCGAATCATCGGCAACCAGGACTTTGCAAGTTTCCTCAGAAGAGCACATGCATTCCCCTGATCAAGACTGCATCATTCTTGTCATTCATAGAATCTAGGGAAGAAAATCGGCAAATCTTAACACAAGATGGCCAACTCCAGCTGCTCATGGCCCGCGTCGATTCGGAGAGATCCAGCGGAAATCATCGTGCGACGCAAAAAGGAAACGCCCTGAAAACAGAAGCAATGTTCGATTGGGGCCCGGGCACGAATCTGTTGTGTCAATTCGGTGGCGTTCGGAGACCACATGTGGACGCCAAGGAAAATCGCGCGAAGTTTCTCTTGATCACGATACGTCGCAGGTCCGCTGCTTGGCCGCCATGGATGAGCGTTGGCGGTGACTGGCAAAACGACTTACTGGCGCGAGCAGCGAAGCAACTAGCTGCCGAAGCTGTTTCCATACACTGCCGTAGACGCTTTATTGTCCGCCCTGAAAGGTGTCGTTGCCGATCCAGAGCTCGGCGAGCGATTTGAGATTTCCCTTATAGGTTCGCGTCACGGTGAATTCTTTGCCGTTTTTCAGACGCAACAGGTATTTTCTTGGTGCGTAGGGATGGATTTCGTCGACCCAGACTCTGTTTACCAAGACCGACCTATGAATGCGGACGAACCCATACGCCTTCAGCTTTTCCTCCATCGCGGAAATCGACTCGCGCAAGTGATGGGAGCCGGATTCGCACCGTAGCAGCACATAGTTGCCTTGCGCGACAACTGCAAGTACGTCGGCTGAGCTTATGAAAATGATTCCCCCTCTCGTCTTGAGGGCGATTCTTGCGGCTTGCTCGCGAGATAGTTTATGAAAGTCGGCTACTGAAGAAAGCACGGTTTTTTTGGGCTGAATCAACATGCTTGAACCAGCCCTGCCGCCAACAACGTTGCCGGGTTGTGAAAGGACCCTGCCAAAATCGCGTGAAGATTTTCTTTTCGCCGAAAAACTTGATGTTGAAAGATGTGAACGGCAGCCATAGATGGAGAGTCGCGGGTCAAGGTTGGGTCCCGAGCTTTGATTCCATGGACGAAGTCCCACACGTGCATCTATTTCACCCCTAGTGATTCTGGCGAACTCTCCGAACCGAGCGAGGATTTCACATGCGTTTTCTTGATGGGATGCATCCTGATCCAAGTGTCATGGTTACCCCACATGCTTTGAACGGACATAGGAATATGACGTTCCTGAATCACCAACCACTGCCTTAGCGTAATTGAGCCGTCCCGCGGGTGAACCACCGTATAGTCCCAGCAATGATCGGGAAGGTTGCAAAGAAGCCTGTACGTCGATCTCCTCAGATACGAAATGATCTTAAGTGACTCCAGAACGGTTTGATCAAAGTAGACTGGAGATCTCGGCCGGGACTGACTGGCGAGTTCGCTGAGAGGGTTATCCGATTGAGCGATCCGTTGGCGGGACATTACGTAGATGCCCGCTTCCGATTCCGCGAGCTCAACCACCATCTCATGAATGCTCGGGCGGTATGGACGGGGCCGGTAGCGCCACATCTGCCTAGGGATTTGACACAACGTAGCCTTCAGTAAGTATGGCCCGTTTCTGAATAGCTCCAATAGACGCCCCATCCCGTCTCGCATATGCTGGATCATTTCTCCGCATTCCTTCGAGAAGCTTGCGATCCGAAGTCTTGCGATCGAGCGGCGCGGATGTAAAGGCGACGGAGACTCCATACCGACCGACCGGTATATTCGGGGCGGCCAAACTGCTCCTTCGTTAACTCGGCTCCAGTGTGCATTCCGAAGTCTGGTAGCTAGGCGATGCAGACGTGGCGGCGGGAGGATCTGGGGAATCCTCCCGCTGCCGTCAATCAGACTCTACTACCAGTTAAGGCTTAAGCCAAGCTGCAATTGCCGTGGAGTGTTGCCTTGCAAGAACCCACCACCGCCCAGCACGCCCCACGAGGCCGGGCTGAAGATGTTGAGCGAAGGATCGTTGGGCTGCATATGGTTCAGCACGTTGGTAAAGTCAAAGTACATCGTCCCGCTGAACTTCTCGGTGACCTTGACGTTCTTGTTGATGCCCATATCCAGGTTCCAGAATGGCAAGCCCTTCAGCGGGCCGCCGCCGCCGATCTGCCCATCGTAGCCGAGAATTGGCAGCCGCACGGGATCGCCGAATACCCCCGCACCTGGGCACGTTGCATCGGGATTGCTGAACACGTTATAACCGGGGCCTATGTTGCCGCAATTCATTCCCGTGGCCCTCTTTTCGGTGCCACTGTAGTTCAAATCCTGCGTGATGATGCCGTTTTCCTCCGAGCCAACATAGCCAGGGTTGCCTTCGCCGAAGGTTCCGTCATCTGCGCCGGTGCTTGTGCCGAGCTCAATCGGGAAACCGCTGCCGTACGTAAACAGCGGAGAAAAGGTCCATCCGCCGAGCAGATGCCCGATCAAACCCTGCTGGGATTTGTAGAAAGGCTCCGCATAATTGATGAAGAAGTTGAAGTTGAATTTCTCGTTGTACGTCTGGGGACCGTACATGTTCTGCTGGTTCCAAGGATCGACTGTTGTGAATTGACTGCTGGCCTGCACGACGTTAACCGTGCCCAGCGCATTGCTGTACTGGAAGCTGGTTTTCATGGTCAGCCCGTGCCAGTCCGTGAAATTCAGTTGCAGGTAGCCAGCATTGTAGTTTCCGTAGCCGTTGCTGACGGTCGTGTCAATGGAAGGCAACTGGCCACTGCAGCCGATCCCGGTAGCCGTTTGGCAGGTTGCTGCAATGGGGTCGCTGACAGAAGTCCTGACACCGCTCTGACCGTTAAACACCCAAAAACCGCCCGTGGAGACGCTGTTCCAGGCATTGTATGCGCTGGAAGCCTGCATGTTGCCGCTGGCGCTGTTCTGTGCGACGAACTCCGCCGTGCAACTCGTAAGGCCGGTGATACCACCCGGGAAGTTTCCCGTGCAGTAGTTTGAAGTGTGACCTCCGAGAGCGCTCTCAAAGAATGGCTGAGGTGACAGCCCATTGAGGTACGCCGCATATCCGGCACTCGTGGCCGCCGGGACGTTCGTGCCATAATTCGTGGCCACCATCGTCTGTGCCCAGGCGTTCGCGAAGTTTTGGCCAGCCTCGGTCGTCATGTACGGGACGTTCGACAGGCTGTAATACTCACTCTCATCACCAATGACGCGTCCAATGTAGCCTGCTTCGGCAAGAATCCTCGGACCGAACTGGTGTTGAACGCTGACCGTGAACTCATCGGAACGGTCCGGCCGGAAGTTCGGATCAATCGTTTCGCCGGCGCCGGCCGCTACGTCGTTGAAGCCCGGGTACCAGGGCTGCGGAAGATTCGCACTCGGTGGGGGCAGTGGTGCATTCACACCATCCGCTTGCGCTCCAACCCGAAAAGCATTCAGGGCCGTTGTTGGATTTGCTGCTGTACCGCAAGTTCCGGTATTGGTCGGGCCACCGCAAGCAGCGGGCTGCAGCAATCCCGGTGTGAGCATCGGCACCAAAACCGGGTCCACGCCATTAAGCCGGCCGTAGATGCGCGCGTATCCTGCGCGGACAACTGTGTCTGGCCTGAGATTCCATGCGAACCCCACGCGCGGGGCTAAACCGCCGTAGAACGGGTTGTAAGGATATTTCGAATGGTCTTGAACATTGCGGATGGCCGCAAAGCCAATGAGCGGAGCATAAGCCTCACCCTGCAGCGCCGCTTGTTTCTCGTTGTTCAGATATTCCATGGTAGACACAATCTGATCGTTTTGGTCCACCATGACGGTTTGGACGCCGCCATTGGTGCTGTACGCCGGCATTTCGACGGTGTAACCGAGGCCGTAGTTCAGAGAGAGCGTCGGTTTCATGTGCCAGGAATCTGTCCAATACAAGTTATAGGTGGGTATGAGACTGGTGTCTGTCAGCGGTGGTGAATTCGTGCAGTCCGCCGTGGCAGGGACGCCAGGGATCGCACAGTCGCCAGCGGGCCTGGCGTTGAGCGGCAAGCCTGTGCTGAGTGAGCCAAGTCCGCGCGTGTACAGACCATGCGTCTCCTGGACGATTCCGAGTGCCATCGAGTAAAGGTTTTGGTACGTATTCACATCGGAAAAGCCAGTAATGCCAGTCGGGGTTACGGAACTGAGGTCCATATTGTAATCAGCGACAACATTGTTGGTCACCCCGGCCCCCACCTCATACTGTTCAAACGTGTTGGTTTGCGCGCCGTTGTCATTCCGGTTATGGGTGTCGACGTTGCGCTGATAGGTGCCTCCTAACTGGAACAGATGGTTGCCTTTGATCCATGTAACATCGTCGCGGTACATGGAATCATGTCCATCCCAATAGCGCGTGCGATCGCTCTGGTTGTCCGTGTTGTACGGACCAAATATAGGGTCATCAATGGGGTCTCCCCCGTTGTTCTCGCCCCCGATTTCGAGAGCTGCCGGGAAACCTGCAACGTTCGGCGGACCGCCGGGATCTGCATACGCCCACCAGTTCCGCGTGTAGCTGAAATGCACGTCGTTGGTCACGTTCGAACTCACATTCGTCATCAGTCCCGCGGTATACAGCCACGGTTCTTGCGGCTTCTGGCGGATGGCTGCGTACTGCCCAAGCGTATCCCCCGGGAAGAATCCGCCGATATCCCACTGGTCTGATACCGTGTTCTGCAGCTTGTAGTAGTGATAGGTGGCGTTGAAATGCCAGTTCTGGGCGAAATCGTGGTCGATGCGCACTACGCCAAAGTTGCTGGACTCCGGGAGCGCTATGGAGCCCTTATACCCGCAGTAATTTAGGCCGTCGC
The DNA here is from genome assembly GCA_030037775.1 of Candidatus Acidiferrales bacterium. Classification (GTDB taxonomy): domain Bacteria; phylum Acidobacteriota; class Terriglobia; order Acidiferrales; family UBA7541; genus DAHUXN01. The sequence continues at coordinate 28,509 of JASHQB010000204.1, forward strand.
CTTGGGTGCAGTCGTTGGGCATCGGCAGGTACTGGTTCCACAGAGTTTGTATTACAGGGTTGATGCCCAACCCCCGAGGATCGCATGCACTGCCGTTTGGGCAGATCGTCGTCGGAATCGTGGCACCCGGCGTGTACCCGTTCGCCGCCGTCACTTGACAGCCATGCGTCACCGGTCCACAGCCGGGGTCCACTGTCGGAGTGGGGTTCAGGTTGATGGTCTCACCATCGAGGTGGATGATGCCCGCTCGCAGAGACGGCAACGGGAAAGCACGCTCGAATTCCTCCGCTTGCGGGTAGCGAAAGCCCTCGTAATTGCCAAAGATAAACCAGTTTCCGCCGAGGAAATTCGAGTGCGGAATCTCTCCGCCCGAAGACACGCCAAAGCGGCTGAAATGTGAACTCGGTTGCGCTGTCCCCGTGCTGTTGTTGTCCCAGGTGTTCGCGCCAACGAAATTGTTGTCCAGGTAGTACTCATACACCGAACCATGCAGCGTCTTCGTCCCGCGCTTGGTCACTAACTGCATTTGGCTGCCACCGCCGCCATTGAAGTCGGCCGTCTGGTTCGCGGTCGATATTTTGAATTCTTCAACACTCGCCACCGGAATCGGAACCACCGCCGAGGGCGTTGGGCTGGCGGTCTGCGTGTGCATGAGAGCTGCCCCACCTGCTATGTCCGAACCGAAGCTCCTGACGTACGTGCCGTTGTCGCCGCTCATGTCGTCAGTGGCGTACCCACCGTCCAACTGGAAGGAGTTTTGATCCATTGCCTCTCCGCCCGTACTGCCATTGATGTTCTGGCCGGGCGAAAGAATGGCCAAAGTGGACGCATCGCGGCCCTGGTTGGGTAAGTTAAGAATGATCGCGCCGCTTAGCGTCGTGCCAACGGTCGGGGTCATCGTCTGTAGGTCGGCGCCGGGAGTTTCGGTCACGGTCACGGTGGTCGAGACCGAACCAACTTGCAACTTGGCGTTGACGGTCAACTGGAGACCGATTTGCACGACCTGGTTGGAAATAGCCGTTGTCGAGAAGCCCGTCTTTGAAACGGAGATATCATAGTTTCCGGGGTCAACGTCAGCGAAGACGTAGCGCCCCGCGCCGTCCGTCGTTGTCGTGCGTGCCGCGCCTGTTGTTTTCAGCACGATCGTCACAGTAGCGCCGGGTACAGCAGCGTTGGTATTGTCGACCACGCTGCCGATGATCGTGCCCGTGCTCGCCGACTGTGCCGAAGCAAGGCCAGCCGATATGCCTAACGCCAAAGCCAGAGCAAAAACGCAAAAAAGGAATTTAAAAGCAACGCGCTCCAACCGCAACGAATTACGCATCGAAATACCTCCGCCTCAATCGCAAATTTGAGAGTGCTGACTGGATCCAGATCCCAGTCACTCGGACTGGAATGCACGCCCCGGACTCCTACGTCTGCCAGACCTATCGCAACGGGAGGTCCAAACTCAAACCCTGCATTTACAGCTGCTTAGGGCGAGGTTGATCTGTCACAATTATGAGTTTACGGATGGCTTTTTAGCGAATCGTGAAGTACAAGACTCACTTCCCACGCCTTAGGTGAGTTCTCACGTCAGGAATCGAACATATGGGCACTAGATTTCCGAATTTCACATCAAATGAGAGAAATGCGCACCGAATCCCATATTTGGGAGGACGGAAAGCCGAGTGAGCGGAAGCGTCTGAGAAGTACAGGTGGATGGGCTCGAGGCCTTTCTGATGGCAGACACAACTCGGTTCTAGCGGATCTTGGGGGGAATGCCCGATCGGCGGGGCTCCTCGTTCGCGAAGCGCAGCGAGGCAGAGAATCGGAGATGGTCAAATGCAGCCGCACCGGATCGCCTGCTCGATCCGCGAGGGCTATTCTGGTTTACTTGTCATCTCGATTTTTTCGAGACGTCAGGATCAGCGCCAGTCGTGACAAGCAGATCGGCACCATTGTTCGTTTCCTCGGTGCGTTCGGTCCTATGGCTTTAGGGTGTCCAAGAATCTGCATAACGCCTCTCCCGACTGAATCATCAGCTGCGCGTCCCGGGTATTCCTCATTGTGCCCCAAATTCCCATCTGACAGGCCACGATCAGCGCCGCCACTTCCTTGGTCGCAACGCTTTTCTTGACTTTTCCTCGCTGCTTTCCGCTCTCGAGCGCATCCACTATCGCTTTGCGCTGCCGTTCGTAACTCCTCTTGATTCGCATGCGAAACTCTTCATCAAGCGGCGACATTTCCTGGGCCAGATTGTTTAGCGGACAGCCTTGCGAGACCATCTCCGTACTCGCCAAGTCTTCCCGAATATTGCGGCGAAACATCGCCTTGAGGGTCTCTATCGGATCACCCGCCTCCTTCAAGGGATCGATCCATCGCGGATTGCCCGATGGCTGAATCACCTCTTCTACGATCGCATAACCCAGCTCTGCTTTGCTCTTGAAGTAGTGGAAAAGGGCTCCCTTGGTGGCCCCGGACTTCTCCGCAATGTGGTTTAGGCTCCCACCCTGGAACCCGTTTCTATAGAACTCTTCGAACGCGGCCTGGAGAATTCTGTCGCGCGTGTTGTCCATTGCCGGATGACTCCTGGTTCTCTCCCATCATACCCTCACTTCGCCAATATAGAAGTGCCGTCGGACCACCTCGGTACCAGGATATAGAATACGCGCATTGCGGGCAGCTTCTGGTCCAGCGGAGTTTCATGTCCCGGCTGTGGAAACCAGTATGAACTAGTCCCCAGCGGCACGTGCGGCAGCCACCCTCCCCACTCCGGGTCGCCTTTCCTGGTCCCGACGAAAAACATCAAATGCGAAAAGAAGTTGGTAGGGGGGACATCGCCAAGATATGACCCCTTGGCCATCATGTAGCCCATGGCTCCTGGTTCCAGAGGGGGTATTTCTTTCTTCGCGTACGCTGCCTGAAGACCGGTGAGGCGATCTTCATCCGAATAAACTCCAGCTAGCGTCATTTGTGTCAACTTGTATTCAATGGGCAGGATGGACCGCACCGCGCCGGGATTGAGGCAATCCGCTCCTCTTATCTTCGGATTCCAAACCTCTGGAAAATCAATGCTGCCGGTCCAGCCTCGCTCTACATTGCAGACAAAGCCGTTCGTACCCTCCACCGCCGTTTCCCATCCATGGCGCGTCAGAACTAACACAGTGGCATCCTTTGAAATAGAATCCGGTCCCGCCGAGCGAGCCAGTGCGATTTCTGCATTTCGATCCATCAAATACTCTTCAATCGGAGCCATTTTCGAGTACTTCTGCCTCAGATCCGTTGGTGATTGTCCCTTGGCCCCTGTCGTTACCAAAATTAGCAATGCAAAGGCCCCCGCCACGATTCTCCCCACGGTTCTTCCTGCAGTTTTCTTCGTCATGTCTAAGAGCTCCATGGTTGCTTCTCCCTTCCAGGAACGCACAAACGTTCGCCTGAAGATACCGACTGGTCGGTATGCTGTCAACGCGTTTTTATGCCTGATGGTCCTTCGGGCCGCGCGAAATCCAACAATCTCGCCGGCGGAATTAGCTTCCTTTATTTATTTCATCACCACAGCATTATTTTGAGTGAGCATCAGGGAGTTCGCTCCCGCCTTCAGATTCACCGGCTGGCCCCAGAAGAGCGACTGCTTGTTGTAGACCGCGGAAATCATCAGGTAATACGTGCCGGCAGGAACGCCGGAAAAAACTGCTTTGCCGCTTGCGTCCGCGCGGATCGCGGCGGCGGCATCGGCGTTGAGAACGGACACCATTTTCTGACAGTCAGGTGTTCTTTGACCGCACGCGTTGCCAAAGACTTTGTACGCCGAAGTGCCCGGTGGAACTGAGACGCCGGACCTGGCGATGGCGGCTGCAAAACTTTCTCTTAACAGAACGTAAGGATGGCCCGAAAGAGGGTTCTGTGCTCCTGCCTGTGGCGGAAATATGCTGAGAACAGACAACACTGCGTTGCCCGTTGGCGCACCGGGTGTGGAAAGACGCGTATTCGCGGAACCCGAACTGGCCGCAGGAGTGGAGCCTGCCGGGGCATTCACTCCAGAAGCCGTCGCCGGAACAGCGACCGACGGAACGTCTCCCGGCGAAAGGACTGCGAGATTACATGTCGCATCGAGTGGAGCGAAGGTGAAGTCGTCGTTGTCGTTCTGCCCGATGATTCTTCTGCCTTCGACAAGATATGAACCTGAGCCGGGGTTGAGAGTGTTGTTCGATTGAAGAACCATCGTCAGCGGATGGTCCGGCGCCTCGACCTTCACAACCGCCTGCCTTCCATCGGCGATAACCGTGTAAGGATAAGCGCGCGCGGCGTCCGGTCCGCAGCCGAGTATCGCCGACTCGGGATAAAAGCCCACGCTGAAGCCTGTCGACGCCGCATAAGTGCCGTTCATACGAAGACCCGCCGGAGTCGGCGGGGCATTTTGGTCGCCCAACATTCCTTCCAGCATATTCTTTTCCATTCCGACCACGCCGGGGCCCGCGCCTTTGGAACTAAGGTTCGGACGCGGGCACGTGCGTGTTACGCGCTGATACTCGTAGATGGTGGCCTGCTGGCCGGAGTTCGTGTAGCCCTCGCCAACGCCCGCGGAGACCAATCCGTTCACGGTTACCGAGCCGGTGCCGGTGAGCGTGTCACCGTTCCCGTACAGAACAATATTCGCCGGCGTGCTGGAGATGGTGAGCACCGCGCGATTGTTCACGATCGCGATCGTGTAAGCATGCGAATCGGGGCGCATGTCCGCGCAACTGACAGCCACCGATGCTTCGCTGAATTCCAGCCGCCACTGCCCGTCCCCAACAAACACGCCTGCCATCTGCGGCCCAGTGACTTCCTTGCCGACAACTCCGGGAGCGACCGAGCTGAGCAGGCCGTTGACGTTGGGCATCAGCGAATCCATCAGGCCGTTTCCGAGGCACACGGATGATGGCCGCCCTGCGGCGACGCATCGTCTCATGGCGTGCGTTGCCGGATCCTCGGCAGGTTGCGGTGCCGGTGCGCCGGCTGCATAGGGGTTGCCTTGTTCGGCGCGCTTGAAAGCCGCGTCCTGCTGGTCCTGGATCTTCTTGTTGAACGCCTGCGCTTTAGCGACATCCTGAGCCGACGGCTGCTTACACGTCGGCAGCAGTTTCTTCAAACTGCCCCGGGACTCGTAGGTGTACTTCATTAAACCATTGGGCAGAATCGTATCCGGATGCCCGACCATACAGTTCGAGGTGTCCGAAGTGTCGCGAATGTTGCAGTTCTCAATATAGATTCGTTCTCCGTTGCATACGTAGGTGACCCCAGTCTGGATGTTTTGTGCGGAGGCAATGGCCGCGGAGAAGAAGCTGGCCATCGCCGCTATCATCGCAAGTGCCACCCCTGTCGGCCTTGGAATTTTCATAGCTTTTCTTCCTCTGAAATAAAAATTTACGTCCGTGCAGCCGATTTGAATGCGCCAAGAGCGAGCACTGCAGATGCAGCGAGGAGGACGATGAGCATCGCGCTCCACGAAAAAGGATTGGTCCCGGCAGCTTTGGCTATATCGCTAAAAACTGAGTGTTCATTTGCGAAGATCATGATGAGGCCGGTCACGATGTACGCGAGCGGCGCAGCATTCAGATACTTCGACCAGGAAGCGCGAAGAAAGGGCGCAACAAACGGCGCGGCAATCGCGACGAGGCCCAGGAAAGAGAACAGCCCGTGATTGGCGCCAGGGGTCGCTATGCTTTCGATATCCTTGAAATTCGTGCCAAGCAGACTCCAAAAAGTGAACGAGAGTTTGCCGCCGCCCGTGTCAACGCCCGCCGCCGGGAAGAAGAACCAGGCGATCCACACCAGCACTGCGCTGCCGAGGGGTACGGCGCCCATGCGCGCCGCCAGCGCTCCCACCCCTTGCTGCGCGAGTTTCGCGGCTTCCTTGCCGCGCTCTTGCGCAACGCCGCTCAGTTGATTCATGCGCTCCTTCGCCATCTGGTGGGAGTCCACAGCCGTGATGGCAGCGATCGCACCCGAGGCGTCCAGCTCGACGTCTACTGTCATGTTTGCCGTGGGCGCCACCGGAGATTTCCACACGTTTTCCAGCGCGAAAAACCGCTGCTCGCCATTGACGAAAATAATTCCCGGATTGCTATCCGGAATCTTGATCACCGTGCCTCTCGTTTTCGCTTGTGCCCGCGCTGTGCCTGTTGCGTTCATCGTTCATCTCCTTTGTACATGCGAATTGTCGGACCCTCGAGCCTCATGAATTGAAAGCCAGCGCGCCATCGCGCCCCATCCCTTAGTGATTTGCTGCCACCGCAGTGCCGCCGCCAAGCAGGCTGCTGACGCTTGTGCTTGACGACGCAGTGATGCTGTAGCGCTTCAGCCCGGTGTTGTCTTGCGTGAGGATTTCCAGCGTGCCGTCGGGTTCCATCTCCCATGTCCCCTGTGCCCAGCCGGCGGAGGATTTAAAGCCATCGAGTACCGGCTGCCCATCCACAAAAAGACGGAAGCCCTGTGCATTCTTGTTGTCGTCGAAGAAGACGTGGTTCCCGTCGGGGGAGAAGGTTAGGTTTTCGTAGACGGGATTGCGCCCGAAGTACGCAAACTTGCCGTCCACACAGAGCCCGTACGTGTCCGGGCCGGAGGGATTCGCCAGACCGCAGAAGTAAGCCATGTGGCTGCCGTTCCAGAGCTTTCCGGCTTGGTTTCCATTACCGATCCAAGTGTAAGCAGTCTGCGGCACGTCATCCTCGAACGCGGTAAAGCTACTGCGCCCCTGCATCAGGAAGGCGTAATGCGCGCCGTCGGGGGAGTAGGCGAATGCCGAAGTTCGTGACGTCGGCGGGTTACCGGCCAGATTGAGCGGCTGGCCATCGAGAGTCAATCCAAGTCCCGCAGCCGCGACGTGATCTCCCGTAGGAGCGATCACCGGCTGCTGACCGCCGTCCGGCAGTTGCGATTCCTGGTCGCCTATGACGAGATAGTTCCTGCCATTAAACCCCACGTAAACGGGTTTGGAGGAATCTGCCGTAAATCCCACAAAGCCAATCGTTCCGTAATCGAGGCCCCTTTTGCCGTCGGCAAAAACGTACATCTTGTTCGTGACACCAGTGCAGAGTGCGGCGTAGTGTTTTCCGTCTGGACTGAAGTAGATTTGCCCGATTTGGCCACCACCGCCTGTTCTCGGCCTGACGATTTCGCTGCCGGGAACCTTCTGGCCGTTTACGGCGAGATACCACGCTTCCTGGAGCACGCCGCCCCGGCCACCATTGCTGAGGTAGGCGGCCATTACCGCCATGTTCCCAACGGGCGGGATCGCCAACACGATTCGCGTGGCGGTCAATAGCGGTTTGCCGTCAAGGAAGAGCGTCTGGCCCTGGCCCTGGCGGATGCCGACGGTGTAGAGATGCTTGCTGTCGGCGCTCCACTGGGGAGAGCCGCCGGGGAGGGAGGAACGTCTTCCGTTCACAACGAGCTGCTGCCCCGCGTTGGGTACAGGCGGATACGAATCGACGAGCATGGCAAAATTGTCGCCGTCGGGGCTCCAGGTCATGCTTTGCGGGTTGAAGTCCCCGAGACGCAGCTCGATCTTGCCGTCGAACACGACGCGGATGTAGGTGTCTCCTCCATTGCCAGTGGTCGTCATGGTGTAGAAGAAATGGCGGCTGTCGGGAGAGAAATAAACGTTGCACGTATAGTTGGAGTTGACTTGCGGGCCGCCGCCGACCTGCTTGCCATCGACCATGACGCTGAATTGCTCGCTGGCAATGCCGCAATAGCCGAAGTGGTTGCCATCCGGACTAAACGAAACCGGCTGATATTGATTGCCGCCAAAAGTGTCAAACACCGGACCCGCAACGCCGTCATAGATGATTTGCAGACGGCTGCCGCTGTGCGCGAGCGTCGCCGCATGAACGCCATGAGGGCTCACTTGAAATGAATTGCCCTCTGCATAGGGGGCGAGAAGCGTTGCCTCCACTTTGATTCCCGCCGGCGGCGTGAAGGGCTTATCCACATTGATCCCAGCCCCTGTGGATGCTCCGTTGGCAGGCTGTGCGCCTCCCGGTCGCGCTGTTGTCGCTGCGGCGGAATTAGTCCCTGACCCGGCGGTAGCGGGCGCACACGGGCTTGCGCTCGCCGCTGCCGCCTTTTTCTTGTGAAAGAGTCCGCTAAGACTCTTCATTGTAGACTCTGCGCTGTTAGCGGTTGAATTGACGGAATTCGATACTTGATTGGCATCGTTTGAGATTTGCGCGGCTTCGCCGGTGTTTTTACCGTTCTTGGCCGTATTGGAAGCCGTGCTAGCAGCGGAATTCGCAGCGCCGGCCGTGTTCGCGGGCGCCGTCGCAGGGCAGGGTTGTGGCTGGGCTTGCCCTTGTGCTTGCGCAAAGGCGGTGCCACCTGCCATTCCCAGCGCCGCTATCGCCAGTGAGAGTGTTGCATTTCGCAGAAGCACATTGATCTTCATGTCTCTTCCCCCCCGCTCCGGCGGACGGCCTCTGGCGCACGCCCGCCTCGTTGCGGCAAAATGCCGCCAGTGTTAGAGTCTGGGTCACGCAGGGCTGCCCCTGCAGACCAACAAAATCTTATTTTTGACTGCTTGTTACTGTGCAATGCGCAAACGGGAAGAAAAAACCGTCACCGCTGGCGAAAATAATCTGCCTCCGCAGGCATTCGACATGCCTGAAGAGGCTGCGCGCCCTGAATTGCGGCGTGCCATCGACGATTTGTTTTGCGCCACATATGAGGAATTGCGCCGGCTCGCGTCGACGGTTCGCCGCGGCGATCCGAACGCGACGCTGAATCCCACGGCGCTCGTCAACGAAGCCTGGATAAAACTCGCGAAATCTTCCGAACTCGCAGTGACTTCGCGCCTTCATTTCAAACGTATCGCCGCGCGCGCCATGCGCCAGCTTCTCGTCGAAGCCGCGCGCCGCCGCAACGCAGACAAGAGAAATGGCGGCTCCCGAATTACCGTTACGTTCGATGGCTCCTTTCGCGAGAAGCCTTGTGACGCCAAGAATTTGCTGGCATTGAATAAAGCGCTCGATACTCTTGCGGATATGAGTCCGCGCCAAGCGATTATGGTGGAGAGCCGCTTTTTCGGCGGGCTCGATATTCCCGAAACAGCGGCAGTGCTGAAGGTCTCAGAAGCAACCGTTCTTCGTGATTGGCGGGCAGCCAAGGCTTGGCTCGCCCGTGAGCTTCGCGAATCGAATTAACGGCCCGGGTTCCATCCAGCTCTGGGGTACGGCCATGGATCAAGCTCGTTGGGACAAGATTCAGTCGCTTTTCCACGACGCCGCAGCGCTTCCTGAACCCAAACGCCTCCCCTATTTGCGCTCCGTCTGCGATGGAGACGAAGTGCTCGTTTCAGAAGTGCTGGCTTTGCTGGAAGAAGACGCGCACGGAGCGTCACTGCTCGACCGTGACGTTTCCGAAGTAGCGCAACAGATCTTGGGTGATTCCACCGCTTCGCTTCCGTTCAAGGAATTCGGTCCCTACTGTATCAAGAAGCGCCTCGGTGAAGGTGGGATGGGTGTGGTCTATCTCGCCGAACGCAAGGATCTCGGCAGTCTGGTGGCCATCAAAATTTTGCGTGACGCTTGGCTCTCCCCGTCGCGCCGCGAGCGCTTCGCCACCGAGCAACGTACACTCGCGCAGCTGAACCACCCTTCGATAGCGCGGCTGTACGATGCCAACACGTCTCCCGACGGCACGCCGTTTTTCGTGATGGAATATGTCGAGGGTGTTCCGCTCACCGAGTATTGTCACGAGCGCCAATGCAGCGTCGAGGAGCGCCTGCGGCTCTTTCGCGCCGTCTGTGAAGCTGTTCTCTACGCGCATCAGCATGGGGTGATTCACCGCGATCTGAAACCTTCCAATATCCTTGTCAGAGAGGATGGAACAGTCCGCCTCCTGGATTTTGGCATCGCCAAGCATGTTGAAAGCTTCGGCGAATCCGTGGAGCAAACCGCCACAGGCTTGCGTTTGATGACGCCGGCCTATGCCTCGCTCGAACAGATTCGCGGAGAGCGTGTCGGAATTCACACTGACGTCTATTCCCTGGGCGTCATTTTGTATGAACTGCTGTGCGGACGCCTTCCGTTTGATCTTTCCGGCTGCACGCCGGCGCAGGCGGAAAAATTTCTCACTGAAAGGGAAGCGGAGAAACCCTCATCGGTGATGTGGCAAACGTCCGCCTCGAAGACAAGCCACAAAGGCATGGCCGCATTCCGCAAGACAGTTTCTCCGGAGCTGGACGCGCTGTGCCTCACAGCCATGCACAAGGACCCCGCGCTTCGGTATCACTCCGTTGACGCGCTGATCCGTGACATCGATCACTATCAGAAGCATGAGCCTCTCGAAGCGCGGCCTGCTACCCTCTCCTACCGCGTCCGGCATTTTTTCTCTCGTCATCAACGATCTATCGCCGCGGCCTTCATGACCTCGCTGGTCGCCGCCATGGCAGCTCTCGCGGTTGTGTTTGCCGTCCGGGGCAAACTCGCTCCTCACGGAGCTCTGCTGAATTCCAAAATCGCATCCGTCGCCGTGCTGCCCCTTGCCAACACTTCCGGCGATGCCGGCCAGGATTATCTTGCCGGCGGCATGACGCAAGCGCTCATCACGGACCTTTCCAAGGTCAGAGCGTTGAAGGTCGTTTCGCGGACCTCTGCATCGGGTAATCAGACCAAAGCCGAGTCTCCGTCCCAAATCGGTCGGGAGCTGAATGTTGCCGGCATCGTGGAAGGTTCGGTAGCGCGCTCCGGCAACAGTGTTCACGTGAGCCTCGAACTCATGCGCGCCAACGGGACCCCTGTTTGGGCAGAAACCTACGACCGCAATATCGAGGAGTTACAGAGCCTCCAGCGCGAATTGGCGCGACAAATCATTCGCGAAACCCAAATCACAGTGCCTGACTCCGAGGAGAAGCAGCTTGCCGATTCCGAAGCCAGGACTCCCGAGGCCCACGATCTTTATCTCCGCGGCCGCTACTTCTGGAACCAACGCACACGCGAAGGCCTCCTCAAATCGGTAGATTATTTCCGCCAAGCAACGATTGCCGATCCCAGCTATTCGGAGGCTTATGCCGGCCTCGCCGACGCTTATGTCGAGCTCGTTGCCTTCGGCAATCTCGTTCCTTCCGACGGCCTTCCCAAAGCCAAGGCGGCAGCCTCAAAAGCGATCGCCTTGGACGACTCCTTGGCCGAAGCTCATGCCGCACTCGCTTACAGCCACGCCGCCGAATGGGATTGGGTCGGCTCCCAAAAAGAGTTTCAGCGCGCTCTTGAATTGAATCCCGGATACGTAACCGCGCTCTATCAATATGCCTACATTCTCTCTATGGTGGGGGATCAAAAAGAATCACTCTCCCTCGCCCAGCAGGCTTTGCAGTTGGATCCGCTTTCACCAGTCGTCATGTACCGCGCCGGGCGCGTTTACTTCCACGCCCGCGATTACGGAAAGGCGACTTCGGAGTTCCGTCGCATCCTCGAACTCAACCCCAACGACCCGCTGGGAATCTACGGCCTCGCGCTGGTCTTGAGAGCGCAGGGAAAGTTTGACGACGCTATCCGCTATGTGCAGCGAGAGAACCTTCAACAGGGCTTTGACCTTGCCTCCACCTATGCGGCGGCTGGTCAATCGGCGGACGCGCGCCGCCAACTCACCACTTGCGTCCTTCGTCTTCAACAACAGAAGCGGTATATCCGCCCCGGCTGGGTCGCTGAAGTGTACGCGAACCTAGGAGATAACGACGATGCCATCACCTGGCTCGAGCGGGGCTACCGAGAACATGACGATTTTCTTGCGCTGCTGAGAGTATGGCCGGCGTTCGACCGTCTCCGCAGTGATCCTAGATTTCAGGCTCTCGTCCGCCGCATGAACTTCCCATCGTAAGCCACGGCTGCGTGTCCTGGACTTTGAGATTCTTCCTCTTCGAGGCCCCGACTAGGCCGTCGAATCTAGGAACCGGCGAGGAATCGAAGGAGGAATTGCATTTGATGCGAGGCTAAAGTCCATGGGCTTGCAATCGCTTCCGTATAGCTGATAACCCGACCAAAATTATGTCGTCTCGCGATAATCGATGGCTTATGCTGCTCCCGTTGGCGGGTGCGGTTGCATTCGCTGCATCCGGGGACGCTCTACTCTATAGACTGGAGTAGCAGTCGGGCTCTTTAGTGAGACATAGACTAGCCTTCGCTTCTTGAGAAGCCTGACGGCGCTTTGCACGGCAGACTTTGATAGCCCCGTGCCTTCCGCGATCTCCTGGTAGCTCAGCGAGGCAACTTTCTGGCCCGCACCCAGGCTTCGCCTCCATACGTACAGGTAAACCAGAAATGCGGAGGGCCGCCTTTCATGTTCAGCGAGATCGCGCATGAGTACATCCGGGATATAGTTATCCAAGGAAAGCTTCACAAGAGCTCTCTAGTAGTTCTCACTACCTTAGTTGCCGGGCTAAACATGGCCGCTCGCCAAGAGCCGCTCTCCTTTGAACGCGCTACTCTTCACAACGAGTGAAAGCCCCGAACGAACCATGCTTCGTTCGTTCGGGGCTTTCGCGTCCTCGGGGAGGTATCAGAAGTGGAAGCCGATTTCGCCCGTCAGCGTGCGCGGCGTTACATAATGAGTGCCGCTGAACGTGGACAGGAAGTTGTACAGTCCGTAGTCGTTCGCTAGGTTGATGACCGTGAATTGTGCGCTCCACCTGCGGTGGTCACCGTGGAACAGATTGTCGTCGCCGACCGCTAGATCAAACAGATTGCGCTGCTGAATGCGAGGAGGATTGAGGTCGTCATCTTCCTTATTAGGAGCTGGAACTTTCACGAGTGGCGACCCGAATTGTGCTGCCGGGCAAACACCTACTACGCCGTTGGAGCTTAGCGGTGTACCCGATGGATTTGCTGGACTGGGCGGTGTAGCGCGCACTCCATTACAAGTGAACCCGGCCTCAAACTCCTGATCAGCTGAAAGAGGCACAAAACCAACGTTGGCAGCGATCAGGGAGACACTGGGCATGCCACTGATGTTTGTGAACGAGCCTGGGCAATCGTTATAGGCGTTGATTCCATAGCACGGAGTTGCACCAGCTACGAGCCCGCTGTCGTATCGCCAGTTGAAGCCGATCCACGCTGCCTTTTCAAATGGCAACTGATACTGCAAGTGGGTGGTCTGATTGTAGTGTTCGTCGTGATCGATGCGGAACGCCCCCGCGGCAGAGGGCGTGGCGCCGGCTCCGCCAATTTGCGGAGTGAAGAAACGGGCAGCAACGCTGGACGCCACCGCGTAGGCCGTGAAGCCTTTGAGGTTCGTAAGGTTCACGCGAGCGGCGAATCCAGGGATTTTGGAGCGGGTCCATTCAATCGGAAATGTAATTGGTGTATTGCCTAACACACTGAAGTCATATCCGTTGTGCGTGTATTTCCAGATGTACTCGCCGTCGAGAACCACGTGTTTTCCAAAGGCTTGCTCCAGCCCGGCGTGGAATTCGTTACGAAAGCCAGGAGCTATTGGAGTGAAAGAGTTTGATGAGCAGAGCAGCAGTCCAGTGCCTGGAATTCCATCCTGCGGCCCCAGAACGGGGTTACTGCATCCGACGCTGGAAAGGATCAAGTTTTCGTTGAACGGTGTTTCCAGGGAACGCGAGTAGGAAACGCGGAGAACCGTGCCGCTTGGCTTGACGTTGTATGCGATCCCCAGGCGCGGCTCGGCCTGACTACCGCTAGTGATGCCGTTATAGAGATCACCACGGATTCCTAGCCGGAAGTTCCAAGCACCCTTCGTGATCGCGTCGTCGATGTAAACGGCGAGTTCCTTTATGTCGGTATGACCGTTGAAACTGAAGAGACCACCTCCGCGCGTCAGGTCGTACGGCGCCAAGGTTGAGCTGAACAAGGGGTATAAGGCCGGGCTCAAAAACCCATTGGCCGGGTTGCCCGGAGCGTTCGGATTCGATGCCACGTTCTCCTCGAGTCCTGCTGCTGCGCACTGACTGGGATCGGTGAACCCCTGCACAGGAGCAAACGGGTAGTCCGCAACGGTGTTGGGGTTCGTGTTGGGACCGAGGCACGGAGCGTTGAGAGTGGGATCAACAATCCCTAGGTTGTCGGTCTCATTCAGGAATGTTTGTTCGTACTGGATGCCTCCTTTGATGTTGTTGATGCCGCTGACGTAGGAAATAGTGGCGCGACCGCCAGCATTGGTCAGCGTTCGATATTGGGAGACACTTTCTCTCTGAAGGCTGAAGGGGCCGAGATCGGCGAATGGATCGTCGCTGGGATAATAATTGTAGGCATCGCGGCGCACCCACGTGCCGAGGGTAAAGACCGCTTTCGAGCCGATCAGATGGTTCCACGATGGCGCTACGTTGATCGTTCCGATCTGTGATCGTTGATCCGTCGGCCCCACGGCTTCGCCGTTGGGGCCAAGGCCGCCATCTTGGACTACGACACCATTCCACGGAGAAGCATATTCCGCGTCGAATGAGTTCGGTGTCTGAAACCAGGAACGCGAGTAGTTCACATTGACGTGAACGGAATCGGTTTGGTTGAGCTGGTAGTCCGCGCGATCAAAGACATTCTCTTCATTTCCCTTATCGTGCATGACGACGAATTCCGGCGGATCCAGAAATCGCCCGGTATCCAATCCGTTTGCGGAAATGAAGTTGCCCCACTTCTCTCCGCCATAGGCGACGTCGAATCCTTCGTTCGACGTACCAAACGTCCCATACGAAGCTGTCACGCTTCCATGTGGAGTTGTGACGCCTTGACCCGAGCGCGTGGTCACGTCGATCACCACGCTGGTCTTGTCGCCATACTCGGCTGGCGGTGCGCCGTCGATGACCTCCAACGACTGGATCGAGTCAACAGGAATCTGATTGGAGAACACTTTGCTTTGCTGGTCGGTGATGGGTTCGTCGTCGACTGAAAATGAGTTTTCCGCATGGTCGCCGAGCCCATGAAAAAGACCGTTCGAGTCCGCCGCGATGCCCGGGCTTGCCAACGTAACCAGCGAGCTCACCGAAGAGGAATTGCTCTCGAGGGGCACCTGTTGGAATAGCGAGCGGTCTATATCAGTATGCGTCGTCGGTGTATTCTCCAGCAGATCAGCGGCTTCTCCACTGACCTCCACGGTAATACTGGACCCTGCAACCTGTAGCTTCACGCTCACCTGTACAGGGACGGTAGACCGGACGTCGATATCTTGTACGTACGGCGCAAAGCCAGTCGCTGTAACGGTCATGTGATACGGGTTGAAAGGCACGTTCGGAAGATTGAAGCTCCCGGTAACGTCAGTCGTGACAGACCTTTCGTAACCACTCACTGGGTCGTGGATGGTTACAGTCGCCTTGACCACGACGGCACCGGATGGGTCCAACACGGTACCCGAAATCGTCGACGAATTTCCTGTTTGCGCTGCGATCACGCCTGGAAGAAGTAGCGCGCACAAACACACAATCAGAACTAAGAATGATCTTTGCGAACCGCTCATGATTTCGTCTCCTTTAGCAAGTCGCCCCGCGATAGGCGGTATCGTTGTGGTCGTAGAACGAATGTCTTCCGCAGCCGAGCTTGTCGCTGCGGTGCGAAAATCGGACCTTATTGAACGGAAGGAGACTTACGAGGCGGGCGGGGCGCGGGGCGGCGCGAAACGAGTAACTGGGTCGAATTCAAAAACTTGCGCCTGAAGCGGAGGCGACCAACTGCTTATCGTGGGGCCCGGAAGCGTTGGAGCAATTTCAGCTTGCACCAACGGGGTATGAATTGCATGACAAATTGGACAAGTCGCCGGGGACTCGAAATTGCTATGATGGTGCCAGAATCCGGCGGATGTGAGAAAGAGGAGAACTGTTAGTGCGAGGCAAGCTGTGAGCCGTTTGCGAATGATGCTCGACCCATCGCCAAACCCGCTCAATCTATTTCTCCCCAAGAACGTCAACCTTAGACCCAGCCCGATGGACCGTTCCCCCAAGGTCAAAGTTCGGAGCCTGCACTCCTCAAGGTATCTGTTCGTGCGGCTCCGCACCTGGAGAAGAGAGCGTACTATACTATCCCTAAGTATCGTCAAGACATTTTGGAAAACCGATGGCACACACGACAAGAGATAGAAAAAAACTTCTCCGGCGCGTCCGCCGGATTCGCGGGCAACTTGAAGCAGTTGAACGGACTTTGGGGGGCCATCATGAGTGTGCCGACTTGCTCCAGCAGGTCGCAGCGTGTCGCGGCGCGTTGAACGGCCTGATGGCCGAATTGATCGAGGGCCATATCCACTTTCACGTCCTCGACCCCAGAAAGGAAAGGAACTCCTCCCGCGCCAAGGCGGGCGATGAACTCGTGGAGATAGTCCGCACTTATCTGAAGTGATGCCGCGATGTTACGACTCTCGAGGGAGGTCCTTGATCGTCTCGTCCGTCGACACTCTGAACCAAAACCACACTGAACGACCACGAGACGTTTTATTGTCGGCGCGGGCTTGTGATTTGGGGTCTTGACGGCTGCGTCGATGGCGCGAGTGTTGTCGGCGGTCGCTGGGGGAAGTAAGCGGCAACGTCCGGCTCCGCACTTCTCAGAAGTTCTCTGTAGTTTGGCCAAGGTCGCCAGGTTTACGGGCGTGTGGTCAGCAAACGGAAGGCAATCGCCAGATCGGGAGTCGTGGGATTGTCTCCCCTTGGTATGACTCGGGCGGTATACACGATTTCAGGTATTGCTAACGCTTTGGCTCTATCTTAGATGTGCTCTTCGGCCGGACGGAAGTCAATAGGGATCTGGCATAAGTTGGTTTGCCGTTGCACTGGAGCGAGCAGTTGCCGAGTGACTCGATCGCGCCGACGGAAGAGCAATCAGCGCCTCTGACCGGACGCAGCAGACTGGTCAGATTGGGGGGCGTTGGCGTTGTCATTCTGTGTGTGGTCGGTGGATTTCTCTATTTGGGCGGGTGGCTCAGTCCAAACGCACTGACGCCTGGGCGGTTCGTCGATGAGTTTGAGCGGATGGGCGGCATCCACTCGGGTTTCCGTCGCAATCACGCTAAAGGCGTATGTGTTCGAGGCTTTTTCGACAGCAACGGGCAGGGAGCGCGCCTCTCGAAGGCCGTTGTCTTCAGGCCAGGGCGCGTGCCAGTGATCGGGCGCTTTTCTCTGGGCGGAGGCGATCCCCATGTCACTGACGATCTGAGCACGGTCCGCGGCTTGGGACTTCAGTTTTCTCTGCCCGACGGAGAAGAGTGGCGGACCGCCATGGTCGATCTACCGGTGTTCCCGTTCAAGGACCCGCGGGCCTTTTATGACAACCTGCTTGCCTCTCAACCCAACCCCAACACAGGTAAACCCGACCCGGAAAAAATGGCGGCATTTGCCGCAAGCCATCCCGAAACTGTGCAGGCGCTCGCAATCATTAAGAGCCATGCGCCGTCGTCTGGGTTCGACAACGCCGCCTACTACAGTCTCAATGCGTTCCGATTCGTCAGG
The DNA here is from genome assembly GCA_030037775.1 of Candidatus Acidiferrales bacterium. Classification (GTDB taxonomy): domain Bacteria; phylum Acidobacteriota; class Terriglobia; order Acidiferrales; family UBA7541; genus DAHUXN01. The sequence continues at coordinate 45,916 of JASHQB010000204.1, forward strand.
GCGGACGGAGCGTCCACCTACGTGCGCTGGACGCTCGTGCCCGTGCAGCCGTATGGGGCCGGGACTGGAGCGAGCCAAGACAAGAATTTCCTCTTCGATGAGCTGATCGCAAGCATCCATCAGCACCCTTTGCAATGGCGCTTGCTCATGACCGTCGCACAGCCCGGCGATCCGACGGACAACGCTACGATCCTGTGGCCGGAAGGGCGGGAGCAGGTGGACGTGGGAATGCTGACGCTCGACTCTGTGGAAAGCGAGGAAACCAGTCCCGCGCGCGACATCAATTTCGATCCGCTGGTTTTGCCGGCCGGCATGGCGCCATCCAACGATCCCTTGCTCAGCGCGCGGTCGGCGATTTACTCGCAATCGTTTACCAGGCGCGCAGGGGAAACGAAAGAGCCTAGCGAGATCACCCCTTCAGAGGTGCGAAAGTGAGCTCCAGCACGACGACCGGCCGACCGCAATTCAATGGGTCCATGCGGTTCCTGCACTGGCTGATGGCCGCGATGGTCCTGACCATGCTGGGCATTGGCGTCGCGATGGTGGCATCGCTCGGCAACTACCACCTTCTGGTTTCTATTCACCGCCCGTTGGGGATTGCTATTCTGATTGTGGTCGTGATTCGCTTCGTAAATCGGCACTTCAGCACTCTGCCTCCGTTTCCCCCCACCATGTCGTCCCAGGAGCGCTTTGTCGCACACGCATCCGAAGTATTGTTGTATACGCTGCTGTTTGTGCTGCCGCTGATCGGGTGGGGGATGTTGTCGGCGGCGCGGTACCCGATTGTCCTGTTCGGGTCACTGCATCTTTTTCCCATCCTCCCGCACAGCGTGATGTTGTACGCCTTTCTGAGAAGGACGCACACCATTCTCGCCTACCTTTTGTTCCTGGCGTTCATCGCCCATTTTGGAGCGATTCTGTTTCACACCCTCGTGGTGCGAGACGGGATGCTCAGCCGCATGGCGCCGTGGCGGGCCCGCGCGCGCTAGGTGAATTCTGCACAGGGGGCATGCTGAAGAATTTTCCAGAAACTCTCACTGCACAGAGTAGGGCTCAGCGCAGACCAGGCTATCTCCCAAGAATCGAGCGACGGCAAGCAGCTCCTAAACCCAGTAACCCTGTTCCAAGAAGGAGAAGAGTTGATAGCTCAGGAGTTGGCACGAGTCCGGAAATGATGTGAACGTCCGCGCTCATTGACGGCCACGGTTGTGAAGCCGGGTCTATGAACTCCACTGTGGTAAGGCCATAGCCCAGTGCTGACGGGGTTCCGTCGAGCGCCATTGCAATCACGCCCGTTACACTCGTCCAGTTAACGTTGAACGTCAGTGCTACGTCGTCTCCATAAACGACTGGCGTAGTGTTCTGAACGGAACCGTTGGCCAACAATTCTGACCCACTGAGGATACTGATAATGCCCATACCTGTCGCCTTAGCGACATCGAAGTCCACCGCATATGACAGGCCGTCGAAACTGCTTTCGGAAACCACAGAGCCCACATAATCGCCGTGGGTCAGCGAAACGGTTCCGAGACACAGATTAGCGAGGCCTCCGCAGGCAAAATCGACGGAGTTTGCATCAGCGCGGGGAACGAACACGGAAACAACCAGCAAACTGACTATCGCTACGCCTACCTTCAGGAGAATTCTAAGCATGATGGATCTCCTCACAGTCTCCGCGAGGGGTTGGGAGGCGCGAAGGAAACTGCCGCCACACTATGCCAATCACGAATGGAGTCAATAGAACTTTAGTTCGGTACGAAAGTACTACCGCGCAATTTGCGTTGCGCTATGGCCGCGGTCAATCCCATCCTCACGCAAACATCGAACCAACTGGGTGAGTCTCGGCGCTGCTTTGGACGCCGCATTGAAAATTGTAAAGTGCCAGGGCTCGGTACTTTGCGTCCAAGTCAATCCAGGACAGCCGGTCGCCGCGATCCGCGCGAAGCCGAGAAATACTAATTGCCGCAAGCTTTTTTGCGAGGTGGTACACTCGCGCTGCTTCAGGCAGGCCAGCGCAAAGTAAAGAATTGCGAAAGGGTAGAATCATGTCGAAACCGGTGTTCTACGGAGAATTCCTGGGCATTATTCTCTTGCTCGCATGTAGCGCTGCGTCGCTGCCCGCGCAGAGCACCCAACAGCCGCAACAGCCAGCGTCATCGTATCGGCCACGGCAAGCCGGAGCGCCTCCCACGGAGGCCGATATTTTGCGCGGCGGATATGGACCGTATCGCGCGAACAATCACCTGCTTTTCTATCACCTGGATATTCGCGTCGACCCGCAGAAAAGGTTCATCAGCGGCAAGAACACTGTTCGCTTCAAAATGCTGCAAGACGGCAATCGCATCCAGTTGGATCTGACTCCCAATCTCAACGTCGATAGAATCCTGCTGGGCACGACTCCGTTGAAATACACCCGCCAGTTCGGCGCCGTTTTCATCGACTTTCCGCAGACGCTTCGCGCCGGCAAAGCCTATTCAATTGACTTCTACTATTCCGGCTATCCCAAAAGCACCGGCCGCTTCGGCGGGTTCACCTTTGGTGAGGACTCTTCAGACCATCCCTGGATTTACACCGCCTGCGAAGGCATCGGCGCCAGCATCTGGTGGCCAAACAAGGAACAGTGGCGCGATCGCGTGCAAAGCATGGAAATCAGCGTCGCAATTCCCAACAACTTAGTCGATGTCTCCAACGGAAAGTTCATGGGCAAAACTGATCTTGGCGACGGCTATACGCGCTGGGACTGGTTCGTTCACTATCCCATCAACAATTACGACGTTTCCCTCAACGTCGGCAACTACGTCCACTTCTCCGACAAACTCGGCAGCCTTCCGCTCGATTTCTACGTGCTGCCCGAAGACCTCGACAAAGCCAAAACGCAATTTGCTCAGGCCAAGGGCATGCTGGAAGCCTACCAACATTATTTTGGCGAATATCCCTTCAAAAAAGACGGCTACAAACTCATCGAAGTGCCTTACTCCGGAATGGAGCATCAGAGCGCCGTCACCTATGGCAACCACTTCACCAACGGCTATCTGGGACGCGACTGGACCGGCGTCGGGATTAGTCCGAAGTTTGACTTCATCATCATCCATGAAAGCGCGCATGAATGGTTCGGCAACAGCATCAATGCCGCCGACGTTTCCGATATGTGGATTCACGAAGCCTGGGCCACGTATCTCGAATCCCTCTACGTTGAATATCGATGGGGCCACGACGCGGCGCTCGAATATCTGAACGGCTACAAACCAAAAATCCGCGACGACCGGCCCATCGTCGGACAGCGCGGCATTCTCTACAATCCGCCGGAGGACCAATACTTCAAGGGCGCACTTTTCATTAACACGCTCCGCAGCGTCGTCAACAACGACCCCAAATGGTTCTCACTGCTGCATAGCTTCTTCCAGCACTTCAAATATCACTCGATCATGAGCGAGGACGTTGTCGGCTATTTCAATCAACAAACCGGAATGAATCTGACGCCGGTCTTCAATCAATACCTTCGCCACACGGCGATTCCGACGCTGGAGCTGAAGTTCGACAGCATGGACGGCACGGTGGCCTATCGCTGGCAGGTGGATGAGGCAGACTTCGCGATGCCCATTCGCGTAGGGAGCGCTGCCGATACAGAAGACCACTGGCAGATCATTCACCCGACGACCGAATGGCAAACCATGAAGACGTCGCTTATGAAGTACCAATTCGAGGTGGCCACCGACATCTATTACGTCAACGTCAGCAAGGAATGAAGCTGCAGGAGCGACGTGAGAGGGAGACATGCACAAGACATGAGATCTTCATGTCGTTGGCTTTAAATAACACATCCATCAAAGACACGAAATTGGCTCATTGCTTTGGACAATCCACCGTTTTCGTCGATGGTGGCAAAGGTGGCTGCTCTCCCGTGCCTAAAACTCCTCATATGCATGTTCACCGTGCAGAGACTCGTCCAGTCCAGCTTCTTCGCTCGCCAACTCAACCTTCACAGGTGTGAATAGATTGATCGTCTTCAACATGCCATAGGTAAAAACGAACGCCCACGCCGACGAGAATAGCACCGCCACCAGTTGCTTGTAGAAGAAGCTGGCATCTCCATGAAGCAGCCCGTTTGCGCCGCTGGGATTGAATCGCTGATCCGCGAAAAGCCCCAAAAGCACGATGCCCAGAAAGCCGCCGACGCCGTGGACGCCCCAAACGTCCAGGGCGTCGTCCCACTGCAATTTGTTTTTCAGTTCCACTGCGTAATAGCACACCACGCCCGCGGCTACGCCGATGATCACGGCGGTTGCGGGAGAAACATAGCCCGCTGCCGGAGTAATCGTAGCGAGTCCCGCCACAGCGCCGGTCAACAGCCCCAGAAACTTTGGTTTCTTCTGGTGTGCCCAAGCCACCAGCAGCCAGGCGATCGCCGCAAAGGAAGCCGCCACATCCGTGTTCAGAAACGCCGTCGCCGTCACCGAATCCACGCGCATTTCGCTGCCGGCGTTGAATCCGTACCATCCGAACCACAGCAGCCCCGTTCCCAGGGCTACCAGTGGAATGCTGTGCGGGCCGGTGTCGCGACTGCGGCGTCTACCCACGTAAAGCACAGAAGCCAGCGCCGCGATGCCCGCAATATTGTGGACCACGATTCCACCGGCGAAATCCCTCACGCCCCATTGCTGCAGCATTCCGCCGCCCCATACCATATGCACAAACGGAAAATAAACCAAGGTCAGCCAGCCGGTCAGAAACACCATGTACGCCTTGAAGGTCACGCGATTTGTGAATGCGCCAGAGATGAGTGCCGGGGTAATAATCGCGAACATCATTTGATACGCGACGAAAACCATCATCGGGATCGTGTCGTTCGGCGACGCGGTGGACAGGCCAATCCCCCGCAAGCACACGTCGTGGAAGTTTCCGATAATGCCGTGCCAGTCGCCACTGAAGCACAACGAGAAGCCGTAGAAATACCAAATGACCGTCGTCCAGCCCATCGAAACGAAACTCTGCATCATGATGGCTAGAACATTCTTTCGTCCGACCAACCCGCCATAAAAAAACGCCAGCCCCGGCGTCATCAACATCACCAAGCTGGTGCACAGAATCATGAATCCCGTGTTGCCGGTATCGAGATGCAGCATTCGACCCTCCTTAGGCGCAGGCCAAGACCGATTCGGCAGGCCACATGACTCTTTCGAGAGGAAAACGCTCACATTCTGCGCACAATTAATCCATCTAGCAAGTCGTTATTGCCGAACCACGTGGAGTCGGGCGTATTTGGTCCCACTACTTTCGACTCAGCCCACAGAACGAGGCAGCTCTCCACAATTTCGTTTCACGTAGGTATTCTGAGAGGCATCGCCATCGAAAAAACACCGGAGTTCGCATACGGCACATTCCCAGTCGCTGCTAGTGAATCGACCGTATTGTTCTCAGCATCCTGTGTATAGATCATGCTTCTGCGGACTATCAATTCCGTTCGATCGGAAGAAGACGAAGGGGAGTCGAGGTGCCTTGAGAGATCAAGGCCAGAAGGGCTGGGCCGGCTCCCCTTCGGTTTTCTTTGCTATCCTCACGAGAAGCATGAGGCAGAATTCTGCGACTCGTGGTTGCCCCCTCTAGCCGTGTCGCACGATAGGTTACTCGACGGCGAAGCGCCGACCAGATGCGCACCGCGCCATATTTCGCTGCCACTCCGTCCATGGCTTGAAGACGAAGGACCATGGAGGATTAAACGAATGTCTAGACAGGAACTTGTAGAGCGCCCGACCGCGAAGATGCCTGCCTCTTTCACGACGGGCGGGGAGAACCCTTGCGTGGAGATCGGCCGCAACGCGGCGCACGTCCAGCAGAGGCCTCGGTAATCCGTAGCATGGGCGACTTCTCGGTACTCCGCGGCAACTTCATGTCGCTGCCGCGCTTCGTCTGGCCAGAGTCTTAGCCGCTTGGAGCATCGCTTTCCGTTGGTTCAAAGAAGGAGTATCTGGAAGGGGCGAAAGGATGACGGAGCGTTCACCGTCCGAATTGCCGCTTGGCGCAAACATTATGAATGACGGTTGTTGTTCTTTCCTGGTCTGGGCTCCCTGGGCCAAGGATGTGAGGCTTGAACTCGACCAGCCCGGCGCCCGCCAAGTCCAAATGGTGCCGATTGGCCGTGGCTATTTTCATTGCGCCTCTTCCGCGGCACAGGCCCAGACGCGTTACTTCTATGTTCTGGACGGAAAGAAACGGCGCCCAGATCCCGCTTCAAAATATCAGCCGATGGGTGTGCACGGCCCATCGCAGGTATGCTGCAGTTCGTTTAAATGGACGGATTCAAAGTGGAGCGGCATTCCTCTTACTGATGCGGCCTTCTATGAGCTCCACGTCGGGACCTTCACGCCGGAGGGCACTCTCGACGCCATCATTGATCGCTTGCCTTGCCTGAAGTCCCTGGGCATAACTCTTATCGAGTTAATGCCCATCGCACAATTTCCCGGAGATCGGAACTGGGGCTATGACGGAGTTTATCCCTATGCTGTCCAAAACACTTATGGCGGCCCAGGAGCGCTAAAAAGACTAGTCAATGCCTGCCACCGGGTAGGAATGGGTTTGGCTTTTGACGTTGTGTATAACCATCTTGGCCCGGAAGGAAACTACCTACGCGATTTCGGACCCTACTTCACGGATCGTTACAAGACGCCCTGGGGAGATGCGGTCAATTTCGATGGTCCCCACAGTGACGAGGTTCGCCGCTTCTTTATTGAGAGCGCGCTATATTGGATCACCGAATTTCACGTCGACGCCTTTCGTCTCGACGCCATTCACGCCATCACGGACCTCTCCGCGAAGCGGTTTCTCGACGAGTTGGTCGAGCGCGTTGCTGAGCTTTCGCCGCGGCTCGGACGAAAGGTGCATATGATCGCCGAAAACGACCGCAACGACCCACGATCGTTAGCTCCCCAGGAATCGGGTGGATTCGGTCTTGATTCGCAGTGGAACGACGACTTTCACCATGCGGTTCACGCACTCGTTACTGGTGAACGTAACGGCTACTATCAGGACTTCGGCACGATCGAGCATCTCGCTAAGGCGTGCCGTGAAGGGTTCGTGTATGGCGGCCAGTATTCCGCGTTTCGACGGCGGCATCACGGAAGTTCGTCAGTTGACACTCCCTGTCATCAGTTCGTTGTCTTCAGTCAGAATCACGATCAGGTCGGGAATCGCGCGCGGGGTGAACGGCTTTCCCGGCTTGTGTGCTTTGAAACTCTGAAGCTCGTTGCGGGTCTCGTGCTTCTCTCTCCGTTCATCCCGCTGCTCTTCATGGGTGAGGAATATGGAGAACATGCGCCCTTTCAATATTTTGTCAGCCACGAGGATGCCGGTCTGATCGAGAAAGTGCGCCAAGGCAGACGCAAGGAATTTGAGCCTTTTGCATGGACCGGCGATATTCCTGACCCTGCTGCGCTGGATAGTTTCCTGCGATCTAAGTTGCATTGGGAGGAGAGAGAGAAGGGCCGGCACAGCACGCTTCTTTCGTTCTATACGGAACTGCTGCGGGTCCGAAAGACGATGCCCGCTCTTTCAAATCCGAGCAAAAACGCAGAAAAAATTACAGTATTCGAGCCTGCCGCGCTGATCGTCGAACGGTGGCGCGAACAAGATCGGGCTGCCCTGTTCTACAACTTTGGCCTAGATACAATCTCGATCCACTACCCCCTCACTCCCGGCATCTGGCGAAAGCAGATTGATTCGAGCGATGAGAAATGGGAAGGCCCGCGCAGTCCCGCCCCTGCTTCATTACATGCAGGCAATCAAGCTTCGCTCGATGTGCAAAGCCGTTCGTTCGTGCTCTTCCAGATGAGTCAAGGAGACTCCGAGTGACAAATTGCGCTTCACGCTTTCACGCAAGTTTCATGGATTCAGCTCCTCTCCTGCACGGGGATTTCTTTACACGAATCCAATAGCCGCCATGCGAATTCCTTCTGCGACATATCGCGTCCAGTTCAACCTCAATTTTCGCTTCGCCGATGCTGAAGCGCTCGTGCCTTATTTCCATGATTTAGGTATTTCAGATTTGTACGCTTCTCCGCGCTTCAAGGCCCGCAGAGGGAGTTCGCACGGATATGACGTTGCCGATCCGATGCTCATTAACTCCGAATTGGGTACGGAAGAAGAATTTGACCGTCTGGCAGCGCGGCTTCGTCAGTACGGCATGGGCCTCTTGCTCGACATCGTTCCCAATCACATGGCCGCCAGTTCCGAGAATCCCTGGTGGATGGATGTCTTGGAAAACGGAAGTCAGTCTCGGTACGCGCCGTTTTTCGACATTGACTGGGAGCCGCAAGGAATAAAAGTTGCGACGCTCGAAAACAATCGCGTCATTCTGCCAATTCTCGCGCGCCCGTATGCCGACATCCTTTGGAGCCGAGGTATTCGGCTGCGCTTTGACGACCGCGGTTTCTTCTTTCAGTATGAGGACCACCGGCTCCCGCTCCGTCCCGAGACCTACCGCGACGCCCTGGAACTCTGCCCGGAGGACCTCAAGAACAGAAATGAATCAACCGCTGCCAGCCTTGGGGATCTCCGAGCGCTCTCAGAAGCGTTATCCAACCCGGAAAACAGCGGCGGCATTCATTCTGAGGACCGCCAAAAATCCAGTGCCGAACTCAAAACGAGACTTTGGTGTCTGCACCAGAACGATGAAACGATTCGCTGTGCAGTCGATGAAGTTCTGCGCCTTTTCAACGGTGTTCAGGATCAGCCATCGTCGTTCGATCCCTTGGACTCGCTTTTATCCAGGCAGGCTTATCGCTTGGCCCACTGGCGCTTGGCGCCTTATGAAGCAAACTACCGGCGATTTTTCGACATCAACGACCTTGTCGGGCTGCGCATAGAGGATCCTGTCGTCTTTTCAGCTCGACATTCGTCGATCATGCGCTTGATTCAAGAAAGCAAAGTTTCCGGGCTGCGCGTCGACCACATCGACGGTTTGCTGGACCCCTTGGAATATCTGGAGCGCCTCAAGGCGATCCCTATTCCTTGCGCGGACGAGGATAAGAATCACGACGGCTTGCACATCTACACAATCGTCGAAAAGATTCTCTGCGCTGACGAAACCCTCCCGCGTGAGTGGCCTGTCATGGGCACGACGGGATATGATTTTCTTAACGCCCTCAACGCTCTGTTCGTCGACCCCCAAGGCTACCGCAATCTCGAAGAGAGCTACCGCAGATTCGCTGGGATCAAAGAGTCATTCGCCGACACATGGTATCAGCGCAAGAAGCAGGTCATCGACGAGCTTTTTGCCACAGACCTGAAGCGGCTGGGCCATCGTCTCGGGCGCGTCGCCGCCCTTGACGTCCGAGGAAGGGATATTCCGGTCCACGAACTGATCAACGGCCTCAAGGAGATCACCGCGTGCCTCCCGGTGTACCGCACTTACTGTCGGAACAAGATCCCTTCGGAGCAAGATAGAGTTTTCTTGAAGGCGGCTTTATCTGACGCCTGCCGCCGCGCTTCTCCCTCTTCGGTCGGCGGAGCTACCTTCGATTTTCTCCGTAGCCTGTTTCTTGCCGAGTTGCTCTTGGACGGGGAAGAAAAGCAGAAAGCATGGCAGACCTTCATGACTGGTTGGCAACAGTTTACTGGAGCGGTTATGGCCAAGGGCCTCGAAGACACGGCGCTCTTCGCGCACCATGGTCTCATTTCGATCAATGAAGTAGGCAACAACCCTTTTCATGAACAAATTCGTTTCGGAATCCATGCCCTGCATGAATTCAACCGCGTTACGCTCCACAATCACCCGCACACTATGAATGCAACCTCGACGCACGATACTAAGTGGAGCGAAGACGTACGTGCGCGCCTCAATGTGCTTTCGGAGATGCCGCACGAGTGGTCCAAGGCCCTTCGACGCTGGTCGCGAATGAATAAGCGCAAGAAAACGCTGGTCGACGGGCACCTCGTGCCCACGCCGAACGAAGAGGTCATCTTTTATCAGGCAATGCTTGGCATCTGGCCTTTGGAGCTCTGTGCAAATGTAGACAGGAAAGCCTTGCAGTCAAGGCTGGAGGAATTCGTTGTAAAGGCCGCCAAGGAAGCAAAAACAGAAACTAGCTGGCTGTCTCCAAATGAAAAGCACGAGTCTGCACTGCGCCAGTTTGTTTCGTCACTTCTTTCTGCTGGCGCGGGAGATCCGTTTCTTTCTGATTTCCAGCTTCTGCACGGAGACCTCGCGTTCCTCGGTGCTTGCAATTCATTTTCGCAGCTTCTTTTGAAGATGACGGTTCCCGGAGTCCCGGACTTCTATCAGGGAAGCGAACTGTGGAGTCTTTGTCTTACAGATCCCGACAATCGGCAGCTGGTTGATTTCCGAAGTCGTATAACTGCATTGGAAAACTTGAACTCCCAAGGGGCGTGTCCGTCAGTCGATGGCATTGCCGAGCTTCTGAATAATTGGCCCGATGGACGGCTCAAGCTTTACCTAACCGCGTGCGTGCTGAATTTTCGCCGATCGCACCCCGCTCTCTTTTCCGAGGGTTGCTACACCCCGCTTTCTACCCACGGCAGCTACCGGCGATCTGTCTTCGCGTTTGTCCGGCATTTTGAAGATGAGTGGCTCATTGTAGCCGTGCCGCGGCTGCTGAGGAACATCGCCAAGGCCCGCACCTTTCCCCTGGGGAAAATCTGGGACACAACCGCAATCGAGATTCCTGCAGCTATGCCTGAGCTGTGGACGGATATTCTGACCAATGAACAAATCGATCTGCCTCAGCGCGTGGAAGGCGTAACCGTGCCCGTGTCGGAGTTCTTCCGCCATCTTCCACTCGCGGTCTTGACGGCGAGCACATCAAAAAAGCAACAGGCGTGACCGTCGAGGAGGCTTGAGTTATAATCCGCCGCGTTCGAGCGCCATCCTGCGGGAGTTTTTCGTGCGAATTAGCGTCGCGTCAGTCATGCGTCTGCTTTCCGTCGCTGCTCTTCTTCTTCCGGTGGGAAGCCGATGTGGTCCGCAGGAAGCACAGCACTCAAACAAAAGCGATTCATCTGCGGCGTACAAGAATCCCGATCTGCCGATCGCGAAGCGCGTAGACGACCTCGTTTCGCGAATGACCCTCGAAGAGGAAGCGTCACAGATGGGCTATGCATCTCCTGCCATTCCCCGGCTTGGCATCCCTTACTACAACTGGTGGAGCGAGGGCCTTCACGGCTTCGGCCGGGCGGGGCGCGCGACGGTTTTTCCACAAGCGATCGGCGCAGCTGCGACGTGGGACACAGATTTGATCCGCAGGACGGCGGTAGCGGTCTCGACGGAGGGCCGCGCCAAATACGAGGAGGCGATGGCGACGAATTACGTGGGCGCGAATCGCGGGCTGACGATCTGGTCGCCGAACATCAACATTTTTCGCGATCCGCGCTGGGGACGCGGCCAGGAAACGTATGGCGAGGATCCGTTCTTGACGGCGCGCCTCGGGACCGCGTTCGTCGAGGGTATCCAGGGCGAGGATCCATATTATCTGCGAGCGGTGGCGACGCCGAAGCATTTTGCGGTGCATAGTGGATCAGAATTGCTGCGGCATATCACCGATGTCAATATCTCGCCGTACGACCTCGAAGATACCTATCTGCCGGCTTTTCGCGCAGCCGTAGTGGACGGCGGAGCCGGTTCAGTTATGTGCGCTTACAGTGGCGTCGACGGCCAGCCGGACTGCGCATCCGATCTGCTGCTCCGGAATCATCTGCGTGACGCGTGGCATTTTCAAGGCTTCGTTGTCTCCGATTGCGGCGCCATCAGCGATATCTGGGACAATCATCACTACACGCCGGACAGTGTCCACGCCGTCGCGCTCGCGATCAAGGCCGGGACGGATCTTTCGTGCGGCGACGAGTACCGCGACGTGCCAAAGGCGGTGAAAGAAGGCCTTCTGAGCAAAGACGATGTCAATCGCGCGGTGAAGCGATTGTTCACGGCACGGTTTCGGCTCGGGATGTTCGACCCTCCCGGCCGTGTGCCGTACGCGAATACGCCGCTCGCGACAATCGATTCGGCCCAGCACCGAGCGCTGGCGCTGCGGTCGGCGCGCGAGTCCATGGTGCTGCTCAAGAACGACAAAGGGATTCTTCCTCTCGGTCCGAGTGTGAAAACGATCGCTGTAATTGGACCGGAAGCGGATCTCGTCGTTGCGCTGGAGGGAAACTACAACGGGACACCGTTGAATCCGGTGACGCCGCTGCTCGGCATCGAGACGAGATTTGGGAAGCAAGACAGATTGGTCTACGCTCAGGGCTCCGAACTAGTGAGCGAAGTGCCAGTGCCGATTCCCGCGACTGCGCTGCAGCCAGCGCGCTTCGGCGAAGAAACCTTCGGGCTCGGCGGCCTGACGGGAGAATACTTCCATAACGCGAATTTCGAAGGCGTGCCGGCCATGACGCGTACGGACCAGTCCGTCGATTTCGACTGGGCCGGCCTCGACCCGATTCCGGCTGCGCCGACCAGCAGGTTCTCTGTCCGATGGACGGGCACATTCACCCCGCCGGCGCCCGGCGACTACCGAATCGGCGTCGACGTGGGCGGCTGCTATCCGTGCAAAGACGCTGACAATTTCCGGTTGTATCTCGACGGTAAGCTCTTGGAGGAGCGGCCTACGACGCCGGACCTCATGATTCCTATTCGTTTCACGGACACTGGTTCGCACCGACTTCGACTTGAGTATTCGCACAGCCGCGGGGACATGAACCGCAACCTTTCGTTCGGCGGCGACGTTGCAGGCATCACCTTGCTGTGGGATCCGCCGGCGGAGGCGCTACGCAACGAAGCCGTTGCCGCCGCTCAGAAAGCGGATGTCATCATCGCTTGTGTGGGAATTTCCCGCGATCTCGAGAGCGAGGAGAATGCAGGGATGCGGCCCGGCGTTCCTGGATTCTATGGAGGTGACCG
>JASHQB010000205.1 GCA_030037775.1 Candidatus Acidiferrales bacterium
TCAAGGTTTACGAAATTCCCGAAGCAGCGGCGGCGACGCGCGGAAAGGCCATCAACAGCCTGGTCCATTTCCAGGAAAACGAGAAGCTGACCGCGGTGGTCGCGGCGCGTAATCTCGAAGAAGAAGGGCGGTACGTTTTTCTGGCCACTAAACAGGGGACAGTCAAGAAGACCGGCCTTGCGGAATTTTCGAATCCGCGGCCGAGCGGCATTATCGCTATCAACCTGGAGTCCAACGACGAACTCATCGGCGCCAAGCTCACCGACGGCAAGCAGATGATTTTCCTGGCGAGCCACGAAGGTCAGGCCATTCTCTTCCGCGAAACCGAGGTGCGTGCGATGGGACGGCAAGCCGGCGGCGTCAACGGAATGGACCTGGGCAAGGACGATTTTGTCGTCTCTATGGACGCGGTGCAGCCGGACTTCGAAATCATCAAGAAGGAGTTCAAGCAGGAGACGCAAAATCTCGACGAACTGGAAAGCGATCACATTCGCGAATCGCTTACTTCGTTGATGCTGACGGTTGCCGAAAAAGGCTACGGCAAGCGCACGCCACTGGCGGAATATCGCGTCACCTCGCGTGGCGGCAAAGGCGTGATCAATTTGAAAACGACAGACCGCAACGGCGCCGTCGTCGCCGCGCTGCAAGTCAAAGAAGACTCCGACGTGATGATTATCACCGGCCAGGGCAAGGTGATCCGCGTGCATTCGGCGGAGATTCGCGAGGCTGGCCGCTCCACGCAAGGTGTGCGCCTGCTGCGCCTCGACGAGGGCGACCGTATCGCCGCCGCTGCCTCGATTCTCGAGGAAGAACCCGAAGCAACGGGAACCCCTAGCTCTTAGTTTTGGGAGCCTGGTTGCGGTGCCGACTGGTTCGGCGGTGCGATGTAGTAACCGGGGCGCGCACGAACGTGCAGATGCGGTTTGAGCACGCGCACCTCGATGTTGTGATACCCGTAGGGTTCATTCGCTGGCGGATTATAAGCCAGCAGATAATCTCCGTGGATGTCGTTGCCGATGGCGTTCATGTCTTTCTCGATCGCGCCTTGCTTCATGGCGCCCTCGTGCAGGCCGGCCGTACCAGCGCTCGCGATTTCCAGGGAATTGCGGCCCACTACGTTTGCTCCATGCTGCACCAGCCAAGCGACCAGGGGCAGAATCGGTATGCTCTGGTTTCCCATTTCGTCGTCCATCACTTGCGGCGTTTGCGCCGTCCCGGGCGGCGGGCTCATCGGATAGGTGCCTGCGGGCCCTGCTTGGACGTCTTTCTTTTGCTGCGGCGGCTGGCGAAATTCCGCCGCGGTGGTGCTCAGCCCGATCGAATAGATTGTGGTGTTGGTCAATTGGGCGCGCCGCAGCACTTGCCCCAACGCGGTCTCGCTGCCTTTGTCGTTCTTTTCGCCGATCACGACGATGATGCGGCGGCGCTCGGCCGGTTCGGCTTCGAGGATGTCCTCGGCGCGCTCCAGTGCGTCGTAGAGCCGCGCGCCGTCGAGCCCCGGCTTGATGTGGTTGATGGCATCCAGAATGCGATCGGCGTCTGTGGTCATCGGCCGCAGCAAATCCACTTCATCGTTATAGCCGAGCACCGCGGCTTCCCCATTTCCCGCCATTACCATCTGTGTGAAGATAATCCCAGACTTGCTTATTTCCGGTAGCAGTGGCTCAACGCGCGAGCTGGTTTCAACGACCAGCACGATCGACAACGGATCACCGCCCTGGTCGAAGCGCGTGATTTGCTGGGGCTTGCCATCCTCAAAAACCTGAAAATCTTTTTGCGTCAGATCGAGCACGGCCTGCCCCGAGTTATTTGCCACCGCGACGGGCAGTATCACGACCTTGACGACGAAAACGGTAGGTTTCTGGTTTTGCGGCAGTGGCGGCGGCTGCTGGACTTGCGCGCCGGGCTTCACCGGCAATGGTCCCGCCGGCTGGCTTTGGCCGAATACCGGCAAGGCAAGGCCCAGGCCGAAAACAAACCCAAGCCACTTCGCAAAATTCGTAGCACGCCCCATATGCCTACTGTATCTGATTCCAAAGCGCAGGTCGACGTTGCACTGAAATCATCGCGCGAGCCGTAATTTGTCGAACCTCGGAGCGAAATTCCGCAATCGCGCGCCGGGAACAGCACTAGAATGTTTGGGTCGAGCAATTGCCGAGGAGAATGAATGACGCTACGCAGCCACAGGCCATCACCCAAACTGATGTACCGCGACCCAGAATTCATCGAAAGCCCCGCCGCGCGCCCCATGCGCATTATGGCCGAGTATTTCGACCCACTGACGCGCCTGCGGCGCGAACACATCGGCGATACGATCGTCATGTTCGGCTCCGCGCGCATCCTGCCGCAGAAGCGGGCTATCGCCAAGCTGCAGCGTTTGCAGAGCAACAAGCGCGCCCGAAAAGATCCGATGCATCGCGCCGATATTCGCGCAGCGAAGGCCAACCTGGAAATGTCCCGCTACTATGAAGAGGCCCGCGAGCTTGCCCGGAGAATCACGGCGTGGTCTCTCACGCTCGGTGAATACCCGCGCCGCTTTGTCATCTGCTCGGGCGGCGGCCCCGGCATCATGGAAGCTGCCAATCGTGGCGCGTCCGAGGCCGGCGGCTCAAGCATCGGCTTGAGCATTCAACTCCCGCACGAGCAGGAGTCGAACCGCTACATTTCGCCGCAACTGAATCTCTTCTTCCACTATTTTTTCATGCGCAAGCTGTGGTTCGCGCAACTGGCAAAGGCGCTAATCGTTTTCCCCGGAGGTTTTGGAACCATGGACGAGCTGTGGGAGATGCTGACGCTCTTGCAGACAGGAAAGCTGCCGCCGCATCACTTGATTTTGATTTACGGCCGCAAATATTGGGACAAGGTCCTGAACTGGCGCACCATGGTCAATGCAGGAACCATCAGCGAGAGGGAGTTTAAGCTGCTGCAATTCGCAGACACCGTCGACGAAGCGTTTGCGCGCATCCGCACCGGCTTGGAGAAATATCACTTGGTTCTGGACAGTGACTGGGAAGGATGAAGAAGCGCGGCTGGATACCATCGGCCAGCCGCGCCTCAATTCGACGTCAGTTTGTGGAACCGAGCAGCTCCGTTGCGAAAAACGCCTTGAAGCGCCGCTTTTCGTCCTGATCGTGCAGCATGACCACTGGAACGATGCGAAGCGTACGCTTGCATCCCCTGCAAGCGGACATCTCGCCCTGCAAATCCTGCACGAAGCCGTCGGTGAAGTGGTATTCGCCGTGAGGCCGGCGCGCCGGTTTGCTGCCAACTGTGCCGCAGTGCGGGCAGGTAAATTCCAGCCGATCATCCTGCGGATCGCGGTTGAGGGCAGCCCGCCCCGTATAACGAATCCCTAGGGTCTCCATACTCAGCTTGCTCATGATGGCCTCTCCTACGATCGAAAGCCCAAAAAAGTAAGAATCTTCAACCCATTGGATGCGAAACAAGGGCAGTATGATGCCGCCAGGTGATTCTTGGCTAAAACCTCGTCTATGAGTGAGATAGCTAGGATTCTGTGATGTTTCGAGCGAAATTCGGCAGTTGCGGGATTTCTCACCCATAGACTTGGCCGGGAATGCGCTCATTGCGCTTCACCATCGGCCGACGGAACTTCTTCCTGTCCTCGGTGTCAATCATCACAGAGGTCGCGCGATCTCGCAGATCATATTCCCGGGGATGCCGTCGACCCCCCTGTTCCGGCATCCTCCGGGAATTGAACGGCCCGCTGAGGGCCGTGCGAGGTACCTATGCGAGACGACGCGTTCCTGGACGGCTGTCTGGTTGAGGGCGAAGCCGGAGTTCAAAGGCGCAGAAGGTGGACGCGCCAACGAGCGCTTGCGGCGGCGCTCTTGTTCGAGGCGGCAATCATCGCGGGCTTGGCGCTGTGGCCATTGTTGACGCCGGCGACGCAGCTTCCGGAGCTGGTTGTCCTTACTCCGGTTCCGTTTGGCGGCGAGATACCTCGACCAGCACCGGTTCGACCGTCCCCGCCACACTCCCGGAGATCCGGCACGATCATCACGCCAGATTTTTCGCGGCCGCGAGCATCCGCGAGCGCGATGCACGCCACCTCGGCCCAAGACGATGCTCCTCCAACCATCGGAACTTCAGGTCTGCCTATGCTGCCCGGACTTCCAGGTGGTTTCGGGAATGGCGCGGGATCCGCACTACCGCCCAAGCCCGCGCCGCCGGCTGTGCGCGTGATCCGGCGGAGTGAAAGCGTCCAGGAAAGCCAGCTCATCTCTCAAGTGATTCCCACGTACCCGCAAATCGCTCGCGTTGCGCGAATTTCCGGCACGGTGGAGTTGCTGGTCCTTGTCGGGCGTGACGGCCGGGTGCTCTCCGTGGAGGTGCTCAGCGGCAGCCCCCTGCTCGCTGCCGCCGCCAAGCAAGCGGTCGAGCAATGGCGCTACCGCCCGGCGATCCTGAACGGGCAAGCGGTCGAAGTCGAAGCGCGCGTCACCGTGAATTTCGTCCTGGACGAATGAGGCGGTGGGCCGACTGCAACGAACAAGCAGCAGCGTGTGGTGTCTAGAAATGGAAGACTAATCCTGCCGAGATGCGGAAATTATCCTGTCCGGTGCTATTGAAATGCGAATGGATGTAATCAATCTGAATTGGGCGGAAGGAAAGAAGCTTATCTACATGGATATCGATGCCACCTCCGAAGCCCGCCGCGAGCGAAGTCCCCGCGACTCCGCCTCCGCTGACATGCACGCCTCCGACGAGTCCGTGCACAAACGGCGAGACAGGCGCTGGAAAACGCAACTGCGGCCCAAACATGAATGTATGGAAGCTGGATCCTGAAACACCGTTGATCGATCCGTAGGTTCCGCTCAGATCTGCGGTGATTCCGACGGCCGGTATAATATTGTCCGTAAAAGCTGCGTCCCAGCCATTTAAGTTCGCCGTGTTCGGCGAGCTATCCAAATGAACGAACGAGTAACCTCCGTAGAGGTTGAAGCTCTGCGCGCGGGCGGCCAGCGGCAGCATCAATAGAATTCCCAATGAGAGTATCAGTTTTCGCACGAAGTTCCTCCCGATTGAAAGTGCAATACGGATCGAAGGGCTGTTTGCCCGAGTGCGGCTGGTCTGAATTTAGATGACACAGAAGACGCGACGGTTGGCAGTGTATAGCAGTTGCGGCGGCAGCCGTGGAGTACTAACATGCGGGCACAGTAGCCGCACCTTCAGGCCCCGCCGGCTTTGATTGCAGTTACGTCGTGCGCGCTCGCCTTGGGAGGACAGCATGTCTCGAGCGAAGAAACCAATCATCATCGCGGCAATTATCGTTGGCGTGATTCTGCTCGCACTGATCATCACGCCATTTTTTATCAACGCCGATCAGTTTCGCCCGCAAATTGAGGCCACGCTCAGCCAAGAGCTGGGGCGTAATGTTCAACTGGGACACATCAGCGTGTCGCTCTTTTCCGGCAGCTTGTCTGCGGATCAAATTTCCATCGCTGACGACCCCGCCTACAGCTCGCAACCCTTTCTGACCGCGAAATCGTTCTCCGTAGGCATCGACTTGATGCCGTTGATCTTCTCTCGCGATCTGCGCGTGCACTCGCTCGATTTCAACAGTCCCCAGGTCCAATTGTTGCGCACTGCCGCTGGACAGTGGAACTTTGCTAGCCTCGGGGCTCCGGTTCCAGCCCCGCACGCCGAGCATGAGAACCAGTCATCCGCTGTGCTTCTACCCGTGGGGTTCAGCGTTACTCTCAATTCCATGCAGGCCAACGCCACCAGTGCGGCGCTCAACAGCTTCTCCGTCGACAAAATGAAAATCTCGGACGGCACAATTGTCATCGGACGCGCCGGCCAGCCGACAGCCTCCGCTTACCAGAACGTCAATCTCTCCGCCCAAAATATTTCCGCGACCAGGCCATTTCCATTTCAGTTCGACGCGAAGACCCCCGGCGGCGGCAGAATTGATCTGGCAGGAACGCTGGGCCCCGTCGGCAACAACGACGGCAGCCACCTTCCCTTCGAGGGCCGCTTAAAAACACAAAGCATTCCTGCTCCCGACATTGAAAATCTGCTGGCGGTGCTGGGCTATTCGCTTCCGGCGGGCTCGACTCTGAAAGGAGGGGCCATCCAAACGGATTTGGTTTTGCACGGCCCGTTGGAACAATTCATCGCGGAAGGTCCGGTGAAACTGAGCAACGTTACTCTCGCCGGATTCAGCCTAGCGTCAAAACTCTCTGGAGCGCTCGGGCAAGCTGGCTCGCAGCCAGGAAATGACACGTTGATCACGGTCGCCCAAGGCGCTTTGCGCTACAGCCCGGAGGGCATCCGCGCGGACAATCTTAACGTGGAAATCGCTTCCATCGGAAGCGTGACCGGCTCGGGCACGGTCAGCCCGCAGAACGCCCTAGACTTCCGGCTGGTTGCTAAGCTTGCGGGCTCGAGCCCTGTCGCCAAATTGACGCAGATTTCGTTCTTTAACAAGGGAGGCGGAATTCCTTTTCGTGTGGAAGGCAGCGCGTCGAATCCTAAAGTCACCGCCGACATTCCGGGCCTAAGCAATACGCCTCTGAACCAGCTCAAGATGCAGAATAAGGGCCAGTTGGGCAGCGCCCTCGGGGGGCTGCTCAAGAAGAAGAGTCCGCAATAGTCCGGCTTCGGCGCATAGCTCGTGATTCTCCGGTGAGCGAATGTGCCGTTACTTTTCGCGCGCCACCGGAAATCCCTGGCCAATCCAATCGTGCGCGAAATCTTGAGGAATCAGCAGCACGACTAAGCGTGAGAAGCCCATCCGCCGCAGCTCGTCATATGCAGGATGAACGTTGGGACATTTTTCCCAAGGGCAACAGCCACAGTAGAGAATGACTTCCTTGTTGTGCGGAATGTTTTCCGCGACAGCCTTCAGTTTCGCAAGCCCTTCCGCGGTGGATGCTGGACCGGCAAAGATGGCCCCCGGAATATGGCCGCCGTCGAAAAGGACCTTGAAACCCACTTGCAACACAACGGGGCGCATTTTCGCTGGACCAGAGATTTTTTTTGCAAGTTCCGCTGGGGAGATCTGCCGGGCGTCTCTCCATTCGGACGACAGAGTGGTGGAGTGTGTGCCGCGCGTGCCGACCACAGCAGCGACGGTGGATGCGACGGCCAGCGCCGAAAACGCAAATTTCTTCCGCATCAAACAGCCCTCCGGATCCTGGTTATCGGTTTAGAGATCTCACGCTGCGCTCAACATTATGCCGTCGTCGCAGGCGGGCAACACTAAGAACTTTCGTCCATTGGCGATAAGAAGTAAGCTTTTCGCCTCGTGGTGGGAGGTAGTCGCGCCACAGCGCCGCGGAGGCTGCATCTCTCGCCCACGGAATCAACAGCATTCAATTGTTTTTCGATGGCGCGCGCTGGTGGGTCGCCACAAGAGGAAAGGGCATCGAGTCCTTTGCCACGCGCAGTGAGTGTCGCTGCTGGAGTAGTGGAAGAAAGCCGTGAAAAAGGCAGACGAGGCGATATGTTTCAGGCTGATTTGTTGAAGGGACGGACGATTCTAGTCACTGGCGGCGGCACGGGGTTGGGCCGGTCGATGGCACTGCGCTTTGCCGAGCTGGGCGCAAGTTTGTTCTTGGTTGGCCGGCGAGAAGAACCCCTCGCGAAAACATGCGAGGAAATTCGTGCGAAGGGATCACCTACGGGTTACACGTGCTGCGATGTTCGCGATTTCGCTGCCGTCGAAAAGGCAGTTGCCGCTGCTGAGAGCCAGCTCGGACGTGTCGACACGCTGGTCAACAATGCGGCGGGCAATTTCATCGCGCGCACGGAAAAGCTCTCGCCCAATGCGTTCAACGCCGTGGTGGGGATCGTATTGCAAGGAACTTTTTATTGCACTCTTGTGCTGGCGCGGAAGTGGATTGCGGCTCGGCAGTCGGGAAACATCTTGAATATCGCCGCAACATACGCGGCAGTGGGTTCGGGCTCAGGATTTGTGGTTCCCTCGGCTTGCGCCAAGGCCGGCGTGCTGGCCATGACCCGCTCGCTTGCGGTCGAGTGGGCGCGCTATCACATCCGCCTGAACGCTATTGCACCGGGCCCCTTCCCCACCGAAGGGGCTTGGTCGCGGTTGCTTCCCGCGAAGGAGCTGGAAGAGCGCGCGCGGCAAGGGCACCCAATGAAGAGATTCGGGCGGCACGAGGAGCTGGCGAATCTGGCTGCCTACCTCTTGAGCAATATGTCAGAATATGTGAACGGCGAATGCGTGGTGATCGACGGAGGTCTGTGGTTACGGGGCGCCGGTGAATTCAACGACTTCGTCGATTTTCCCGACGCCGCATGGGATGTGTTGGAAGCCGCCCGCAAGAATCCTAGCTCAGGAGAGCCGAAGTCTTGAGTGGGGCAACAGGGGCCCATTGAAAGCGGGAGTAAGGATTGGAGTAAAAAAGTAAAGGCTGCGGAGCTTGGCTCGCGCAGCCTCTAGGACATCACCCCGGGCGTGCAAGAAATGCACTGAGCACGTTGATGGTGCGACCCGCTGAAATGAACGTAGCACGTCCGAAGCCACACGCAGTGAGAGACCTACGGCTAGCTAAGATGAAGGAAGAGAGGGAGTTCACATTAGAGGAATTGACCGAAAGCAAACTCAGAATCCAGAGAATGGAATAGAAATATGGATTTTGGAATACAAAAAATACGCGAGAGTAGGTGTGTCAAGGACTAAGCGGGGCATCCTAATTGCCCGATTCTGTCATCTTTAGTACTCTTTCCGGTTGCGAGTGTGTTCGGGTGGTCGTCCGAATGGGGGTTGGGGGATAAAACGGACTTGAGTTTGCGTTCGAAGCTTTCGGCTGGCGCATTGGTCGCGGGAATATTGCTGTTCGCTTCCTGCGGAGAATATGTCAATCTGCCGGTACCGTCGATATCCGCACTGAATCCCGCAAGCGTAGTGTCGCAATCACCGACCTTCACGCTAGCGGTACTCGGCTCAGGATTCGCGCCCAGTTCGAAAGTAACCTTTAACGGGGCCGCACAGACCACCACATTTCTTTCGGAGACAGAGTTAACCGTTCTGGTCAACCCCGGAACGTTTGTGACTTCCGGCACGATCAACGTTTACGTAACCACGCCGCCCCCCGGAGGCGGAGAATCCAACGTTGTGACACTGACCGTCACGCAGACGCCGCTGCCGGTACCACAGATCACATCGATTACGCCGAACTTCATCGCTGCCGGATCGTCGGGAGGAACCATAACGATCAACGGCTTGAACTTCGTCGGGGAAGCTGGCACGAGTGTCTCCGTCGCCACCGTAGACGGCGCAAACCGAACGACAGGGTATGTTTCCGCGACACAACTAACGGTGGCTCTGCAGGCTTCGGACGTAACGACCGTGGGACCGGTGGAGATTGCCGTGCTGAATCCACCGGCCACGAATGTCACTCCGGAAGGCGGGGGCCTATCGAATGCCGTCGCGCTGAACGTGGTGAATCCAACGCCGGTGCTCAAAAGTGTGAATCCGGCGGACGTGGCAGCGGGTACCACGACCACGACATCAATCTCGGTTGCGGGAAGCGGTTTCGATTCGGAGAGCGAAGTGCTGATCAACGGGACGGGGCGGACGACAAATTTTTTGAGTTCGACTTCCCTCAGCGCAATACTGGCGACTTCAGACGTCGCCGCGGCCGGGACGTACACGGTGCAGGTGGTGAACCCCACGCCGGGCGGAGGGTCGTCCCAAGTGTTGTATTTTTCCGTAGTGCCGGCGACGTCCGGCCTGGGTCTTCCTACGCTGATTGACGTGGCGCCGGACGGTGCGCAAGCAAATGACGGCGTAAGCTCGCCGAGCCAAGTTGGTCCGTCAATGGATCAGACAGGGCGCTACGTTGTCTATGCGTCTTCGTCAACGAATTTGCTGCAAACCACAACTCTCATCCCGCCTCCGGTGCCAAATCCCATCACCAATGGAACGTCGAACATTTTTCTTCGTGATGACTGTTTGGGGACGACCGCGGATTGCACGCCACGCGAATTACTGGTGGATCTTGGGCCCGACGATGTAATCGCGAACGGACCGAGTTATTCTCCGGTGGTGAGTTCCAACGGTGCGGACATAGTGGCATATGTCTCCTTAGGCACGGACCTGGTTTCCGGAATCGCGTTCGATGGGGTAACCCCACAAGTATTTGCGACCAATCCGTGCGTTCAGGCAACTGGGGGATGTACGACGACGACAAGTCCCTGCGTCTCGTCTTCAGGGAATTGTACGGTCACAACGAACTTAGTTTCCATAGGCAGCGATGGAGCAAGTCCAGGCAATGGCCCTTCCATCGAGCCGTCCATCAGCAGCGAAGGACGCTTCGTTGCATTCGCCTCGACAGCGACAAACTTGGTAGCGGGCGCAACGACAGGAGCCCAGGAAGTCTATCTGCGTGACACCTGTTTCGGGCAGCCATCGACGTGCGTCCCAACGACATTCCTAGTTTCGGTGGCACCCGACGGAGTGACTCCCGGTGACGGCGCCAGCTCCGAGCCCGTGGTGGTTTCCGGAACCACTGGACAGTTCGTAGCGTTTACTTCGACATCGACAAACCTGGTAAGTGGCTCAACTGGGGCGCAGGAGATTTATCGAGTCGGATTCTGCATAGGGATCACCAAAGGATGCACAGCGACGTCGGCGCAACTGATATCGACTCCGGATGGGACGACTTTCGCGGACGGGGCGAGCGTGGAACCCGCCATGACCCCCAGCGGACGGGTCGTGGCGTTTGCATCCACGGCAACGGTGTTAGGAGCGGCTTCGGGTGGGGTGCAGGAAATTTATGAGCGAGACACCTGCCAGGGAGCGCCAACCGGTTGCACGACTCAAACGGTGTTGGTGTCGGTCGCGTCCGACGGGGCGACACCCGGGAATGCGCTGAGCGAGAATCCAAGCCTGTCGAATACGGGCCAATATGTGGCGTTTGGGTCTCAGGCCAGCAATCTGGTGACGACCAATGTCGGGGGACTCGAGAGTATTTACGTGCGGAATAGCTGCTTGGACCAGCCGAGCACGGGATGCACAACTGGCATGGCACTGATAAGCGTATCCGCGATTCAGGTGCCCGGAAATGGGGCTTCGCTCAGCCCGGTTATCAGCAGTAATGGACTGATCGTGTCTTTCTATTCGGCAGCGAGCAATCTAGTGACTAACGACCTCAACGGCTACCCTGACATTTTCCTCGCCTTCTCCACGTTTTAGCTCTTTCACGCCGGGCGATTAACGCGAAGACCGGGAGGCGAGTTATGCCTTGCGCTGCCAGGCCACTATGCTGGAAGTGTGCGGGAGTCAAAGCTCCGACTGCCAGCGGGGGCAGCACTGGGATGCCGGCAGGCGGGGCTTTGGCTCGGGCTAGAAGCGGCCTCGGCTCTTTTGGAACCGTTCGTCCCCGCAGCACGCCTTCCAGCCCGGCCAGCAATCGTAGCGGCGGCCAGCGGAAAGGGACAATAAGGCGAAAGAACCAAAGCGCCTAGTACTACAGCCTTGGTACTTGATTCGAAACATGGGACTTACAGTTGCTTTTGCTTATGACGGGTTTCTTCAGTTATTCATTTACCAGAATTCGATCGTATAGGTTCCAGGCGAAGATCGATTGCCGTTTCTTTGCCGGCATGGACCATGACGTTGTGTTTCCAGAGCGTGGTCATGCTGCCTCGAGACGCGCGAATGTCATAGAAGCCGGCGAGAACAAACTTGAACAAGAATCGGCCATTGGAATTGGTGCGTGCCGCGACAGGAGCCGATCCATCAGAGCGTTCGATGATCACCTCGGCCCCAGCAGCTGGTCTGCCGTTTCCGTCGAGCACTACTCCGCCCACCGTGCCCGTGTAGCCGTGGGCGGCTGCATCAGTGACGGCCAGAGCGAACGAGACCATGAGGACAAGCAGAATTGCTCTGCGCATGGGAACCTCCACGCCGCGGAATGAGTCCATTGTAACTGCGAGAGAATTGAATCGCAGTCTGGATGGAACTCGGCGATGTGAGTTGGGTACCTGTCCGGACAGACAGGAGTCCGATAAGACGGGCGGCCGCGGCGCATTAGGTTATAAGCTTCAACCCAAAGCGAAGAGACAGAAGCTCCTACTCGCTTTCTTTTGCCGAGCTCAGGATGTGTACGGAAATCCGCCGCTCATTTGAGGCAACTGTTTGGCGTTGCGCTGATGTTGACCTCGGGAAGAGCTGCGAGATTGTATTTCTGGAACAAAGTGTTCAACGCAGGCAGATCGGTTGTGCTGAGTTTCTGCCAATCCGCAAAAGCCTTGCTCACGGCGGCGCAGACACCGGCACTGTCGGCTTGCACCGACTGCGCGGGCGCTCCATCGCCCATATTCGCGGCGTAGAGCATTTGCGTCAACGTGCTATTGGCGTTTCCGAAACCAAACGAAGTGAATCCGCCGCCCTGTATTGCATCGAGTTTCTTTTGAAATGCAGTGGCGGCATCGAGGGCGTCTTTCGCCTGTTTGTTGGATTGAAGGCTTTTCAGGCGATCATCAAGGGCGTCGCTGAGCGGAGCGAGAGCGTTATACGCCGCGTAGCTCGAGGACATGCCGTCCGTCATTTGCCGGACCAAATTGAATTGCTCGACGTAATCGTATTGCGACGCCGGAACGCGCGGGTCCTTTACGATGTGAAGAGTCTGACGATACGTCTGACCATCCACAGTGAGAGCGATTTGATAGTCCCCGGGGACGACTTGCGCGCCGAGCGGCTGGTTTCGCGGAGTCACGCCCGGCGCCACATCCTGGGTTCCATAAAACTGCACGTACTTCTCAAGCCCGCCACGGCCACCGAAGGTTCCGTAGCTGAGTGCGTCGGGATGAGGATAGCGAAGATTCCAGACGAATCGATTCATGCCCGCGTGTTTTGGTAAAACCGTCGGAGGAGCGAACCAATATTCGGGGACAGCATCGGGCTCATGTTGACTGGATTGCGGCGTGCTCGAGTACTTGCGGATGAAGTTGCCCTGTGAATCGTAAATCGACATGGTGATGTCGCCCTGCGGCGCGGATTTCAGGTAGTAATCGAGGAAAGCGCCGTCCGGTGGATTCTCTCCGGCGGGAACTTCTGGAGGGAGGGGCGTGTCCTGATCGTCATTCCAAACGGTGCGAATGGCGGTTTCCGGGCGATAAAAATAGGCATCAACGCTCGCCACTTGCGCGCTTGCCTGGCGCAGAGGAGTTACGTTATCGAGAATCCATAGCGAGCGGCCGTAAGTAGCAACAGCGAGATCGTCGCCGCGAACAATCAAATCACGGACTGAAGTCGTCGGGAGGTTCAGCTGGAGCGATTGCCAGTGGTCGCCGTCATCGAAGGAAACGAACACGCCAGTTTCCGTACCGGCGTAGAGCAGGCCTTTGCGTTCAGTATCTTCGCGGATGACCCGGGCGATGCCCGAAGCCGGGAAACCGCCGTCAATTTCGCGCCAAGTCTTGCCGTAGTCATGAGTGCGGTAGAAATGAGGATGCAGGTCCTGAAGTCCGTCGACGGCAGCATAAGCCGTGGCCGGATCGAAAGGCGACGCGTCGATAATGCTCAACTGACTCCTGTCACTGAGATCCGGCGGGGAAACGTTCTGCCACGTCGCACCTCCGTCGCGCGTGAGTTGCACAAGGCCGTTTGTCGTGCCCACCCACATCACGTTCGCAGAAACCGGCGAAGGGGCGAGCGTGCTAATGACGCCGTTTCGAGCTCCGGGCCTGCGAGAATTCTGGCTCGCTTCCTTTGCTGCCGGCCGCACTGCTAGATCAGGGCTGATTTCGTGCCAGGTCACGGCGCCGTCGGTCGTTTCCAAGACGTATTGCGCGCCGAAATAGAGCGTGTTCGGATCTTCCGGAGAGAATTCCAAGGGGGCATTATTCGACACGTTATATTTCTCCCCGCCGGAAAAAACCGTGATGACTTGATTGGTTCTGCGATCCAGGCGAAAGATCGTTCCCGGATTTCCATCGGAGTATACGAGGTAGGGATGCGCGGGATCTTCGACGATATAGCCAAATTCATATCCTTCCGGCGAGAAGACATCGCGGTCGCGAATGCGCCCGAAATCGCTGCGGCTGGGAATGGCGACGCTGCCGCTATCCTGCTCGGATGCGTAAATGACGTAGGGGAACTCATACCCAGCGGATAGATGATAGAGCTGGCCGGTAGGCTGGTTATACCAGAGGGACCACGATTTGCCGGCGTCGACACTGATGATCGCGCCCTGATCGACGCCGAGCAGCATACGATCGCTGTTGGTGGGGTCGATCCAGAGCACGTGATAATCATCGCCGTCAGGCGCTCCCTTGAAGGCTTCGAAATGCACACCGCCGTCAGTGGAACGATACAAACAGGTCTGCACGACGTAAACGTCATCAGGATTCTTCGGATCGACGAAGACCCGGCTGAAATAGTTATTGCCGAGGACGCGAGGATCGGTGGTGATCTGGTGCCAGTTCACGCCGGCATCATCGGAACGGTAAAGGCCTTGGTCGACGATGGCGAACACACGGCGGCCACGATTCCCCGGGGCGACGGCGATGCCGGTGCGGCCCCATTTTTCGGCGGGCATGCCGTCGGCATCGAGTTTTTTCCAAGTGGAGCCTTCGTCGGTGGATTTGTAGATCCAGGCATCAGGTCCCGCTGCCGGTTTTCCCGTTGGTGGAAAAAAGACGCGGCTGGCGGGATGCCACATCGCCGCATAAAGAATGCGCGGGTTATTCGGGTCCATAACCATGTCGGCGACGCCGGTCATGTTGTCCTGAAAGAGCGTCTTCTTCCACGTTTTTCCGCCGTCGGTAGTTTTGTAGACCCCGCGATTGTCGCTCGGCCCGTTATCGCCCATGGCGCCGACGATGACGATATTGGGATCGCGCGGATCGACGCGAACAGAATTGATGTAGTGCGTATCCTGCAGGCCGACCTGAACCCATGTCGCACCAGCGTCGATGGATTTATAAACGCCGTTGCCTTCGGTCTGCTCGCCCGTGCCAACGTAGATAATGTTCGTGTTCGACGGCGCAAGAGCCACCGCGCCGATTGAGGCGACGTGCTCGGAGTCAAAAATAGGCTTCCACACAGTGCCGCCATCGGTCGTTTTCCAAACGCCGCCGCCCGGCGTGCCGATGTAGTAGATAGCGGGATTCCCGGGAATGCCGGCGACAGCGGTCACGCGGCCGGCGCGATAGGGGCCGATGAGGCGCCAGCGCATGTCGCTATAGAGATTGGGATCGATTTCCTGTGCGTTTAGCCGTCCGATTGTAGCCGCGCTGAAAATCAACAGCCCCGCAAAGAAAAGTACAAAAGCGAACAGGAAACGGCGAGGATGGCTCACGATAATTGCTCCTTGTTGCACGCGATTGTTCGATTGAAAACTGAACGCGAAGTATACAACGGGATTCAGCGTTTGCGTGTTTCGGGTGTGTAGTGCGACTCGAGGTATTTGAGGATGCTGGCCTGCGACTCGGCGGGAATTTGCGCGCCGAAAGCCTTGCCCATCTTGGTCACTTCCG
>JASHQB010000206.1 GCA_030037775.1 Candidatus Acidiferrales bacterium
ATGCGAGCGGGGAGAAACGAAATGCGAATCGCAAATATTTCTTTCAGGACTTTTCTGCTGGTTCTTGCTGTGATCGCGCTGGCCGCGGCTCCGTCTTACGCGCAGCGCAGGTTCGGTGCAGCGAATGAAGACAGCCTTCACTTTCGTTTTATCGGCCCGATCGTCGGCAACCGCGTCGCCTCGGTCGCCGGCGTCCCCGGAGATCCCAGCACCTATTACGCTGGCGCGGCTTCCGGCGGCGTTTGGAAGTCCAGCGACGGCGGCAATCGCTGGGACCCCATCTTTGACAAAGAGCCCGTCGCCGCCATCGGCTCCATCGCTGTCGCTGCTTCCGATCCAAACGTCGTCTGGGTCGGAACCGGTGAAGCCTGGGCCATTCGCGACACCGACGTCATGGGCGACGGAGTCTACAAGTCCACTGACGCCGGCAAGACCTGGACGCACATGGGCCTCGACGCCACTGGCCGCATCGGCCGCATGATCGTCGACCCCACGAATCCCGACATCGTTTTCGCCTGCGCCCTCGGCCGCACCACCGGGCCTCAGCAGGAGCGCGGCGTCTACCGCTCCACCGACGGCGGCAAGAATTGGCAGCGCGTTCTGTTTGTCGATGAAAACACCGGCTGCTCCGGCCTGTCCATGGATCCCGAGAATTCTCAAACCCTTTTCGCCGGCACTTGGCAAGTCGAGATGCACACTTACGCCGAACTGAGCGGCGGTCCCGGCAGCGGCGTCTACCTCTCGCACGATGGCGGCGCCACTTGGAAGCATATTGAAGGACATGGCCTTCCCAAGTCGCCGGTAGGGAAGATCGACATCGCCGTCGCTCCCACCAACTCCAATCGCGTTTACGCCTTGATTCAAACTGCCGACCAGGGCTCCGTTTGGCGCACCGACGATGGCGGCGAAAATTGGCGCGTCGTTAATTGGCAGCGCGGTCTCATCGGTCGCGCCGGTTACTACATCCGCATCGCCGTTTCCAGTGGAAACGACAACGAGATCTACATTGCCAATAGCAGCTTCTGGGAATCTCTCGACGGTGGCGAAAATTTCCAGGAAGTCCCCTGGGGCGGTGACAATCACGACATTTGGGTCGATCCCAAAAATCCTGACCGCTTTGCCCTCACCAACGATGGCGGCGTCATCATCACCACCGTTCACGGCCGCGGCTTTCATCGTGTCTCTCTGCCCATCGGCCAGATGTACCACGTCGCCGTCGACAATCAAGTTCCCTATGAGGTTTATAGCAACATGCAAGACGACGGCAACATGCGCGGCCCCAGCACTTCAAGCGCTTTTTCCTTCGGCGGCGCTGGCGGCGGTGGCGATCAACCCGACTGGGACCACGCCATGGGCGGTTGCGAGTCCGGCTGGACTCTGCCCGACCTCGCCGACCCCAATATCGTCTGGGCCACTTGCTACGGCGACGAAGTCACCGTCTGGAACGCGAAAACAAAGATGGCCCGCTCCGTCAGTCCTTGGGCCCACACTCTCGATTCGCCGCCCACCGACTCCAAATATCGCTGCCATTGGACTCCGCCTATGGCCATCGATCCCTTTGACAACAACACCGTCTACTATGGCTGCCAGGTCATCTTCAAAACCTCCAACGGCGGCCAGAGCTGGAGCGTCATCAGCCCCGATCTCTCCACGCACGATCCCAGCCGCATCGTTTCTTCCGGGGGCATCGTCGGTGACAATCTCGGCCAGTTCTATGGCGAACTTGTTTTCGCCATCGCTCCTTCACCGGTCCAGAAGGGCCTCATCTGGGCCGGCACCAACGACGGACAGGTGTGGTACACCAAGACCGGGGGAGGGAATTGGACCAACGTCACCAAGAACATCTCCGGGTTGCCCGCCTGGGGACAAGTCAGCAGCATTGCGCCCTCACCCTTCGCTGCCGGCACCGCTTACGTATCCGTTGATTTCCGTCTGATGGACAGTCGCGATCCGTACATCTACAAGACTACCGACTTTGGCCAGACCTGGACTCTGATCAGCGGTGGCATCCCCAAGAGTGAATTCTCTTACGTCCGCGTCGTCACCGAAGATCCCAATTGCCAGGGTTTGCTCTTCGCGGGCACCGGAAATGCTTTGTATTACTCGCTCGACGACGGCGCAAACTGGAAGCAATTTGACACCGGCTTGCCCCACGCCACCGTTTCTTGGGCCGTGGTTCAGAAGCAGTTCCACGACCTTGTTGTTTCCACCTACGGCCGCGGCCTCTACATTCTCGACGACATTACCCCCTTCGAACAAATGGCCAAGGAGAAATCCGACGCCGATGTGCGTTTCTTCCAGCCGCGTCCTGCTTATCGTTCCACGCGCGGCGCTACCGCCTTCCTCGATTACTCTCTGAAATCTGGCTCCAAGGAGCCGGTCAAGTTGGAGATTCTGGACGCCAGCGGAACGGTAATTCGAACGTTAAAGAATCCCGGAAGGCCCGGGCTCAATCGCGCTGTGTGGGATTTGCGCTATGATCCGCCCACGCTCGTCGCCTTGCGCACCGCCGCTCCGGACAATCCGCACATTTGGGACGAGCCGCGCTTCCGCGGCAAGGACTCGCGGCCCATCACCCACTGGGGCATTGAAGGAGCTCAGGATGGTCCGCTCGCCGCCCCCGGGAAGTACACTGTGCGCCTGACTGTCGGCACGCAAACCTTCACCGAGCCGCTGACCATTCTGCGCGATCCCAAGTCGCCCAGCTCCGACGCCGACATCGACGCTTCTGTCAAAGCCCTGCTTCGCATTCGCGACGACCTCACTCGCACATCCGACATGGTCAATCGCATCGAATGGATTCGCAAGCAGCTCCAGGACACCGAAGCCATGCTCACGTCCGAAATTGCCGATGCCAAAGCCGGGCAAAGACCCGACGCCAAACAGGCCGATCTTCTCAAATCGGTCCAGGAAATGGATAACAAGATGCAAGCCGTCGAATACAGCCTCATTTCCAAAGTCGAGGCCAATAGCGACGATAAGTATTATGTCTCGGCTTACAAGGTCTATCTCAACCTCACTTGGCTCAACGCCGAAATCGGCACCGGCGGTGGCGACGTCGCCGGCGGCGCGGATTTTGCGCCTACCGACACGGACATGATGTTGCTTCAGATGTACGAAAAGGACCTCGCAACCGCCACGGTCAACTACCGCGAGCTTATGGACAAGGAATTTCCTGCCTTCAATCATTCGCTTGCGGAAAGCGGCGTTGTCGCCTCGCTTCAGTCAGCGCCCGCCGCGGCTTCGGACGTCATCGCGGGCGCGCGCCCCTAGCCGGGCTGGCCGGAACGGAAGGGCAAACTGAGGGATCTGGCAAGAGTCAAAGGGAAACTGCGCTACTTGCGGTGTGTCTTCACAAATTCTTTCAACATGCTGCCGGCATTGTGAATGTGCTTCTCCAGCAGGTCGCTGGCGCTCGTCGCGTCGCGCTTTCGGCATAGCTCCAGCAGGGCGCGATGCTCCTGCTTCGCTCGCTCGAAGGCCTGCGTCAAATAAAGCTGCAATCGCGTGTAGCGGTCGCCGTTGTTGTTGAGCATTTTGATGATCGACATGAAATGCGGCCGGTTCGCCCGCGAATACAGTGTGGAGTGGAACTGCCAGTTCAACCGGCCCCACGTTCCCACTTCCTTCATCCATAGCGCCTTTTCGTAGGTTTCCAGAATGGATTCGGCCTTCTCGAAATCCGCCTCGGTCAAGTTTGGAATGGAAACTTTCAGCACCGCGCACTCGAGCAGCGCGCGAATATCGAAGAGTTCTTCAATTTCGTCTGCCGATAGCGCCGAAACCACCGCGCCGCGGTGCGCCACGATCTTGATCAGGCCTTCGGCCTCGAGTTGCCGCAGCGCTTCCCGCACCGGGATTCGGCTCACTTGAAAATCCGCTGCGATGGCATCTTGACGAAGCTGCTCGCCCTCCTGCACGTCTCCATGAATAATCATCGAGCGCAGTTTGTCCGCTACCGCGGAAGCCAGTGACTGTCGTGGGATTCCATTGTTGGAGGTTTTCGCGTCTTCCGTTTCCAGGTTTTGTCTTGTGGGCATCTGCTTATCGCAATGTGCCGCTCGATTTCCGGCTCGCTCGGCGGCCTAACATACCATATCGCTAATCAACCGATCCTATTACATTTTGACTTTGCTGGCATCCTTGGTCTTTCTGGCAATCGGTCAGTTTCCTTGGGTTTTCTACTTAGGCCCGCAGGATCAGTTCAGCGGGCGGCGCCAGATCTGCTTCGACTGCACCAGGCGGGTGCATGCAATCCATTTTTCGTCCGGCGACATCTTTGGATGGAACAAATTTGCTGAGTCGTGACTCAGCCGTTCCGGCGTGCCGCCGGTGTACGGCACCTCGAAAAGCTGCATTCGGCCGTCTGCCAGCGCGCTGTATACGAGCGATTTGCCGTCCGGCGTCCAATCGATGCCGTCGTGCGCGGTACCCTTGTAATCCAGCACTTTCTTTGCTTGCGAACCGTCCGGGTGCATCGTCCAGAGCGAGCGATCCTCGCCACCGTGATCCTCTTCGATCGCAATTTCCTGGCCATCTGGCGACCACGCGGGCCACACGGCGCTTCGAAATTCGCTCGGCAGTGGCACCCTCTCCGTTTTGAGAACACGGCCCGTGCCAGGCTCGATCGTCAAGATCCACAGCTTGCCAATGTCGGCCTGGCCCTTGCGGTCCCACGAACGGAAGATCAACCTTCTTCCGTCGGGCGACCAATACGCCGGCCCTGTTTCCCAGCCGAAATCCGTAAGCCGCATTTCCGGCGCATGCATGTCGTCCGCGCGCCGCAAATAAACATCATCCGTGCTGCCGGTGGCTCCGTATTCGGGAATGGGGTTCGGCGAACGATGAGAATGAAACGCTATCCATTTCCCGT
>JASHQB010000207.1 GCA_030037775.1 Candidatus Acidiferrales bacterium
CAGGTGCTGCGCACCGATCCCTACCAAGTTGTCAAGGCTGGCTCGCTGGCTAAGGCCGGCCGCCGCATCACCGTTCGCGAAGCCTTGCTCGGCGCGCAAATCGCCATTTGCGCCATCTTGGTCACTTCTTCGTTCGTTGCCGTACGCGGCCTGATACGCTCGATGCACGGCAATTTCGGCTTTGAACCGCAAAACACGGTCGTGGCGGATGCGGACTTGACCATGTCCGGCTACTCCGGCCACTCCGTTTCCGAAGTGCAACGGCGCATCCTCGA
The DNA here is from genome assembly GCA_030037775.1 of Candidatus Acidiferrales bacterium. Classification (GTDB taxonomy): domain Bacteria; phylum Acidobacteriota; class Terriglobia; order Acidiferrales; family UBA7541; genus DAHUXN01. The sequence goes on from JASHQB010000207.1 coordinate 276, forward strand.
TGCTCTGAATAGCATTCCGGGCGTTGACTCGGCCGGATTAATTAACACTATGCCGTTGGAGGCCCCGGCGATAAGGGGCTCGTCCGCGTTTGATGATCAGGCGGCAGACCTCAGGCCATCCAAGGCCGCCGCCGATTCTTTCATGTTCAGCATTTCTCCCGGATACTTCCATGCAGCGGATACGAATTTGCTCATGGGCAGGGACGTCACCTGGCATGACGACGAAAAATCCCCTCCTGTGGCTTTGGTGAACCGCCGGTTCGCCCGCAAGGTTTTCGGCTCAGAAACACAGGCATTGGGGCGCTACTTCAAATTGCTCCACGGTGGAGAGGTAAACCGCATTCAGGTCGTAGGCGTTGTGGAGGATGGAAAATATCAGAATCTCTACGAGGATCCTCAGCCGGCAGTATTCCTTCCGATTCTGCAATCATCCGTCCCTCAGTCCTACTGGGTCGTGCGTTCCACCCGCAATCCCGTGCAACTCGTCGCAGCCGTCAGAAGCGCGGTGCGCCGCATCGACCCGGGTCTCCCACTTTTCGTCGAAACATCGCGCCATGAGTTGGATTCCGTTTTGTTTCCTTCACGTATGGCGGTCATGGCGCTAGGGGTCTTGGGCGCCATGGGTGCGCTCCTTTCGCTCACGGGAATTTTCGGCATGGCCGCCTATGCCGTCAGCAAGCGTAAGCGTGAACTTGGAATTCGTATGGCTTTGGGCGCGCAGCGAAGGGAAGTTTTGCAGGCCGCTCTCGGCCGCGCCCTGAAACTGCTCGCCTTCGGCTCCGCGGCGGGGCTGATTCTCGGAATCCTCGCCAGTCGCGTTCTTGCGTCCATCGTCTATGGGGCCACGCCGCGCGATCCCTTCGTTTTGACCGGCGTCGTTCTCGCGATGTTGTTTTTGGGCTTGCTGGCCACGTGGATTCCGGCGCAGCGCGCCCTCGCCATCGATCCTGCAATGCTTCTCCGCGAGGAATAGACATGTTCCGCCGAAAACGCTACTCCGCTGACTTCACGGCCGAAATCCAGTCGCATCTCCAGCTCGAAGAGGAACGCCTCCGCGCCCAAGGCCTCAGCCTCGAAGAGGCTCACAATCGCGCCCATCGCGTCTTCGGCAACATCACCAAAACGCAGGAGCGCTTCTACGAATCCCGCCACTGGCTCTGGCTCGATCATCTCCGCCGCGACATTCATTACGCCCTGCGCACCCTGCGCAAATCCCCCGGTTTCACGATCGTTGCCATCCTGACCATAGCCCTCGGCATTGGCGCCACCACCGCCATCTTCAGCGTCGTAGACGCCACGCTACTGCATCCTCTGCCATACCCGCACCCGGAGCAGCTCGTCAGCATCATCGACGATCTTCCCGGCGTCGGCGGATACGACGTAGGCTTGAATCGGCCGGAGTACCAAGACCTGCAGCATTCCGGCATTTTCGAATACGTCTCGCCCACCTGGTACGACGAAAACAATCTCACCGGCGCATCTCAACCCTCAACCGTCCGCTTGCTTATCGTCGCGCCGAATTATTTTGCGCTGATGGGCGTCAAACCGCAGTTGGGCCGCATTTTCAATCCTAACGATGACCGTCCCGGCTTCACGCAGGAGGTTCTGATCAGCGACGGTCTATGGAAGCACAGTTTCGGCAGCGACCCGCACATTCTGGAAAAAAGCTTGCGCCTCGACACCGACTTGTATCGCATCGTCGGCGTGATGCCTCCCGGCTTTCACGCTCCGGCGCGGACAACCGAAGAAAGGAACGTCGAAGTCTGGGCGGCCACGAGTTTTTATGGCCCGCCAATGGTTTATAACCCGCCGCGCAGCAGGCGCAATATTCCGGAAGCCATCGCGCGCCTGAAACCCGGATTGACCCTTGCCGCGGCGCAAAGCCGCCTAGACGCCCTCGTCGCAGCGTTGCAGAAACAATACCCCAGCGATTATCCGGCGCAAGCCGCTTGGAGGATACGGCTGGTGCCGCTCAAAGAGCGGGTCGTCGGCAATGTTCGCCAGTCATTGTTTCTTCTCCTTGGTGCCGTCGCCTTGGTGCTTCTGATCGGCTGCGTCAACGTCGCCAACCTCCTCCTGGCGCGCGCCAGCGCCCGTGGCCGCGAAATGGCCATTCGCCAGGCTCTCGGAGGCGCGCGAACACGCCTCATCCGCCAATTGCTCACCGAAAGCATGCTTCTTTCATTCCTCGGCGGAATCGCCGGTCTGGCCTTTCTTTTCTCCGCCAAAGGATTTTTAGTCCGCCTCGTGCCTGATAGCCTTCCGCGCCTTAACGACATTTCCATCAGCGGTAGCGTTTTGCTTTTCGCTCTCGTTGCGTCGCTCGTCGCCGGCGTAATCTTTGGCCTCGCCCCTGCTTTGCATACCGGCCGGCTCGATTTGACTCAAATGCTCAAACTCGAAGGACGCGCCTCCACCGCTTCTGGCCAGCAGGCGCGCACTCGCCACGTCCTCGTCGTTACCGAATTTGCCCTTTCTCTCGTGCTCATGAGCGCCGCCAGCCTCCTCCTCCACAGTTTTTGGGATCTGCTGAATGTGCGGCCGGGATTCAATCCGCAGAATGTCATCTCCATCCGCACGCGTCTTCCTTATCCCAACGACGTCAAAATCGATAAGTACGCAACGCCCGCCCAGGAAGCCCCCTTCATTCGCGAAGTCCTTCGCCGCACTGCCACTCTGCCGGGAGTCCAGGAAGTCGCTCTCGGCGATCCCTCCACCATTCCTTTGGACCAGAGCCAGCGGCAGCTCAACCTGATCGTCGATGGCCAATTCTTCTTCACACTCGAAGGGCGCGCCAATCCTACCGACCAGCCTCCGGTCGCCGAACGCCACAGGGTCACCGCGGGCTATTTTCACTTGCTGGGCATCCCGCTCCTGCGCGGCCGCTTCTTCAACGAACTGGATAATGAGGAAACTGCGCAAGTCGCTGTGGTCAATCAGGCCTTTGCACAGACCTACTGGCCAAACCAAGATCCTGTGGGCAAGCGCTTCAAGTCAACCAGAGTGGGCGCTCCCTGGATCACCGTTGTCGGCGTCATCGCCAACGCAAGGACGGAATCCCTCGCCGAATCGAGCCGCCCGCAAATCTATAACGACCTCTATCAGGACGGGGTCAAACACCTGGCCATACTTCTGCGCGGACATTTGGACCCTGCAGCCATTCCCGGAGAGGTGCGCCAGCAAGTGCAGTCCGTCGATCCCACGCTTCCCGTTTTCGGCGCCCAGACCCTCAGCGAAACCGTATCCGAGTCCCTTTCTGAGCGGCGTTTCTCGATGGAAATGGTTGGCCTGTTTGCGCTCACCGCCTTGCTTCTCGCCGGCCTCGGAATTTATGGCGTGATTTCCTACGTGGTCAGCGAACGCACCCATGAAATCGGCATTCGCTTGGCGCTCGGCGCGCAAAGGTCCAACATCATGCGCATGGTCCTGCGCCAGGGCTTGGGTCTGGCCATGGTCGGTGCTGCGGTGGGGCTCATTGGTGCGCTGATCGTTTCGCACTTGATGGCCGGCCTCCTCTATGGCGTCCGCCCGTCCGATCCTCTCACCTTCGCGGCTGTCGCCATTCTCCTGCTCGCGGTCGCTCTATTCGCCTGTTTCATCCCCGCTCGCCGCGCCATTCGCGTGGACCCCATGGTCGCGCTGCGCTATGAGTAACCCACACGGGCCATACTCGCCACTTTCTTGCGCGCCTGCCCGCTCTGGCGTGTGGAGTCGAACGGCCACGGATCGCACTCCCTGTAACCTATCTTTGTGCCGCTATGAGCGACGCGCTCGTGGGTCCCCGCCGCCAAAAACTGTTGCGCTAACCTTATTCTTCCTTTTGCGCGCTTTATCCGCGTGATGTATTCCTGTGCGGCGCCCTTGCGCTTTTTTCGGAACTCCCGAAAGCCTGCATTCAGAATTTCTTCCTGTTCGCGCGTTCTTTGCGCGATGTTGTGGAACTGAGGGGTAAAGCCGCCGCCCAACGGTACCGAACTGGCTCGCTGCCACTGACCAGCTTCGCGCGCTTCCAGCGAAAGTTTTGAAGTCCATTTTCTCTCCTGTCAATTATTGACAAGAATGGCCTGGTACTATAACCCAATTTTTAGTCATTTTTTCAAAATTGGCCTGGTCGTCACGCTGCAGCGCCAACACAGTCCGGTGGCAGGGTGTGTACCAAAATCAGCGTTTTTCCCAAGGAATTCGCAAGTTTCAAATTTCGCGTCGCGTCAAATCATCAAAAAACCGATTTTTCAATGGCCTGCTCTACCAGGCCAATTTTCGCCAAAAAACGGCCTCGCGAGAGACAATTTGGCTGTTCGGTCGTTATACAGCGTTCGCCTATTGTTCGCTCACGGCGTCGCCGGATCGCCGCCGGCCGCCGGCGCGTCGTTCAAGTGGTCGTAGTTCATCGCTGCGT
>JASHQB010000208.1 GCA_030037775.1 Candidatus Acidiferrales bacterium
GGCCCCGTCGCGCAATTTCTCACCGGCGCGTTTCCCGCGCTTTTTGGCGGCGCGATGACCAACAACAGCACCGCCTCGGGCTACGCCATGGCGCGCGATCAGGCCATGGGCCGCATCGGCCTCGTCTGGCGCCGCATGAAATTCTTCCACGCCGACGTGATGCTTGCCGCCGTCGATTGCTTCCGCAAAAATCGCCCCGGCGACGTGGAAATCACGCTGCTCGGCTCCGGCGCCGCGTTCGAGTCGCAATGGATTCGCCTCGCCGACCTGAAAGGGAATTTATTTTCGTATCCGGAAACCGAGGAACAGTATCCGACGCTGTGGTCCGAGCAGCGCGCCGTGCTGATGCAGCTGATGGCCAATCCGGATCCGCGCCTGCAAGCCGTTCTCGGCGACCCTTCGAATCTCGGCCTGCTCAAGCGCCTCATCGGCCTCGACGAGCTGGTGATTCCCGACGAAGAGTCGCGCACCAAGCAGTACCGCGAAATCGCGCAGCTCCTCGTCGAGCATCCCATCGCAACTTCTGCTCCGTCCGCGCCTGCGAGCGCCCGTGTCATCCCGAACCCAGCCGCGCCTCGCGTGGATGGGCCCAGCGCGCCCGCGCAAGCCGCGTCACCGGCTTTTCTAGCCACTCGCCACTCGCTACTAGCCACTGGCCCTGACTCAAGCGAAAAACTCTTGCCTTCGATTATGCCCGACGAATTCACCGACAATCACGCCGTCGAGCTAGACGCCTGCATGCGCTGGTTTTCTTCCGACGCCGACCAGGTCGCCAAGGTCGCCGCGCCCGCCGGCTACGCCAACGTCCGCGCCCACGCGCAGATGCACCAGAAATTCCTGCTCCAGCAGCAATCGCAAGCTGAGCAAACCGCCGCGAACGTCGCTACACCACCGCAACGGCCTGCGCAGCATTAAGTTTCATTGTCGTGGGATCCGTTCGTGCCTACAGCACGCGGTCGATCTTGATTTCGCCGCCGCCGTAGGGAGGCTTCGCGTCCGCCGCGAGCGGCGAGGGCGCCAGCAGCCGCACCACCTGCAGCATGCGTTCGGGATTGAACGGCTTGGCCATGCACACCACCGCGCCGAACTCGCGGCTCGCGGCGTAATCTGCGGGCTTGGCGTTCCGCGTGACCAGCACCACCGGCACGTTCGCCAGCCGTTCGCTGCGCTTGATGATCAGGCACAGGTCGTAGCCGGAGGTGTCTATCGCTTCGATTTCTGCGATGAAGCATGCGGGAATCGTGGTGCGCAAAATGTCCAAGGCTTCGGCGCCGGTGCGCACCGCGAAGACGTGGTACCCGTCGGGCGTCAGCAGATTTTTCAGGTTTTCCTGCGCGCGCGGATCGCTTTCCACCACCAGCACCACGGGCCGCACCACGGACGCGTGCTGCGGCTCGCCTTTGGCCGCCGTGGACGCGCCGTGCATGTTCGATTTTTCCTTCGAGCCGGGGCCGCTGGCCGCGATCGCCGCCGCCGCGCGCACCTGCGCGTGCGTGAATTGCACCGCCACGCCGAAGTGGCCGTTTCCCAGGTCCATCGCGCGCACTACTTCGGCGGGCTGTTCGACGTTGAGCGCGTTCGCCGCGGTCGAGAAGGGAAACGTCACGCCAACGGCCATTCCTTTCCAGAAGTCCGCGCGCGAACTGGAAAACAAAATGCCGTCGCGGGAAACGTCGATCGTCGTGGCCACTTCCGTGAAGGGTTCGGCCTTCGCGTCCGTGGCGCGCACGCGCACCTGCGCCGACACCTTCACGCGCTTGCGCCGCCGGCGCTCCTCCGCATTCACCGGATTCGCGGTCTCAGGGTTGTTTTCTTGATGCAGCGACGACATTGCCGAACCCCATTCCAGGTTTCATCGAACAACTCTGATGCGCCGGGCCAATCGAAACTGCTCCGTTGCGCCGCTGGGTTGCGTCTGCACGCGAGCGCTCCCGCTCCGCACAATGCAATGTTCCTCCGAGAGTAGCACTGCGAACTACGGTACGGAAGTGCTTTTGTGACTCATTGGCTACCTATGCCACTCTGAAACAATGGTTCGCAATGGGCCCGACGGCAAGTTACGCGCAGCTCTGCGCGCAGACGTCCCCGCACAAATTACTTTGCGATTCGCGCTTCCGGCAAGAAATCGGAGCGCACTAAGGAGAACTGTGATGGCCGTGAACACAACGCGATTTCCACTGCGCGGCACGCAGCCGCGCTCGGCAACGACGCGCCGCGCTTCCGCGCAGCCTCAGCGCCCGAGCGACGACGAGATTCTGGGCCTCGTCACCGCCGTGCCGCGTCCCTCGCCCCCGCTGGGGGCCGGGATGAACGATGACGGGGATGAGCCTGCGGGCGCACCAGCTGCCGCGCAGGCTGCCGGATCCGGCGCGGGGCAAGGCGGCGCGCAAGACGCGCCAGCGCAGCCCGCCGCATCGAATAGCGTTGCGCCGGAGCTCGCGCCAATTCTCAACGCGCACCCGCAATTGCGCGATGCGTGGGACGCGGCGCAGCAATTCCGCGCCGTCTTCGCCACTCCAGCGGCCGCGCAAGACGCAAAGAATCAGCTCGACGAGCTCGATAGCATGTTCTTCTCCGCGCAGCCGGGCGATCAGGCCGCGCTGGCCGCGCGCATCCACGATTTGTCGCCCGGCGCGTTTCATGCGCTCGCGCAAGCCATGCAGGCCCACGCCGCAAGAGTCGCCGCGCAAAACGCAGCGCCCTCTGCGCAACCCACCGCGCCACAAAATTCTCCCAGCGCGCCAACCGCACCTGCTTCGGCGCCGGCCGCTACGCTGCCTTCCGCCGCGCCAGCAAATCTCGCCAGCGCGCCGCCTGCGCAAAGCCCAACGACGTCCTCCGCTCCCGCGCAATCGTCGGCGCAGCCCGCGGCGCAACAAATTGCCCCGCCAGCCGCCGATCCGCGCCGCGTGGCGCAGCTCGCGTTCTTCCATTCGGCCAATACCGCCGCTGTGCAGCAAGTCATCAGCGCGATCGAAGCGCAGGTGAATCATCTTTTGCCCGCGGGTGTTTCCGCGGCCACGAAGACGCGTATCGTCGGCGAAATTTACCACGACCTCGGCGCCGCGCTCGGCGCGAATCGCCAGCTCGGCCAGCAATTGCGCGACGGCTTTCGCTCCGGCGCAAGCGATCCGGCGAACCAGCAGGCGCGTCAGCAGGCCATCGTTTCTCTGGTCACCGGACGCGCTAGGCAGGCGCTTCCGTCCATCGCGCGGCGCGTCATCGGCGAATGGACGCACAGCGTCGTCTCCGCCAATCACGAAAAACTCTCGCGCCACGACGCTGCCGCAAAGCGCGTCGACATCTCCGGCGCGGGCTCGTCCGACGGCGTGAATCGCAAGCCCATTTCGCCGCGCGACGTGGACTACAAGCGCCTCTCCGACGCCGACATCCTGAATCTGTAGTTCTGGGCTAGGCTTGGCAGGAAGGGCGGCTCGAAAAACGGCAGCTCGAAAAAAGAGGGCAGGCAACGGGCCTGCCCCGGTGGTTAGAGGGAAGGAATTCTGCGCTTCGTCACGCCAGCTTTTTGTGCGGGGAACGCGCGGCGTGAGGGTGCGGCCGCGCATGCGCTGCCGGCGCATGGTTTCCTCGCGGATGCCGCGAGCCATTTTCCGCCGCTGGCGGGGCTTCGCTCCCGCCGTGCGGCGCGAGCATGCGCACCACGTGCAGCAGGCGCTCTTGCTTGT
>JASHQB010000209.1 GCA_030037775.1 Candidatus Acidiferrales bacterium
TACGTCCTGGAGCGCGCTTCGGCACGGGAAACGGCGGCGCGAACCGCGGCGGGAGCGATAGCCAAGCTGCTCTTGCGTGAATTCGGCATTTCCGTGCTGAGCCACGCTATTGCCGTCGGACATGTGCAAGTGGAGCGGATGGTGACGTGGAATGAAATCGAGCGCACTTGCGCCGATCTGGAGTCGCCGCTGCGCTGCGCCGACGAACAGATCGAATTGCGGATGAAGGCCGAAGTCGACCAGGCGCTTCGCGCGGGGGACTCCGTGGGCGGCATTTTCGAAGTGGTGGCGCACGCTGTGCCTCCAGGGCTTGGGAGCCACGCGCAATGGGATGAGAAACTAGACGGCCGGTTGGCGCGGGCGGTCATGTCGATCCAAGCGGTCAAAGGCGTCGAAATCGGAACAGGGATTCGCAACGCCACTTCTTACGGCTCGGAAGTGCAAGACGAAATCCGCTATGATGAGCAGCGCAGGCGTTTTCAGCGAGGCTCGAATCGCGCGGGCGGAATCGAAGGCGGCATCACCAACGGTGAAGATGTGATCGTAAGGGGCTATCTGAAGCCGATTTCCACGCTGCGGCGCGCGCTGGGCTCGGCAGACTTGAAAACGAAGGAGCACATCAAGGCGGCCTACGAGCGCTCCGACATTTGCGTGGTGCCGGCGGCTGGCGTGGTGGGAGAAGCGATGGTCGCGCTGGTCCTCGCGGAAGCGTTTCTGGAAAAATTTGGCGGCGATGCAGTGGAAGAGACTCGCAGGAATTTTCAAAACTATCAAAAACAACTCGACGAGTTCTAGGACAGGAAAAATGATCCTCCCGATTGTGAAATATGGCGCGGCCGTACTTGAGCAGCCGACAAGGTCGGTGGAAAAATTCGGCGCCGAGCTGGCCAAGCTGACGGAAGACATGTTCGAATCGATGTATGCCGCACGCGGAGTGGGATTGGCCGCGCCGCAGATCGGCTTGAATCTCAATCTGGCGGTGGTCGATGTGACTTCGGGGAAGAATCCGGAAGCGAAACTGGTGCTGGCAAATCCGGTGATCGTGCACTCCGAAGGCGAGCAGCGCGAGGAAGAAGGCTGCCTCTCGGTTCCCGGGTTTCGCGGCAATGTGCTGCGGCCAGCCTACGTGACCATGCGCGCCCAGGATGCCAACGGGAAAGAGTACGAAATGAAAGGCGAGGGGCTGTTGGCACGCGCCTTCTGCCATGAGATCGACCACTTGCACGGAACCCTGTTCCTGATGCACCTGAGCATGCTCAAGCGGGACCTGATCAAGAGAAAGATCCGCAAACTGACCAAGACCGGGGAGTGGTAAAAGCAACGTGCCGCTGCGCATCATCTTTTGCGGCACTCCCACATTCGGACTGCCCACGCTGCAGCGTCTGCTGAGAGAATCGGCCTTCTCTGTCGAAGCCGTCTTCACGCAGCCGGACCGGCCGCGCGGCCGCCGGCATGAGGCCGCGCAATCCCCCATCAAGGAAGCGGCATTGGAAGCGGGCGTTCCGGTTCACCAGCCGGAAAAAATGCGCTCGGACGCTGCGACGGAATTGATCACGCAAATTCATCCGGACGCTGTGGTCATTATCGCCTATGGCCAAATTATTCCCGGCGCGATGCTCGATGTTCCGCGACTGGGCTGGATCAACCTGCACGGCTCGTTGCTGCCGAAGTATCGCGGCGCAGCGCCGGTGCAACGAGCGATCCTCGCCGGCGAGCGGCAGACCGGGCTCACGACCATGCGCATCGATGCGGGCCTGGACACTGGGCCGATTCTGGAACAACTTCCGGTGAATATTGGCCCTGATGAGACCGCGACACAACTGTTGGCACGCATGAGTGACTTAGGAGCGCCGATGGTGCTCGAAACGCTGCGAAAACTAGAACGAGGCGAGCTCACTCCGAAACCACAAAACAATTCGCTAGCGACTCTTGCGCCACCCCTGAGAAAAACCGAAGGGCTGATCGATTGGGGGCAGCCGGCATCGGCGATCTACAATCGCATTCGCGCATTCGATCCGTGGCCTGGTACGTACACGCAATTTCGCGGACACAGCTGTCACATTTGGGGAAGGCCGGGTGAAGCCGACTCCGAGACGCGCGTGCAGTGCGGAGCAATCGAGCAGCAGGGCCAGAAAATCCTGGTCGCGTGCGGGGGAAACACCTGGCTGCAAATTGACGCCATGCGCCTGGAGGGCCGCAAGCGCGTAACGGCCATGGAATTCGCCAACGGCGCGCGGCTGACGAGCAATGACCGCTTCACCTCGTAGGCAAACTCCGCGTTCTACTTTGCAATCCTCTGCCAGGAGGCTCGCTTATTCCATCCTGCTCAGCGTGGAAACCGAGGCAGCCTACGCGAGCGAGTTGCTGCATTCTCGGCTGGACGCGAACCTCGATGCGCGCGATGCGGCGCTGGCCACCGAACTTGTAATGGGGACGTTGCGGTGGCAGCGGCTGCTCGATTTCTTCATCGAGCGATACACAGGCCGAAAAACATCGACGCTCGACCGCGAAGTGCTGATCGTGTTGCGGCTCGGGATTTATCAGCTGCGATACCTGACGCGGATGCCGGCGCGCGCCGCGGTGAGCGAATCGGTTGAGCTGGTAAAGCACAGTCGGAAAAGGTCTGCGGCTACGCTAGTGAACGCCGCGTTGAGACGGGCCAGCTCCGAAAGAGCGCAGCCTGCTGCGAAATTTGGGCCGGCAGGAAACGGCGCGGTAGAAGCTCTTGCAATCTCGCACTCACATCCCACGTGGCTCGTGGAGCGCTGGCTGCGCAGCTTCGGAGAAGAACCAACAACTGCGCTGCTTGAGGCCAACAATCGAGCGCCGGAACACGCTTGTGTGTTTCTTGACCCTGCCCGTCGCGAAGGCGTCCTGCGGTCACTCAACGAGGCCGGGGTCACTTCCGAGCCGGGCCATTTGCTCCGCGATGCGATTGCGGTGCGGCGCGGAAATGTTGCCAAGACGGAAGCTTTTCGCAACGGCTGGATCGGCATTCAAGATGAAGGATCGCAGATGATTCCGTTGCTTCTCGGCGCGAAGCCCGGCGATGCCGTGCTGGATCTTTGCGCTGCCCCGGGCGGCAAAACCATGGCTCTCGCGCGCCTGGTTGGTAAACGCGGGCGGGTAGTGGCGGCGGATCTACATGAGACACGCCTTCGGGCTTTGCGCGGGCGGTTGGAGACAGCTGGAGCAGCCAATGTATCGCTAGTGGCGCTGGACGGAACCGGCCGCTTGCCGTTCGCGAAGACCTTCGATCGCATTTTGGTTGATGCGCCGTGCTCCGGGACCGGCACGTTGTCGCGCAACCCGGAAATTCGCTGGCGACTCCAAGTAGATGATCTGGCGGACTTGCATCGGCGACAGCTGGCGCTCGTCCAATTCGCACTGGAGCATCTCTCTGCGGAAGGCGCCCTTCTGTATTCGACCTGTTCGCTCGAGCCGGAAGAAAACGAATTGGTGATCCGCGAAGCGCTGGCCGCGCAACGCGGCTTTCGTCTTCAACCGCTGAAGATTCCACCAGACGTTTTGGCCTCTGGCGTGAATGAAAGGAACCTGATCGGCGAAGATGGCGCGTTCCGCACGTTTCCGCCCGCACATCAGACCGATGGATTTTTCGCAGCTCTCATTGTGCGCGAGTAACGCCAAGCTGCAATCGCATTGAACTCACCCCAGTGCGGTGCTACGCTCGGCGAAAGAGGAGCGGGTTCATGGGCTTTCGTCAACGAATCGAGTGGGTAGGGCGCATGGCTCTGCTGGTCTTCTTTCTTGGGTCGATTGCATTCCTCAGCGCGCTCATGACCATGCGCTTCGCCATTCAGGGACGCGAAGTCACCACGCCAAACCTAGCAGGGCTCTCCGTGGCCCAGGCTGGAAAGCAGGTCGCAAGCCGCGGGTTGCACCTGAGAATCGAGGACAGAATTTACAGCAGTCTTCCGAAGGACGCGGTGGTGCGACAGAGTCCGCCGGGCGGTAGCCAGCTCAAAAGTAACGAATGGATTCACGTGGTGGTGAGCCTGGGAGTGCAAAAAGCCAGTATCCCTCAGCTCGATGATCGCAGCCTTCGGGCCGCGCAAATTGAACTTCTTAGCGAAGGACTGCAAGCCGGCGAAATCTCGAGCGTACATCTGGCCGCGTTCCCCGCGGACATTGTTTTGGAGCAAGACCCGGCGGCCGGCTCAACAAACGCGACAAGTCCGCACGTCGACATGCTCGTTTCAGCGGGCGCGGCCGAGGCTGCCTACGTGATGCCCGCGCTGGAGGGTTTGCCTGAAGCTGAGGCAGAGCAGCGAGTAAGCGCGGCAGGATTGAAAGTAGACAAAATCACGCCCTTGCCACTGACCGGAAAACCAGCGGGGGTAGTAACCTCTCAGCTTCCGCAACGAGGCGCTCGAGTCCAACCCGGAGCCGCGGTCGAGTTGCAAGTGGCGCAATAACCAGCCTTTTGCCTGTGTTACAATCCTCGATGACCTCATGAATCGCTCCCCTATCGAGATCGCTCCGTCAATTCTGGCCGCAGATTTCACCATTTTGGGGCAAGAGATCAAGGCCGTCGAAGAAGCGGGAGCATCGGCGATCCACGTGGACGTTATGGACGGACACTTTGTCCCGAACATTTCCATCGGGGTGCCGATCGTCGAGTCACTGAGCAAAGCAACCCGGCTGCCACTACACGTGCATCTGATGATTGAACGGCCCGGTGAGTTCGTGCAGGCATTTGCCAGAGCCGGAGCGCACCGTATTCTTGTTCATCAGGAAGCCACGGCGCATCTGGACCGCGTGGTGGCGTCCATTCACGAGGAAAACTGCGAGGCTGGCGTGGTCTTGAATCCAGCGACGCCTACGGTAATGCTCAAGGAAATGCTGGATCGGATCGAAGCGGTGCTGGTTATGACGGTGAATCCGGGCTTCGGGGGACAGAAGTTCATCCCTCAGATGTTTGAAAAAATTCGTGAGTTGCGAGACTTGCGCTCGCGCTATAATTACGGCTTCCGGATCGCTGTAGATGGGGGAGTAACACCAGAAAACACGGCGGAACTTGTGGCTGCCGGATGCGACAGCCTGGTTGCAGGGACGTCGATTTTTCACACGAAAAACCCGGGTGCAGCCGTACGTCAGATGCGGCAGTTTGCTACCGAGGCTACTTCGCAAAGGGTTTGATGAACAGGTTAACGAGACAAACGCCTGCCTTGCTTGCCGCCTTGGTTTTGTTGTCCTTTCTGCTTGCCGGGTGTGGAAACAAGGACATGTCGGCGAAGATGCCCGCCCCGGGCAGCGCCGAGCCGGACAAGATTCTTTATGACCGCGCGCTGAATGATTATGAGCACAGCCGCTATACGGAAGCACGGCTAAGCCTGCAGACCTTGATCAATAGCTATCCCGACAGCGAGTACCTGGCGAAGGCAAAATTGGCCGTTGCGGACTCCTACTACAAGGAAGGCGGCGTCGAGGGCCTCACGCAAGCAGTCGCCGAATACAAGGACTTCATTACTTTTTTCCCCTTCCTCGACGAGGCGGCATATGCGCAGATGCAAGTCGGCATGGCCCATTACCGCATGATGGAGAAGCCAGATCGCGATGACACACAGGCGCAGTTGGCGGAAGAGGAATTTCAAACCTTTCTTCTGAAATACCCAAAGAGCCCGTTGGCTCCGGAAGCGGAACAGCGCCTGCGGGAGGTCCAGGAGATTCTGGCACAGGCGGATTTCGACGTGGCGCATTTCTACTACGTCAAGGGAGACTACCGCGCTTCCGCCGCGCGGCTGATCGAAGTGGCCGGACGTTATCCGCTGTTCAGCCAAAGCGACCATGCGCTCTGGATGCTGGGCGACATCTACCGGCGTGCGGCGCGCGGATCGAAGAACGAGCAGGAACGCGTGCGATGGCGAACGCTATCCGATCTTGAATACGCCAAACTCCTGAAAGGCTATCCGCTTTCACCCCTCGCAGCCGACGCCAAGCGCCAGCTTTCCGAAGATGGCGTGCCTATCCCTTCGCCGGATCCTCAGGCACTGGCCCGCGCTGAATACGACGAGAAATTTGATCGTGATCATCCTGGAATGCTGCAGCGCGCCATGGGGCTTGTGAAGGGCGCCCCCGACGTTTCGGCAGCCGCACATACTGGCGAGCCCGATTTGAATCCGCCAGGGGAGATGAATAACGCCCAGGACGAACTCCAAGCTGGGACCACGACATCGACCGTAACGGCTGGCTCATCGGGGGAGAGCAGCTCCGGGCAATCCGCGAGCGTCGAAACGATCTCTCCGGCGGAGTCCACCCCTCCGCCCGAAACCGTTGCCAGCGCTCCTCCTGTTGATCCTCCAACAGGCAGCACTGGTGTCGCTCCGCCCGCGGCAACGACGCCGACGGCTGCGAATCCAGCTCCATTGAAGCCCAATGAAACGGAGACGGACCGCGCTGCCGCAGAAGAACTGAAGGCCAATCCTGCGGCAAAAACTAAGCCGGCGGCAAAAAGCAAGCCTGCCAAATCGAAGCCGGCCAAAGCTCCACCGGTTAACAAGAAGAAGGAATCCACAAGCAAGAAAAAGAAGGGCATCCACAAGCTTATCCCCTAACAGGCCCAGCTACCCCCCTGCTAACACCTGAGGCACGCGCCTCTGCCGATTCCGTTGACTCCACTCCGCACGGATGCTCCAATAGCTTCACGGCCGCGTTCACCGTGGGCGTGGAACGTAGCCTCCCTGAGGGATTGACTGTGCCAACGATTTTGGTCGCGGATGACAATAGCAACATCCAGAAGATGGTGTCTGTTGTCTTCAAAGAAAAGGGCGTCCGTGTCGTCGCCGTGGGAAATGGCGAAGCGGCTTGCCGCAAGGTTCCTGAAGTCCATCCCGACGTCGTCTTGGCCGATGTTTTCATGCCCGTGCGTAACGGCTATGAAGTTTGCGAGTTCGTAAAGCAGGATCCGCAATTTGCGGAGACTCCGGTGATATTGCTGGTGGGCGCGTTCGACCCTCTGGACGAAAAAGAGGCGCGGCGCGTAGGAGCGAATGGCGTCCTGAAAAAGCCATTTGTGCCGCCCGAACCGCTGATTGCCATGGTGAGTTCCCTGTTGAAACTTGAGCCTCCACCCGAGGAGCCGCAGCCAGCACAGGCGGCAGAAGTTGCCCTGGCACCCGAAGCCCCGGTGCAAACGGGCCCGACAGCGCGCGAACTAGCCATCGCCGCAGCCCAGGCGCAGTACTCGCAGGAGGAGACGGACGAAACAGTCACAACATTTAGCGCGCCTGTCGCGACGCCGTCGAATCAAGCCGAGGAAGCTGAAGCGGAAGACGACGCGACACCCGCCAGCGAGTGGGCGCGGCGCAGAGCGACGATGGACTATGAGATTGACACCGCCGACTCTGCCAAGATGGTGGAAAAACTAGCGGGCGAGAAACCGGGAGAAGAGCCGGAAATCCTGGCAAGCACGAAGCACCTTCCGTTTGGAGGGGCGAACGTTCCCGAAGCCGTTTCCGAAGCCGCTCCGGAGCCATCAGCTGTAAAATGGCCGCATTTTGTGGCGCCTGAAGTGACCGCTCCTGAATCACCGGCAGCTGAACCTGAGCATGCCTTGATCGCCGAAGAAGCTGGCGCGAGCACCGCTGTCGAAAGTCCAGCCGCAAGCCCTTGGGCAAACACACTGCCACCGGAGCCGGAGCTAGAGCGGAACCCGGAACCTCCTCTTCAGGCTTCCGTAATCAATGAGGCGCCTTCTGAAGAGCCCGTTGTGGCTCAAGAGCAGGAAACAGCCGCCGCATGGAGTACCGACCCGCGGCCAGCGGGATCCGCTGCGCATTCGGATGACGCAACCCATGAAGTCTCTTTCGCAGCTTGGCCGCCGCCGCAGATCGCTCAGGAGCCCCCGGCTCAGTTTGCTGAACCAGAGGCAGCGCCGCATGAAGATTTGCGCGAGCCGGAGATTGCACCTTCGTTTTCCGAGGACAAGCCCGTTTGGCGGGAAACGGTGGAAAAAATGACGGAGCCTCCTCTTGCCCTTCCAAACGTGGTCGGCCATGTGGAGGACAAGGAGCCCGAAAAGGCGCCGGCAGAATCTGCCGCGCTCGAAGCATCCGCAGACGAAACGTCCCCAAGACCTCAAGCGGACCAGGCCGCCGTCGATGACATGGTGGCAAAGGTACTCTCGAAACTGGAGCCACAACTCCACCAAGCGTTGGCCAACGGAGTCTTGCGGCCTCTAGTGGAAGAACTTCTAAACCAGGAACGCGGCAAGAAATAGCGACCCGCCGTTCTCTATATTCCCGTCTGAGACGCCTCGGCAGTTTGACGGCCATCCCGTCGGACCGTATAGTTATTGGTTTTACGCGCATTGCGGAAGCGCGTATGGAGCGCCGCCGCATCAGCAGCGACAAAAGACGATGTCCACTGAAATCGCCAAAGCGTACGAACCGCAGGAGATCGAGCGCCGCTGGGCTCAAACGTGGTTTGAAGAACAGCTCTACCGCGCGCACGCCGATGGTCCCGGCGAAGTATTTTCGATTGCCCTGCCTCCCCCGAACGTTACGGGCTCGATTCACATCGGGCACATGCTGGAGCACACGCAGATCGACATTCTCGTTCGCTGGCGGCGCATGCAGGGGCACAAGACGCTGTGGCTGCCGGGCATCGATCATGCTGGTATCGCCACGCAGGTCGTTGTGGAGCGTCAGCTGGCCGCGGAAGGATTAAAGCGCGAACAATTGGGCCGCGAGGAATTTGAGCGGCGCGTGTGGCAATGGAAAGCCGAGAGCGGCGGAAAAATCAAGGAGCAGATGATCCGCCTGGGCGTCTCCTGCGATTGGACGCGGGCGCGATTCACCCTGGACCCGCCGCTCTACCGCGCAGTGATGGAAGCGTTCCTTCGGCTCTATCGTGAAGGGCTGATCTATCGCGGCCGCTACATGGTCAATTGGTGCCCGCGCTGCCAGACGGCGATTAGCGACCTCGAAACAATCCACGAATCGCGTGAAGGAAAGCTCTGGTTCATTCGCTATCCGGTGAAGGATTCGCGCGAGTTCATCACCGTTGCCACGACGCGCCCGGAAACCATGCTCGGTGACACGGCCGTGGCCGTTCCTCCCGAAGACGAGCGCTACAAAAAACTGGTCGGCAAAAAAGTGATCTTGCCGCTGATAAATCGCGAAATACCGATCATCGCCGACGATTTCGTTGACCGGGAATTCGGCACGGGCGCGGTGAAGGTGACGCCGGCGCACGATCCCAACGACTTCGCGATGGGCCAGCGTCATAAGCTTGCCGAAATTGACGTGCTCACTCCCGACGCGCATATCAGCGCGGCGGGCGGTGCTTATGCGGGGCTGGAGCGTTTCGCGGCGCGAGAAAAAATCGTTCAGGACTTGAAGGCGCAAGGTCTGCTCGAAAAAACGACGAATCATCCGATGTCTGTTGCGATTTGCGACCGGTGCAAGACCATCGTCGAGCCGCGGCTGTCGGTTCAATGGTTTTGCAAAATGAAACCGTTGGCCGGGCCGGCGTTAGAGGCAGTCGAAAGCAGCGTCTTGTCCATCGCGCCGCAGAATCAACGAAAAATCTTCCTGGATTGGCTGACGAATATCCGTGATTGGTGCATCTCGCGCCAGCTTTGGTGGGGCCATCGAATCCCGATCTGGCATTGCGGCAAATGCGGTGCGATGACGCCGGCGGCTGACTCGCGAGTGGAAGTGGTAAATGGCCGGGCGCAAATCGCCAGCGTCCCTCAGGCATGCGGGAAATGTGGCGGTAAGGAGCTGGCACAGGATCCCGATGTGCTGGACACATGGTTCAGTTCGGGCCTATGGCCATTTTCCACTCTCGGTTGGCCTGACGAAACGGAGGATCTCCGCACGTTTTATCCGACGAGCCTGCTCATCAGCGGCTACGACATTCTTTTTTTCTGGGATGCGCGCATGGTCATGCTCGGCCTGCATCTCATGCCGGGCGACACACTCGAGCGGCGGATTCCCTTTCATCAGCTTTATCTTCATGCCATTGTGCGCGATCCGCACGGCATCAAAATGTCCAAGACGCGCGGAAACGTTGTCGATCCGCTGGAAATCATTGAAAAGCACGGCACCGACGCACTGCGGTTTGCGCTGGCGGTGATGGCCGCACCAGGAACGGATATCGCGCTTAGCGAAGAGCGCATCCTGGGCTATCGCGCGTTCGCCAATAAGATTTGGAACGCGGCGCGCTTCCTTTT
>JASHQB010000210.1 GCA_030037775.1 Candidatus Acidiferrales bacterium
ACAGGCACAATAAGCAACGAGCCAAACATCATAAGCAATGACCGACGCGCGTAACGATCGACGAGCAGGCCGAAGATCGGCATGCCGATTAGCGAGAAGAACGGCTCCATGCCCACCAGTAGCGATGCGGCCTGCGGCGAGAGGTGCCGCGCCTCGATCAGGAATTTCTGCCCGAAGGTCTCAAAGGGAAAAATGCAGCCGTAGAACGTGAAGCAGAGCGCCGCAATGAGCCAGAACGATCGATTGAAGCGGAACACTTCGCCCAGCGGAATCTTCGTCGCTCGAGCGTCATGTCCCAGAGTGAATCGCCGCTCGCCGCGCGAGTCGAGCATCCAGTAGAGCGCAGCGCCGAACAGGCAGAGCGCGCCGAAGGCGACGCCGAGAAGAAGAGGCCAGCGCCAGTAAGTGTATGCACGGGGCGCCCACGCGGGAGAGACTTGCGCGCTGAGCGATCCCAGTCGCGCCGCCGAACCCCGTAGGCCGAACGCCATACTCAACTCGTCGTGCCAAAACCAGCGGGCCACGCCCACGTTGGCAGTCAGCGCGAGAGCCTCGCCGCCCGAACCGACCAGCAGGCGCCCGACGATCATGATGCCCAGCCGCGGACTGAGCGCAGTGACCACTAAGCCCATGAAGACCAACACGCCAAAAATCGAAAGCGACTTTCGTGTCCCCAGCCGGTCGATAAGGATCCCGCAGACGAGCATGGCGATGATGTTGGGAAAACTGTAGACCGCCTGCAGCCATCCGATGTCGGTATTCGAGAAGTGCAGTTGGCGGCTGAGCAGCGGTGCAAGGGGTCCAATGTAGTCGAATGCGTAGTAGCCGCCGTAGCAGGCGATGCCGATCACCAGGAGGACAATCCACCGCGAGGCACGCGATGGTGCTGGCTTTTCGGCCACGAGCGTTTTCGAACTGTCGGACATCCGCCGTGTCCCCTATAATTGCGTTGCGCCTGATTGGTTCCGGCGCCGGCTGGATAATCTCACAGCAGCAGCCCTCTCTGCCGCTAATTTGCAAGGCATCTTCAACAGATACAGCCCCGCGCGAAAATCGGAAACCCCCAAAGAAACAATCATCGATTGTTACAGTCGTGTGAACGCAGCGAAAGCCTTGCTTGGCGCTGCCAGTCATACTTCTTGACAAACGAAAGCTTGAAGCCTAAGAAAGAAGCGGGGATCGCCCATTCCGAATCGAACTGGGGGTGCTTGCGATGCAGACGTCCCGCAGGGACTTCTTCAAGGTTGCGGCGGTCGGGGGCGTCGCTGCTACCGTCTTCGGATTCGACCTGAAGCCTGCCTACGCCCAGCTCAAAGAACTAAAGATCGCGCGCGCCTCTGAGACCCGCTCGACGTGTCCGTACTGCGCGGTCGGTTGCGGAGTTTTGATTTACGCCCTTGGCGATCGCGCGAAGAACGTCACACCGCAAGTGATCCACGTCGAGGGCGACCCCGATCATCCCACCAATCGCGGCACACTGTGCCCCAAGGGCTCTTCGCTCGAACAGGATATGCTGAACCCGCGGCGGCTCACCAAGCCGCAAGTCCGCAGGCCCGGCGGAACCGAATGGCAGGACATTTCCTGGGACACCGCACTCGATGAGATTGCACAGTGGACCAAGAAAACCCGCGACGCTACCTTCGTCGAGAAAGACGCGGCCGGACACACGGTCAACCGGTGCGAGGGCATCTCCTTCATCGGCGGCTGCACGGACACCAATGAGTTCAATTATCTCGTCGTCAAGGCAATGAGGAGTTTGGGCTTGGTGTATTTAGAGAACCAAGCCCGTGTTTGACACGGCCCCACGGTCTCAAGTTTGGGACCTACATTCGGACGCGGGGCGATGACCAATGGCTGGATCGACATCAAGAACACCGACATGATGTTGATCATGGGTGGAAATCCCGCCGAAAACCATCCCTGCGGATTCAAGTGGGCGATGGAGGCCAAGCGCAATCGCAACGCCAAGCTGATTTCCGTAGACCCGCGATTCACGCGCACATCCGCCACCGCCGATCTCTATCTTCAGATTCGCGCCGGCACGGATATCGCGTTCCTCGGCGGACTCATTCACTACGCCATCGGGAACAACCGCATCGCCAAGGAATATCTGGTCAACTACACGAACGCCGCGTTCGTCGTGAAAGAGGGCTTCAAGTTACCGGAGGACGGCCTGTTTTCGGGATTTGATTCCGCCGCGGGGACGTACGACAAATCGACCTGGAATTATGAAGAGGGCGGAGACTTGAGCGGCAAGGCGGGCGCCGCGCCTTCCGCGCGCGCAAAACCTTCACATAGTGAACCGTCTGCCGCGGGCGCGCCGCCGGTGTTGCCGCCGAATGTCGCCTACGACCTGACGCTCGAGCATCCGCGCTGCGTTTTCCAATTGCTCAAGCGGCAGTATTCACGTTATACGCCGGAAACCGTCGAGCGCATCACTGGCATCCCCAGGGAGCAATACCTCAAGGCCGTCGACTTATTCACTTCGGTCCGCAAAGACGGGGACATGAAGAAGGTGGCGACGATTATTTACGCGGTGGGCTGGACGCAGCATACCTACGGAACGCAAATTATCCGCACGGCGGCGATGACCCAACTGCTGCTAGGGAACGTGGGAAGAGCGGGCGGCGGAGTAAACGCGCTGCGCGGCCATTCGAATATTCAGGGCGCAACGGACATGGGTGGGCTGGCAGACGGCATGCCCGGGTATTTGAAAGTGCCAACTCCCGCGGACACGGACTTGGCGGCGTACTTGAAGCGGACAACCCCCAAAGCTTCGAAGCCGGGACCGTGGGATTCGTTCAACTATTACTCGAACACGCCAAAATTCTTCATATCCATGTTGAAGGCCTTCTATGGGGATGCAGCGACAAAGGAAAATGGGTTTGCGTATGATTATTTCCCTAAGGTGGGCGGCGATTATTCGTGGACGCACATTTGGGACGACATGTACAACGGCAAGGTCAAGGGCATGTTTGCCTTTGGCATGAACGGAGTGATGATCGGACCGGACACGAATAAAAATATCAACGCGCTGAAGAAGGCCGACTGGCTGGTGGTGGGCGAGATTTATCCGGACGAGACCAGCGAGTTTTGGAGAGCTCCGGGAATCACCGCCGATGAGCAGAGGAGCATCAACACGACCGTTTATCGCCTGCCCTGCGCCGGTTTCGCAGAAAAAGATGGGAGCATGACGAACTCGGCGCGCTGGGTAACATGGAAGTACGCGGCTGTGCCGCCTCCGGGAGATGCGCGGCTTGATCAGGACATTGTGGCGCAGATTTTTCTGCGCGTTCGAGATCTCTACAAGAAAGAGGGCGGAAAATTCCCCGACCCGATTCTAAATCTGAGTTGGGCGTATGCCGACTCGGCGCATCCTCCGCTTTCTCAAGTAGCCATGGAATTGAATGGCCGGGCGCTCGCGGATTTGACCGACCCGGTCACGAAGCAAGTGATTAAGGCTGGCCAACAACTGCCCGGTTTTGCCTGGTTGAAAGACGATGGGACGACCATGTGCGGCAACTGGATCTACTCGGGCTGCTGGACGGAGGCGGGAGCCCAGATCCAGAAGCGGGGCACCGAGGATCCCTCCGAATTGGGCGTTTATCCAAATTGGGCGTGGTCGTGGCCGGCTAACCGGCGGGTGATGTATAACCGCGCATCCTGCAACCTGGACGGGAAACCGTGGGATGCAGAGCGGAAGCAGGTGTGGTGGAACGAAGCTGTGGGGAAATGGGCCGGCAACGACGTGCCGGACTTTAAGCCTGATTCCCATCCTAAAGATCACATGGGTCCATTTATCATGAATCCCGAAGGCGTCGGACGGCTCTTTGCGCCCATCGGGGTCCTGGCGGACGGGCCGTTTCCGGAACACTACGAGCCAGTTGAAAGCCCGACCAAGAACCTGTTGCATCCGGAACAGTCGAACAATCCGCTCGTGAAAAAATTCAAAACCCCCTACGACAAATTCGGCTCGTCCGAAGAATACAACATCGTCTGCACCACCTACCGCCTGACCGAGCAGTATCACTACTGGACGAAAAATAATCCGATGAACGTCCAGTTGATCCCGGAACCGTTTGTGGAAATTCCCGTCGAGTTGGCGAACGAAAAGGGAATTCGTGGAACGGACAAGATCAAGGTCATCAGCGCGCGGGGAACGTACATCGCGAAAGCGTTCGTCACGCGGCGGTTGAAGCCGATGATGATCGACGGCAAAAAGGTCTACCAGATCGGATTGCCGATTCATCAGGGTTTCCGTGGGATTGTCGAGGATGAGGATAGAGACGCGCGCACCCCGGCGAATTTGCTGACGCCCACGGTAACCGATCCAAACGCCCACACTCCCGAATCCAAGGGTTTCCTCGTCAAGGTGGAGAAGGTTTAGGAGCCGACGATGAGCCAGGCCGCGACGGAAATCGTCAGGATTTCAGGGCACGCCGGCACCGTCCCCGGCGCCGGGCTGAATCGCGAATTCCACGTCTGCAAGCTCGTGGACACGACCACGTGCATTGGGTGCAAAGCCTGTGAAGTCGCCTGCCTGGAATGGAACGGATATACCTTCAGCGAAACCACTTTCGACAACTCCTACCAGACCATGCCGGAGACGGCCTGGAATTACTGGAACCTGATCAAGTTCAATGAGCATGAGCGCGAAGACGGCACCATGATGCTGCTGATGCGCAAAGATCAGTGCATGCACTGCGAAGATCCCGGCTGCTTGGCGGCGTGTCCCGCGGACGGAGCCATCGTGCAATACGCCAACGGCATCGTGGACTTTCAAGAAGAGCACTGCATCGGTTGTGGTTACTGCATCACCGGCTGTCCGTTCGACATTCCGAAATTCAGTCCGAAGGCGCGCAAGGTCTTCAAATGCACGCTGTGCAGCGACCGCGTGGCCGTGGGCCTCGAGCCGGCTTGCATCAAGGCGTGTCCCACGGGCTGCCTGCAATTCGGGACCAAGCCGGAAATGAAGGAACTGGCGGAGAAGCGGGCCGAGCAGCTCCGCACACAATCCGGATTCCCCGATGCAGGAGTCTACGACCCTCCGGGAGTGGGTGGAACACACGTGATCTATGTTCTGCACGATGCCACCAATCCCGAGTTGTACGGCGGCCTGCCGAAAGACCCACACATCCCTATCTCCGTGCAATTGTGGAAGCATCCGCTGAAGTGGATCGGGAACTTGGCGATGGTCGGAGGCTTGTTCGGGCTGGCTTGGCATTACATGCGATACGGCAAGAAACACGAAGAAGCGATTCAGCCGGACGGCGGGAGGCGGTCATGAGCAGCAACGCCGTTTCGCGTTCCGGC
>JASHQB010000211.1 GCA_030037775.1 Candidatus Acidiferrales bacterium
CGGCGAACCGTATTAGAATGTTTGCGGTCGCAACTCGCTCGCGTTATATAACTGGGCACTTATCTTGAATGTTTAGAACTGACACGGCTCGACGGAACTTAACCTGTCCGTATGAGACGAGTCCGCTTTCTTTTTTGTCTGCTTGGATCCCTAGTTTTTGTAACCCTGCCATCGCACGCTCAGTCAGGAACCGCTAAGTGTGATCCCTCCTTGGGCCTTGCTCAAATGCAGCATACGGCACCACAGGGTCGCCTGCAGGAAAACGGTTCTCCTCAAACTTCGCGTATTCTTGCGCTCGGCAAGAGCGCAATTCCAATGTTGATCGCTTGCCTCACAGATGAAACCAGAACCAAACAGCCAATCGAAGACTACTGGCCCGTCACAACGGTTGGAGATATTGCGTTTTTCTATCTCGACGATTTGTTCACGGACTCAACCTGGGAACATTACACGATCAGTGGAGTGGTGAACTGGAAGGTATTGCAAGCCGATTACCCGAATGCACCAGCTTGGGAGGCGTGGTATCGATTTTTGAAGAAACACGGCAGACGATACGTTCAGAACAGTTGGTCGAGTAAGTGGAAGGAGGATCAGTCTTCAATTGTTTGGGACCCGAAAGAGCAGTGCTTTAAGATTTCGTTGCGCGCTAAATAGGAAAGTTCGGTATCCGCAACGACTGCTTTTTGCAGATTCGGCCTTTCACCAAGGCAATTTCCCATGAGCTGACACGCGACGACTGGTCACCTTTCCATCATTCGTGATAGCTTCTCGCGCACGACAGGAGGTCGCAGTCATGGCCAAAAACAAAACCACTCCCACAAAATCAAGCGTCAATGCCTTCATCGGTTCGGTGAAAGACCCTGCACAGCGCGCCGACGCTCAGGCGCTGATCAAGCTAATGCAAAGCGCGGCCGGCGAAAAGCCCAAGATGTGGGGGCCATCCATCGTTGGTTTTGGCAGCTACCACTATAAATACGAGAGCGGCCGCGAAGGCGACATGCCCGTCATCGCATTCTCGCCGCGCAAAGCCGCAACTGTTTTATACGGCATGATCGGCTTCGATGAGTCTGCGCCGCTGCTCGCAAAACTCGGCAAGCACACCACCGGCAAGGGCTGCCTCTACATCAAAAAGCTCGCGGACGTAGACCAACACGTCTTCGAAGCACTGATGGCCAAGTCCCTGGCCGCAAAGCGATCCCAGCGTTAAACGAAGTCCGTCAGCGAACCGGGTATTGTTTCGTCGTGCCTGTTCGCGAATTGACCACGTCGAAATGCCCGTCGCTCCACGCCAGCACTTTGATGTAGTTCCCCGTATCCGGCCCAGAGAGATTGGCGATGAATTGGTCCGGTACGTTGTGGACTTGCGGATCACCAGCCTGCTGTTCGGCGGTGTGAAGCTGCCACAAGTCTTCCAGTCCCGGCGCGTTCCGTACGCGCAACCACGTATCCGGATAGGCGCCCTTGATAGCGCCGTTGTCCATGATCGCCACGCGCGCGGAAATTGCGTCCACCAGCGCGTCACTGTCGC
Organism: Candidatus Acidiferrales bacterium; assembly: GCA_030037775.1. GTDB lineage: Bacteria > Acidobacteriota > Terriglobia > Acidiferrales > UBA7541 > DAHUXN01. Next base: position 1,529 of record JASHQB010000211.1, read on the forward strand.
TCGTTGCCGAGCCGTGATGCGACACCACAAATATGTCCACTCGGCCAATTTTGTTCACCGGGCACATCAGTTTCATTTCCTTGTCCCAGGTAAGGTCTCCAAGGTCCAGAATTCGCAGCTTCTTGTAAGTGATCACTGTTCCCAGCGAGCGCTGATTCTCGGACGGGTCGGCAGGCAATTTCTCCGGAGTATTGCACGCAGGATTTGTCGCCCCCGCCCCGGCAAGCGGACCGTCCAGCACCACCCCGTCCGCGCTCACCACCACCGCATGGAAGCCGGTGATCGGAAGCACGTCGCCGGGCTTTGCCGTGATCCGCTGAATGCCTTTGTCCGCCAGCACTTTCTCGTAGTCCTCGAAAACCTGCTCCGTAGCCGTACTTTGTTCGCGGTTCGGCCCGTGGTCGATGAACGCGCCGATCGGGATTTTGGCCGCGAGTTCCGGCACGCCGCCGGAATGGTCGGCGTGGTAGTGGGTCAGCAAAACATAGTCAATCCTGCTGATCCCCGCCGATTTTGCCGCCGCCACAATGCGGCCAGCGTCGCGACTGTTGTTTCCAGCCCATCCCGTGTCGATGAGCAGCGACTGTCCTCCCGGCGCGACAAACAAGGTCGATTGCCCGCCCTCCACATCCACGAAGTAAATCTGCAGCGGCCGCGGGCCGCCCGCCGCAGCGGCAATCCAAATCGGCAAGCAGAGAACGATCAGTGTGACGACCCCTGTGCCAAAAGCGAAAGAAGTACGACTGCCCGATGAAGGCTTGGTGACAAAGAACAATTTGTTGGAGGTCATCCGCTCGATATACCCCTCCCACGCAGGCCTGTCAACGTGTGCATTCGTCTCGCCTACAGATCTGCCGCCCCACCGTGCCTCTCCTGTCCTTCCGTTTTTTCACGCGCCAAATTCCGTAGCCGAATTTTGCCTCTGCGCTTGCTGCAAAAACGCCCCTAAACCCTCGCAAATCCAGCAGGAAACTCCGCCTCCGTGCGCGCTGACACTTTTTCGCCTGTCCCCTTGGGCAAACCCATCAGACGCGCGCCGCATTGCACCAAAACTGTACGGATGCCCAGTAGTCACCGTTGCCCGCCGGGACTAGGCTTGTCACCAATCAGTCAGCATCAGGCAACACTGAAGCAGCACGAAAGTCGCAAGCGAACTTTGGCAGGACTCGCAGGGTAGCGCGGGCGAGAAAGGATGCGGGAATGTCGACAATGTCCTATGCACTTGCAGGGATGGCGGGGCCTTCGCCGGTGGATGCGGGAATGCTCGAATTCAAGGAATGTCTGAAACACATGCGCGATGGGCATCCGGAGGACGCTCTCGGCCATGCGCGGCGGGCGCTGGGCGCGGCACCAAAAAATCCGTTCTATCTCTCCTACACTGGTCTCTTGGCGGCTATGGCCGATAAGCGTTATGCCGACGCCGAAACGCTTTGCCAGGAAGCCCTCAACCTGAAATGCAACCACGCGCAGCTCTACCTCAACTTGGCCGAAGTCTACCACCAGGCCGGTAGAACTTCCGACGCGATCGATGTTCTGGAAAAAGGCATGGTGTCGGCAGGACGCGATTTTCGTATTCGGCGGGCTTTGGAAAGGATCGGAGTGCGGCGGCAACCGGTGCTCAGCTTTCTGCATCGGAGCAATCCGATCAATGTAGTGCTCGGGCGTCTGCGCTTTCGCTTGGCAGGCCCGGCGCGCTCGAACTAGCGCGGCTTGGACGGGCGGGGACTCTGGCCCCGCCCGCCACACTGAATTGCAGGGCGCGCTATTCGCAACAAATTTCACGGGGCCCCCAACGCCGAGTTTCAGGCTCCGGGGTCCTAACGGGTTCCCCAAGCAGCCAACCCACAGGGAAGCCCGGGGCGAGCTCCCCCCTCGCCCCGGGTGCTTCACTTTCTGCAGTCCCAGGTTGTAAAGTCTCAGGGGCGACGTTGAAGGAGAACACATGAGAAAGAACCAGAAGGGCTTTTCGTTGATTGAGTTGTTGATCGTGGTGGCAATCATCCTGATTATCGCCGCGATTGCGATTCCGAACCTGCTGCGTTCGAAGATGGCCGCCAATGAGGCCTCGGCAGTGGGCTCCATTCGTACGATTGTTACCGCTTCGATCACCTATAACTCGACGTATGGGAACCAATTTCAGCCCACGTTGGCGACTTTGGGACCCCCGGCCGGCGGTGGCGCGGTGAGCTGCAAGGCTGCTGGTTTGCTGGACCCGCTTCTCTCTGGCGTGAACCCGGCTTCGGGCACTCCGCAAAAGAGCGGGTATCAGTTCACCTACACGGCCACGGGCAACCCGACCAACCCGGTACCCACAGGGTGCACGGCTGGATCCGCAGGATTCGTGATTGCGGCGAAGGCGATTACCCAGGGCACCACGGGCAACCGTTCGTTCTGCTCGGATGAGACGGGCGTGCTGTATGACGACCCGACAGGCGCGACGCTAGCGACGACGGAGGCCGTTTGCGAAGCGCTGACCCCGCTGCAGTAAGGTTGCCAGAACCGAAACCAGGACAGGGGAGGGAGGGGTTCCACCCCTCCCTTATATCGTTTGCAGCAGGACAAGGAAGGCAAGCAAGAGAGAACGAGGTTTACGCGGGACGACAGAAAGGGCCGGGGACGCAGGGGCGGCCAGATCAAAGGAAATAGGGGAGTTAGGCCAGGAGTGGGGGACAAGTTGCGGCGAGAAAGCGTGACATTTCCCGTCACTTCCTGAGAATCCCAATTCGGGAAACGTTGGTCAGAAATGGGATTGGAGACAGAGGCCAACAGATATAGCTATTATTATCATGTAGATACAAGCGGAGACACGGCAGGCGATGTCGCGAGGGGCGATTGGCATACGATGTGCCTGTTACAGCATGCCGCCAAGGAATCCAGGAATCACCCCTTGGAAGGATTCAAGGACTTTCGGGAGAGGAAAAATGAGAAAGAACCAAAAGGGCTTTTCGTTGATTGAGTTGTTGATCGTGGTGGCAATCATCCTGATTATCGCCGCGATTGCGATTCCGAACCTGCTGCGCTCGAAGATGGCCGCCAATGAGGCCTCGGCAGTGGGCTCGATCCGTACCGTGGTTACTGCTTCGATCACCTATAACTCGACGTATGGGAACCAGTTCGAACCCACGCTGGCGACTTTGGGACCCCCGGCCGGCGGTGGCGCGGTGAGCTGCAAGGCTGCTGGTTTGCTGGATCCGCTTCTCTCTGGCGTGAACCCGGCTTCGGGCACTCCGCAAAAGAGCGGGTATCAGTTCACCTATACGGCCACGGGCAACCCGACCAACCCGGTACCCACAGGGTGCACGGCTGGATCCGCAGGATTCGTGATTGCGGCCCAGGCGATTACCCAGGGCACCACGGGCAACCGTTCGTTCTGCTCGGATGAGACGGGCGTGCTGTATGACGACCCGACAGGCGCGACGCTAGCGACGACGGAAGCCGTTTGCGAAGCGCTGACCCCGCTGCAGTAAGGTTGC
>JASHQB010000212.1 GCA_030037775.1 Candidatus Acidiferrales bacterium
CCCATTTTGCTTTCACACTTCCTGCTGGCGCACGCGGAAGCCTTCTTTCACGACCTCGACCGCATCGAGTTTGCCAGGAACACGTCCGACGCGTGTCCGCTCGGCACGGCGGCGCTGGCGGGATGCGCTTTTCCCGTCGACCGGCAAGCTTTGGCGAAGGATTTGGGGTTCGCACGAGTGACGCGCAACAGCCTCGATTCGGTAAGCCGACGCGATTTTGCGCTGGACTATCTGTTCGCGTTGACTGTACTTGCGAGCCATCTCTCGCGTCTGGCCGAGGACATGATCCTTTTTGCCTCGCCCGGTTTCGGATTCGTGATTTTGCCCGATGAGTATTCGACCGGCAGCAGTCTAATGCCACAAAAGAAGAATCCTGACGCGTGGGAGCTGATTCGAGGGAAATGCGGACGCGTTGCGGGGGCGCTGCTGGCGCTCGTGGTTACGATGAAAGGCTTGCCTTCAAGTTACCAGCGGGATTTGCAGGAGGACAAGGAGCCGCTGTTCGACGCGCACGACCAGACCCTCGCAATGACCGGAATCGCGGCGGGCGCGATAGCGGCAACGAAATTCGACGAGGGCAGATTGCGCAGCAGCGTTCAAGCGCAGGGCTTGGTGGCCACGGAAGCGGCTGATTATCTGGTTGGGAAAGGCGTTCCATTTCGGCAGGCCCACGAAATCGTCGGAAGACTGGTCCGTGACAGCGAGGAACAAAAACAAGGCTTCGCTGAATGGCCGCTGCCGAAACTGAAGGCTTATTCTCCGTCATTCGAAGCGGACTTTTCGAAAGCACTGACGGTCGAGGCTTCGCTTGCGCGCCGCAATTCGCTGGGCGGCACAGCTCCAACGGCCGTACGCAAGGCGCTGGACGCGGCGAAAGAGCGCCTTGCGTCCGCGGAGAAGAGAAATTGAGGACCCGGAAAGCACGCCTGCGCGACGCCGCCGCCATTCATGCGCTGATCGCCGATTACGCCGCTGAAGGAGTTTTGCTCCCACGTACAGAGGAGAATGTGCGCGAGCACCTTTCCACATTTCTTGTGCTGGAAGAAAAATCCAAGATCGCCGGCTGTGTGTCGCTTGAAAATTATGGCTCGGATCTGGCGGAAATCCGCTCGCTTGCGGTGAGCCCGGAAATTCGTGGTCGCGGCTTAGGCGGGCGGCTGGTCGAATTCGCGCTGGAGGAGGCGCGGCTCAAGAAAATCGCGCGTGTGTTCGCGGTGACGCATGCGCCGGAGTTTTTCGTACACCACGGCTTTGCCGCGTCTTCGCGCCGCGCGCTGCCGGAAAAGATCGAGCGTGATTGCCGCACTTGCCCGAAGGCCAAGAGCTGCAAACTGATCGCAGTCATTGCTACAGTACTGCCCGAAGAAGTTATGCTGCCGATTTTGGACGGCGTGGCGAGCCCCTCTCTCGCGTGATGGGGCCGTCGCTTGCCGCCGCGGTATTGCCCAAGGGCTTCCGCTTCGCATGCAGAGCCTGCGGATTGAAAAAACATGGCCTCGATTTGGGCTTGATCGTAAGCGAAACTCCGGCCAGCGCCGCTTGCGTGTTTACCACTAACCTCGTCAAGGCGGCGCCGATCGTCATTTCCCAACAGCATCTCCTCCGCTCTGCGGGCAAGATGCGCGCCATCATCGTGAACTCCGGAAACGCCAATTGTGTGACAGGCGCCGCAGGCCTTGTGGCATCGAACCAAACGGCAGCAGCCCTTGCGCGTGCGATGAATTGCCGGACCGAGCAGATTCTCGTTTGCTCCACCGGGGTGATTGGCCTGCCGCTTAGGGTTGAACGCATTCTGCGCGCGATTCCGAAGCTGGCAGCCGAAGTTGCCGCAGCATCCCGCTCATTCGAACAATTTACGCGGGCGATCATGACCACGGATACGCGTCCCAAATGGGCCGCGGCAAGTTGCTTTGTCGACGGGAAGCGCGTGCACTTGCTCGGCTGCGCCAAGGGCGCGGGAATGATTCATCCGCAGATGGCGACGATGCTGTCCTTCATTGTGACCGACGCGGCGGTTTCGCCACCAGCGCTTCGCCGCGCTCTGCGCGAGGCCGTGGCAGGAAGCTTCAACGCCATCACCGTCGATGGCGACACATCGACGAACGACACGCTCGCAGTTTTGGCGAATGGCGCTTCCGGCACGAGAAACATCCGACCAGCCGGCGCTGACTACCGCAAATTCCTCGCAGCGCTGGGTTCGGTTTGCCGCTCGCTAGCGCTGCAAATTGTTGCGGATGGCGAAGGCGCGCACCGCGTGGTCGAAATCGAAGTGCGGGGCGCGGCTTCCGACCGAGGCGCAGATGCGATTGCTCGAACCATCGCAAATTCGCCGTTGGTGAAAACAGCCCTAGCCGGCGGAGATCCCAACTGGGGCAGAATCTTGGCTGCCGCGGGACGCGCAGGAGTGCGGTTCGATCCGGACCGTGCCGAGATTCGCATGGCCGGCGTGACGATGTGCCGCTCGGGGCGTCCGGTCCCCTTCGATGAAAAGACCGCCCATCGCAAACTTCTCGCCAAGGAAGTTCCCATCGCCGTCAACCTGCACGGAGGGAGAGGTTCAGCGCGCATCTGGACTTGCGACTTCACCGGCGACTACGTGCGCATCAACGCCAGCTATCGCAGCTAATCGAATCTAGGAACAAGGGCCGGGGGACAACGTGGCGACGTTCTACGCGATGGCCGCGTTCTGCTTGAACTTCCGTGGCGACTCGCTCATTTCGACCTGGCCAGCGACGTAGCGATACGTTTCGAGAGTTGCGCCTTCGACTCCTTGGCGGACAAGACCCGCGACATCCAGGCCGCTTTCGGCAGCTTCCAGATCGGCAGCGTTTGCGTGCAAAGACGGGCTGCGGGGCAAGAAGACAGGGCAGCAATCGTGAAAAGGCTCAGCAGAAATATCGTGCGTGCCGATCTTTCGCGCGGCTTCGATGATCTCCAGCTTATCGGTTCCGGCAAGCGGACGAAATACAGGCATCTTAGCGGCCGCTTCCACAGAAACCATGTTGCGCAGGGTCTGAGAAGCCACCTGGCCGAGGCTATCGCCCGTAACCAGGGCCAGCGCGCGATTGCGTCGCGCAAAAGCTTCCGCGATTCGCAGCATCATTCGGCGATAAAGGAGGACGCGGCATGGCTCCGGCGCATAACGGACAATCTCCCGTTGGATCTCCTCGAAAGGAACACGGTAGAGCTTCGCCGTGAATTGCCAGGGCACCAATTGACGCACCAGTCCGCGGGCGACATGGATGGAGGATTCTCCCGGACGCGCGCCGCTGCCGTAAAAATGGACGAAGGAAAGGTGCGCGCCGCGCTTCATCATGTGGTACGCGGCGACCGCCGAATCGAAGCCGCCGGAGAGCAAGCACGTCATTTTTCCGGCGGTGTTTGCGGGCAGGCCTCCGGCTCCTGGCACTTTGTGAGCGTAGACCAGCGCAGGGCCAGAGGTAATTTCGATGTGACAAGTCACGTCGGGATCATTCAACTTCACCCGGGCGCTGCGGCCTGCGGCGTTGAGCGAATCGAGCAAATGCTTGCCGACGAGTTTTTCAGTTTCAGAGCTGCTGTGCGGAAAGGACTTGTCGCTGCGCTTGGCGCGAACGGCAAACGTTGCGAAGGCGCAGGGCTCGATTTCCTGCCAAGCCGCGTCGCAGAGCGCGTTGATCTCGCGCTCTACGGGACGTGCCACGGCGTAGTAGGCGATACCGGAAGTTCGCTCGACCCGCCGCAGGGCCTCTTCGAGTGACGCCGCCTCCTTCAATCGAATGATCACACGGTCGTTGGGCTGCTCGATCTTTTCGACAGGAATGCCCTCCAAGCCGGACCGCAGATTCGACACCAGTTTGGATATGAAAAAGCGCCGGTTCCCGCCCTTCAACCAGAGCTCGTGATAATGGACGACAATGGCAAGCTGGCTCATCCGTGAAATCTCGCACCGTGCATTCTATAGATTATACCAGGGTTAGGCGGCTGCATGCGTCTCGATGCCGAACGCTCGCTGATCAAATCCGCTGTGTCCGATTTATTCGTAACCTTATCGATACGCGCGCGGCGGGAAGTACGACTTTTCTTGACAGCGGGGGTTACAATCCACGGCACGTGAGGCACTTTGGCTTGCAGTGCGACGATTTGAATAATCTGCGCATCTAAGCTGTTGGAACACGGGGAAGGGGGGGCCATGTGGATCCGTCGCGACTGGGACGAGTTCTTTAACCGCGTACGTAAGCGCGGCACAGCCGTGCACCCGCCGAGGCCCGTAGACCGTTCTGCGCGCAATCGCTTGGTTCCCGCCGAAGGGTACAGTCTCGCTGAACTGGATGATGCTGGGCTGAGCCTGGAGCAGGCTGAAGTATTGGGTCTGCCGGTTGATGCCTTGCGCGTGGGCAGCGATCAAGCGAACGTGACCGCGCTGCAGATGTTTCTTCGCGCCAGTCGGGCGCGTTACTGACCTCCGTTCCCCTTACGCGGTGGAGATAGGGCATGTGCTCTTGACGCCGGACGCGAAATCGGTAAACTGCCGTTTTGTCCCATGGCGACACAGCTAAATCCGGCGGCACTAGCGGGTACCATTGACGACCCGCTTCGTGAGCTTGAGTTCCCTCAGCGGGAAGCCGCGTTTTTTTACGGTTTGTTTCTCCGCGGGCACTCAGCCGAAGAGTTGCGCCGCGATATCGAGGTTCCTGCCACGGTACTGGCAAAATGGGATCGCGAAAGCTTGCGCCAACCCGAACAACGGATTACCTTCGAACGAATCGCCGAATACCGGCGGCATGTGCTGGCAATCTTCGATTCCCTGGTTGGCTTCGACGCCAAGACTCAGCGTCTCCAATGACGCTGCTCCCGAGTCCTTCGAGGCGCGTTGACGCCATAGCTGCAGGTCGACTAAACTAATTTGCCGTTCGAACGCCGAAGAGTACCCCCTGTTCCCCGGTAGCTCAATGGTAGAGCATTCGGCTGTTAACCGAAGGGTTGCTAGTTCGAATCTAGCCCGGGGAGCCATTCTTTACGATTTCGCGAACTGGGGAGGAACTCCTCCAGTTCGAATACCTCCAGGGCCAGCTTCTGGGGATGGACGACCACGTTTTTGAGGACGCATTGCAGGGTCTCCGATTGCTCTGTTGGATTTAACCCCGCAAATGACGCGCGAAAATCCTGCAAAGTTCGCTGCAAAATTTCGGCGTTATAATCCCGAGCAGCGGCCTCGTTGATTTTTTGTTCGACGGTGTGACGCTCATCCTGCAAAAGTCGCTTATTTGCGTTTAACGCTTCGATTTCCTCTTCCAGCCGCTCAATCGAAAGTTTTCCTTGCCCCAAAGCTTTGACGTAACAGCTAACCTCCTGCTCGATTTCGTTTAATCTCTTTTTGATTTGCTGGACTTGCTTCTCCAAGGGTTCGGTTTTCCGCTGAAGATCACTATTTAATTCCTCCACGGTCATTTTCAAATAAGCTTCATTCTGACTCAGCTCGGAAAGCTTATCGATAACCAGTCCCTCCACACGATCCGCGTTAATGTGTTTGATGGAGCAGACGGAATTATCGAAGTGCATCGTTTTGGAGCAACGATAATAGGGAACGCGGTAGACCGTGCCATCTTTGTGTCTTTTCTGCGTATAGTGCGGCGTCATGGAGGAACCGCATTCGGAACAGCGGATCAGCCCCCTAAGAAGGAACACGCGGGTCAGGTTCGTTGAGCCGTGGCTGCGATCTCGCCGTACTGACTGGACCTTATTAAATAAGCTTTCGTCAATCAGGGCTTCGTGTTCACCCTTAAATAGCTCCTCGTTGAAACGGATCAGACCGCAATAAACCGGGTTGCGCAGAATTTGGTCAATGGCCGTCTTGCTCCAGGGCTTATTTGAACGCGTGTACCAGCCGCGTCGATGCAACTCTTCCCGCAACCGTGACAGGGACGGCACCTCGGCAAACCGTTGAAACATGAATCGAAGGCGAGGGGCCTGTTCCTGATGCGCGATGAGGCGCTTATTTTCTGCCAGGTAGCCGTACGGAACGTTCCCGCCGTTCCACAGCCCCTTTTGGGCGCGCTGAAACATCTTGTCTCGCGTGCGATCCGCCGTCATCTCCCGTTCAAACTGCGCAAAATCGAGAAGAACGTTGCGCAATAAGCGGCCCATAGGATTTTGGGTATCGAGACTTTGCGTGACGGATACGAATTTGACGCCACAGCGGTCAAACAGGTCCATCAATTGATGGAAATCCTTGACCGAGCGGGTTAGACGATCAATTTTGTAAGCAAGGACGCAATTCAGTTTTCCTTCGCGCATATCGCGCAGCATTGCTTTCAATGCCGGACGGTCCAGGGAATCGGCAGAGTAACCGCCATCCTCATAGACGCGATATATGGTGTAGTTTTCTTGACTTCGGCAATACGCTTCGAGCCTTTCCCGCTGGGTTTCGAGCGAGCTATAGTCAGTGTCTGCCTGATTTCGACTGGAAACGCGGGTGTAAAGGCCGCAGACAGTGGGATTTGTACTCATTTTCCGATTTCCGAGTTCGACGGTCGAGCGCCAAAAAGCTTCTGGCATATGTAACCGACCAGTGCGATTCCGATCCCGCCCAGGCTCACCATCACCCATGACATGAGAATGAAACCTGCTTCTGGGTTATGCTGCAACACTTCTTCCCGCTCCTTATGGTTCGTCGTTGCCAGCACCCAGGCAGCCGCGAATAAATGGGCTTCCAGCTCCTCCATACCCTTAGCCGGGAATCCACGTTCATCATCACTTCGTGCGGCGTTCAAATGTAAGACGTGATGGGCCAATTCATGCGGCAACGTATATTTCAGGTTTTGCAGCGGCTTGTTTCGGTTGAGCACAATGTAACGCCGGTCGTCGATCATCGCCGCGACGCCACTGACTTTCGCGGGAAGGTCGGCATAGCACACCGCACAACCTGCCCGTTCCGCCGCACCCTGGGACTCCGCCAATGAGCACGTGCCAAGATTTTGCTTGAGTTCGAGCGCTTTCATTGCGGGCACCCAAATTTTCGCCAGAGATTGCAAGAGAATGACCACGCTGGAGTTTTCTCGGTTGCAGTTCATGCCTGTTTCCTATTGTGCTGCCGAAGCGCCAGACCCTGCATCGTATTCAATAACTGTTGGCGTTCATTCTCGCTCAGTTTTCCAGCCGCTCGCAACAACTCCGGCATGTGTGGCTGGCTCAGCATCGGCTTCAGATCCTCGGGCATCCTCCCGGCTTCGATGAGTAGCCGTTCCGCCGGTTGCAGGTCGAGAACTCGGGCGAGGCTTAGAATCGCTTTATTCGATGGCAAGCCGCGCTGTTTATTCAGGATCCGGCTCAAGAAGGCCGGGGAGATTCCAGCCCGTTCCGCGAGCTGATTGAGCGATATCTTCCGTTTCTCCATCCCTTCCCGCAACAGCTGCAGGAAGCCTTCCGGAGCCGGATGTTTCGGTCGGCGTAGCATAGGGCTACCTTACTCCTTCGTTGCCCGCCCGTCAATGTTGACGTATGGGCAACAGGGATGCTATCCTTAATGCATTGCCTCGTGGGCAACGCATGGCTAAAGCAAACCAACTCACGGTCGAAGTGCAGTTCATTCCCCTCCCGGCCAAGGAGAGCGAGGAGCGCAGCGAGCGTCTCGGTGCGCTGCTGCTTCGGGGAGCCCTTCAAATCGCACAGCATCAATTTCCTGTGAAATCTAAGGCAGAACCCTTGCCCTTGGAGCCGGTCGAGAAATGAAAACCAACAAGCATAAGACCTTGCTTCTCGGGCGAAAGCGTCAAGCCATACATTCCCGCGACGTCGTACGGCATTTTGGTTACTCGCCGGGGACCGCGCGGTCCTATCTGTCGTATCTCAAGAGGCAGGGTCTGCTGGAACGGATGGGCGCCAGTTATGTGCTCACAGAGAAAGGGCAGAATCGCCTGCAGTATTTCGAAGTCGCCGGATGCGCAGACCCTGCCTGTCCCGTATGTCAAGGGAAGGCCGGTTACTTGACCTGCCCCAGTTGTGGATACCGAACGCGATGGCCGAAAGCGAGGATCCTCAAAGAGCGCGACCTCTTCTTCGTGGTTCGTCATGCGGGGGTCTATTGTCCCCGGTGCTGGAAACTGATCTTTAACGCGACTCAAGCCCAGTTGCTTGGAATCCGCGAGGAGGCGTAGACATGGAAAACGTCGGCTGGGAAATACGACCCGCAGGGTGGATTCTGCTATTCGTCGCCGCGGCCGTTCTAATCCATTACATAGATAAGCGGCTGCACCGTCCTCCGGATGAGAACCAAGGGAAAAATTAACTGATTGCAGTCCTCTTGGAAGCTTTCTCCTGCGAGTTCCTCCTTCACCGCTCCGTCCTGTATTTCATCGGGAATCAGATTCTTCTTTGAAATGAATCTGATTTTTTTCCAAACGACAGGACAAATCAAGCATGCACCAGGAACAAGCTAGCTTACTCACCTTACTCGCTCTTACTCGGCGCCAGAGTGTAAGCTAGCTGATCGGTGCCCACGGTGGGTCCTGCGATACTTGAGAAAGAGACACAGAAATGGTGCCATGAGGATGGAACTCGTCAATCTGACGGTGTTCCACAAGCCATCTTTGAACCCTTTTGGCAGCCGCAAGTGAATGGAATACCTTGTAGTTTTCACGGAACC
>JASHQB010000213.1 GCA_030037775.1 Candidatus Acidiferrales bacterium
CGCTCCGAAAACTCCCGCCGCAGCGCCGCGAACAGTTCCTCCGAAACATCCGCCGGCGTCCGGCCGAGCGCCACCGTCAAGCGCAGCACATTCTTCTCCGTCTCCGTGAAATGCGTGCTCGACTCAAACTGCGCCATGTCCATCAGCTGCTCTTCCGTAAGTCCCTCGTTTTTTCTGCCGACGGCAGAATGAATGTCGATTCAAAATGGGCACCCCACCAGCATCGCCGTCTTCAGCATCGCCAGCCGTCGCAGCCTCGGCGCCAACTCGCCCTTCGCTTCCGAGAACAGGTTCATCCGCACGAAACGCCTCAACAGCCTCGGGTCATAAGCAAGGATTTTCATCGTTTCCGAAACATGGCCGCGCTTCCGTTTCACGAACCAGTAAATCAGACGTACGTGCCATGGTGCTCTCTCCGGTTCGACTCCGCTCATGCGCGGCATTCAGTCCTCCTCCTTGCGCCGGGACCCCGAGCCTGCCTGCCGAAAGCAGGGGCAGCATCTTTTCTGCCGAGAGAAACGAAACACAATCGTCAGCTTAGATTCGCAATCCGCGCAAGCGATTCGGGGTCGTTCAAATTCAGCACCACGCCTTCTTCTTCCACGGGAACTTCGACCACCTCACGCTCATGCGCCCTCACCACCGCCCGCGCGCCCACATTTTCCGGCGCGCTCAGCAACTCCGCATACATCGCGCTCGGAAAAATCACCGGATGTCCGCGTCGGCCGCGAAACGCGGGAATCACGATTTTGTTTTTCGCTTTATCAAACGCGCCGATCACGCGCCTCACCACGTCGGCCGAAATCAGCGGATGATCCACCAGGCACACCAGCATCCCCTCCGTTGCGTCCTTCGGCAAACTTCGTATCGCCGCCTGCAACGACGAAAGCTGCCCGCGCTGCCATTCCGGATTGAACACAAGCGCACCCTCATCGAGCTTCACTCGCGCGCGAATCTCCGCAGCGTGCGCGCCCACCACCACGCGCAAGGCCCCCGTACGCGGATGCCGCGTCACTTCGATCAAATGTTCGAGGAAAGTCTTCTGCGCAGTAGGGGCCGGCGTCAGCCCGGCCTCCTTCTCGTTGAGAATGTTCGGGAGGGGAACGAGCGCTTTGGGCCGGCCCATGCGGCGGGATTCCCCAGCGGAGAGAATGACTACGGCAATCATCGCTCGTGCGTCATCATTCGTGCTTCAGCGTGGGCACTTCATCCAAACGCACCATTTTATGTTTCACGCCCGGCTCCATGTTTCTCCGTATCGCAATCAATTCCGCCGTCACGCTCACCGCAATCTCTTCCGGAGTCAGCGCGCCAATCTCCAGCCCTACCGGCGCGTGCACGCGCGCGAATTTCTCCGTCGGCACGCCTTGCTTCTCCAGCGCCTTATATACCGAAATCACTTTGCGCTTGCTGCCAATCATTCCAATGTAACGCGCGTCCGTGGCCACGGCCCACTCCAGCACGCGCATATCGTCTTTGTGTCCGCGCGTCACGATCACCAGATAACTCGACGCGTTCGGCTTCACTTTTTCGAATGCCTGTTCGTAGCTCGTCACAATCTGGTCCGCCATCGGAAATCGTTCCGCGTTCGCGAAGCTCGCGCGGTCGTCAATCACACTGATCGAAAACCCCGCCAGATGCGCCACTCGCCCGAGCGCCGTCGACACGTGCCCGCCGCCGAACAAATACAATCGCGGCTGCGGCAAAATTGGCTCGACAAAAATCTCCAGCGTCCCGCCGCAAATCAACCCCGCGTCGTACGCCGCTTCATTATTCAAACTAAACGTCATCTTCCGCGGCATTTCTTCGCGAATCACTTCTTTCGCCGCTGCCCACACTTCCGCTTCCACGCATCCGCCGCCCACGGTCCCAGCAATCGACCCGTCGTCGCGTACCAGCATCCGCGAACTCTCATAGCTCGGAATCGACCCGTTCGTATGCACAATCGTGGCCAGCGCCCCGCGCTGCCCCGCGCGCCTCATCCGCACAATTTCTTCGAACAGGTCCATATCGTAATGATAATCCCGCTGAACGCTTGTTGATGGTGGTCAGTTTGAATTTTCTTGATCGTGACACAATAAGTCAAAATTCAAACTGACCCAGCACCGCTTTGTTGAACGTCAGGTTGTAGCGGCGCCCTTCTGGCCAGCATGCTTTGCCTCTCACGCCAGTACGATTCGAGGTTACGTCCCACACTCGCCCCTGTCAATCACGCGCGAAGCGGCGCTGCCCGTGGTAAGATTACGCGCACCAGGAGCCACCCATGAACGACCGCTTCGAATTCATCAATGACTGGCCCGAATGGCGCCGCGAAAACTTCGCTCACTTCCAGCGCCTCCACGCTCTCGGCGCCCAATTGTGGGGTGGAGGCAAAATCGAAAATCTCACCCGCCAGCTCGAATTGCCTTCGCCCGAGATTCCCGCCGGCGCCGGAAAACAAGAGCTTCTCGCCCTCGAAAAGCACGCCCGCATGATGCTCGCGGCCAATCAGCGCTGGGCGCCGAAACTCCTCACCAATGTCCTTACCGTTGGTGCCGATCAATTCACCATCGCCGAAGCCATGTACGAAATCGTCCGCCGCGCCCTCGCCGCCCTCGGCAACTGACCACTGACCACTGACCACTGACCACTGACCACTTTCCTACTCCACCCGCCCTGTAGCAAAATACCCCACTCGTTCCAATTCGCACGCGCGCATTAGCGGAGAACCCAT
>JASHQB010000214.1 GCA_030037775.1 Candidatus Acidiferrales bacterium
AGCACCGCATCCACGATGCTGAAAATCGCCGTGTTCGCACCGATGCCGAGAGCCAGCGCAAGCACCGCGACGGCCGTAAAGCCCGGGGACTTGCGCAGCATCCGCAAAGCGAATCGCATGTCCTGCATCCCATGTTCTAGCCAGGCCCAACCCCAGGAATCGCGGCTCGCTTCCCGCAGCGCCAGCGCGTTGCCGAAGTTCTTTCGCGCCGTCATATGCGCGTCCTCGCTCGAGAATCCGTTGGCCGCGTGTTCTTTTTCGCGCAGCTTCAGATGCAGCTGCATTTCTTCGTCCATCTCGCGGTCGAACTTCGGCCGCCGCACCAGCATCGCCAGTCGCCGCCCCAATTCACGAAGCCAATTCATTGTCTCGATCCTCAACTCTCAACTGCGAGCGAAGCCGCCTGCTGCTTTTGTTTTTCTCTCGCCCATAGCCGCTTATCACTCGTCACTGCCTTCACGCCGTCTGAATCACCCGCGTGATGGCGCTCACCACGCGCTCGAACTGCGACTGCTCGATCTGCAGTTGCTTGCGCCCTGCGGCCGTCAGCCGGTAATACCGTGCCCGCCGGTTTTCCGCCGTTGTGCCCCAGTACGCATTCACCCAGCCTTTCACCAGCATCCGCTGCAGCGCCGGATACAGCGAGCCTTCTTCCACCTGCAGCACGTCTTCGGAATTCTGTTGAATCGTTTTCGCAATTTCGTACCCGTGCAGCTCGCCGCGGCGCGCCAGAGTTTTCAGGATCAGCAGGTACAGCGTCCCGGGTGGAATTTCATCGCGATGCATGAACCCTCCTCGCATAGACGACCGATGCATAGTTAGACTATGCCAAGTTAATTCCGTTAGCCGCAAATGTCAAGGTTTTGCCGCTTCATCCTCGGTTTATTGCGGCGCAACCCGGCGCGCCTCGGGTACACTTCCGCGTATGCTTTTTATGGTGATTGAACGTTTCAAGAATGGCGACGCCAAATCCGTCGGCGAACGCTTCAGGCGCCAGGGCCGCATGCTCCCCGAAGGCGTCACCTACCGCGCCAGCTGGGTCGACTCCACCGCCTCCCGCTGCTTTCAGGTTATGGAGGCGCCCAGTGCGCAATCGCTGTCTCCCTGGGTCAGCCGTTGGGACGATTTGATCGACTTCGAGATTGTTCCCGTGCTCACGTCCCAGGATTTTTGGTCCCAGGCCGAGCGCGAATGAGAATCGCAAGCCAATGTTGAGAGCCCGCAGAACCTTTTCGCTTTTGGTGCTCGTGCTGTCGGTTCCGTTTGCGCTGGCCCGCCCGCAAACATCGCCGGCCGCGAACGTCGACAAACGTGTCGACGCGCTGCTCAGTCAGATGACCCTTCAGGAAAAGATCACGCTGATCGGCGGAACGCACAGCTTTTTCACGCGCCCGATTCCGCGCCTCGGCATTCCGTCTCTGAGAATGTCCGACGGCCCTCTCGGCGTGCATGATTACGGTCCCACCGCCGCTTACGCCGCCGGCATCGCTCTCGCCGCGTCCTGGGACGCCAATCTCGCCCGGCGCGTCGGTGTCTCCATGGGACGCGACGCACGCGCGCGCGGCGTCAACATCGTCCTCGCTCCCGGCTTGAACATCTACCGCTCCCCGACGAACGGCCGCAACTTCGAGTACTTCGGCGAAGATCCCTATCTCGCCTCGCGCATGGCCGTCTCCGTCGTCGAAGGCATGCAAAGCCAGGGCGTCATCGCCACGGTCAAGCATTTCGTCGCCAACAACATGGAATATGACCGCCACAACATCGACGCTGTTATTGACGAACGCACCCTGCGCGAAATCTATCTCCCTGCGTTTGAAGCCGCCGTCCGCGAAGCCCACGTCGGCGCCGTCATGGACGCCTACAACCTCGTCAATGGCCAGCACATGACCCAGAACGCCCATCTGAACATCGACATTCTAAGAAAAGAATGGGGCTTCGACGGCATTCTCATGTCCGATTGGGATGCCACTTATGACGGTATTGCCGCCGCAAACGCGGGTCTCGACCTGGAAATGCCTTCCGCGCGCTACATGACGCGCGCCACTCTTCTTCCCGCGATCCAGCAAGGCAAAGTCACCGTTGCCACCATCGACGACAAAGTGCGCCGCATTCTTCGCCAAGCGATTCAGTTCGGCTTCTTCGACCGCGACCAAAAAAATTCCAGCATTCCCCTCGACGATCCTCGCAGCGCCCAAGTCGCCCGCGAAGAGGCGCGCGACGGCATGGTGCTGCTCAAGAACGAAGGGAACCTTCTGCCGCTCGACAAATCCAAACTGAAAACTATCGCCGTGCTCGGCCCCGACGCTTATCCCGCGGTCATCGGTGGCGGCGGAAGCTCCCAGACCAACCCTTTTCACCAAATCAGCTTCCTCGAAGGCGTGACCAACTATTTGGGCTCCGGCGTGAAAGTGTTGCACCCGCGGGTCTCCCCCAAAAACGTTCTCGACCCGCAGGCGAAATCCGTGATTTCAACCGCCGACGCCGTCATTCTCTGCGTCGGTTTCAATCCTCGCACGGAAGGTGAAGGCGCCGATCGCACTTTCGCGCTTCCCGACGGCCAGGACAGCCTCATCCGCCAAGTCGCCAGCCTGAACAAGAATGTCGTCGTCGTAATCACCGCCGGCGGAAATGTCGACATGACCGGCTGGCTCGATCGCGTGCCCGCCGTTCTCCACGCTTGGTATCCGGGGCAGGAAGGCGGCGCCGCTCTCGCCGATCTTCTCTTCGGCGATTTCAGCCCATCAGGCAAGCTGCCCGCGTCGTTCGAGCGCCGTTGGGAAGATAATCCCGTTTTTCACAGCTACTATGAGCAAGCCGGCAAGCGCGTGGCCTACACCGAAGGAATCTTTCTCGGTTATCGCTACTACGATCGCTCCACCACCAAGCCCCTCTTCCCATTTGGCTTCGGCCTTTCCTACACGCGCTTTCAATACAGCCACCTGCGCATTTCTCCGCGCCGGAGCTCCAGCCCCGATTCCATTGCCGTTTCTTTCGACGTGAAGAACATAGGCTCTCGTCCCGGCGCGGAAGTGGCCGAATTGTACGTCGGCGATTCGCACGCGGTCGTTCCACGCCCCGTCAAGGAACTGAAAGCCTTCACCAAAGTTTTTCTGCGCCCCGGCGAACAGCAGGGCGTTACGCTCACCCTCAATCGTCGCTCGTTCTCTTATTACGACGTCAAGAACAGCCGCTGGACCGCCGATCCCGGAGATTTTTCCATCCTGATAGGCAGCTCTTCCGCGCAGATCGAACTCGAAGGCGTCTTCACCCTGACCAACTGAAAAGTGAATTGCTGAAGGGAAGTCTGCGAGGGAATTTCGAAACTACGCGTCGGAGAGCGATTCGCCGAAGTTCGCGCCCTCTTCGGCCGCCGGCTCCCTATCCGACGGATCGAAAATCTCGCCGCACTCCAGGCACTCGCGGTACTCCTCATGCTCGTCCTTGGCGACAAGTATCGTCCGCGCGTGTTTGCAGGGCTCCGCAGGCATCGCTGAATCAGCCTAATTATAACATCCCTCAGCGCCTAACCTCACGGCACTCCAAAGGGCTAGGACGCTTCCTGCGGCGCCCCTTTTTTCGCGCGAACCGTTAGCACCGCGAGCACCAGCGCCACCAAAAGCAGCGCCGGCACGTCGCCCAGCAAGTGCCCGTGATGTTCCGGAAACTGCAGCGCCTGCACCGCCATGATTCCACCATGCACCACGCTCGACCACACCGTGAACCAGATCAGACTCAAGTTCTTCAACGGGCGCCGCGCCGCCAGCAGCAGAAAAACGCCAAGCGTTGCGTACACCCCCAGAATCATCTCCAGGTACATCGAGCGGCCACCCGCGTGCCAGATCCATCCCGCCGGCCACACAATGCTCAAGGGGTAGATCCCAAAGATGAAGATAATCCCTACGATCACCAGCACCACGCGAAGCGCTCCGACGTTGTTGTTATCGCCCATGCGAGTTCCTCCATAGTTTTTTCGATCGCTTCTTTTCACAGGGCCCGATTTGGCGGGGATTAAAGCACAACAAGCGAATTTGTAACAGCCCCGATTTTCCCGGGCGCCTCGCAAACCCGCAGTTGACAAAGCCGCAAAAGAAAACTATCCATGAAGGCTCGTTTGTTCAGTCCCTAGCGCTTCTCGGAGACAGCGCACCTTGCCATACCGGACCATACAGCAGCAGCGCCTGAGCGCGGTCTTCTTCTACCTCGTCATCGCTCTGCTTCTCTATTTCACTTATCTGGTTTTTGAGCCTTTCTTGGTGCCACTGTGCTGGGCCGCCGTTCTCGCCGTCGTTTTTGATCCGCTCAATAAGCGCCTGGAACTTCGCTGGGGAGGCACGCGCGCCGCCGCCGCATGCACCGTTCTCGTCACGTTTTTGCTCATTGTCCCGTCCATCGCCGTCGGCATCGCTTTCGTCCATCAAGGCCTGCAAGCGGCCGCCTCCGTGCAGCGCGGTCTCAACAATGGCGGCCTCAGCCGCCTCGACCGCTGGTGGGAATGGCTCGCCGCGCACGTTCCCGGGCAAACTCCCGAAGGTCTCGCGCAGCTCTTGCACCGTGGCATCGAAGCCACCGCGAGGTTCCTCGCCTCCAAAATCGGCGTGGTCCTTCGCAATGTCGCCATTTTCATTTTCGACTTGGTCGTCACCGTCATTGCTATGTTCTATTTCTTTATCGACAGCGCCGAACTGATGTCCTGGCTCCGTCAGGTTCTGCCCTTTGATCGCGAATCACGCGAGGAGATCGTCGGCAACTCCCGTGACCTGATTTTCGCCAGCGTCACCATGGCTCTCGCGGGCGCCTTGATTCACGGCCTCGCGGGAGGTTTGGCTTTCGGTATTGTCGGCATCACCGCCCCTGTTTTTTGGGGCGTGACCATGGCCTTTTTCTCCCTGGTCCCCGCCGTCGGCGATTTGATCGTCTGGATTCCCGCCATGATCTATCAGATTGTCACCGGCCACTGGGGCAAGGCCATTCTGTTGGCCGTTATCATCGCCGCCGTCGCAGGCATCGTCGACAACGTCATGCGCCCTTGGTTCATCAGCGGACGTGCGCGCATGAACGGCCTCATCGTCTTCATCGCCATCATCGGAGGCATGGCCGTCTTCGGTTTGCTGGGGATTGTGCTCGGACCCATCATCGTGGCCACCGCTGCCAGTATTCTCGATCTCTACACCAAAAGCGGCCGCCGCGCGGAAAGCGGTTGAACTCCCGCAGGTGTCAGTATTGAACTTTCTGAATCGTGACACGAGGAGTCAAATTCACACTGACCCATCGCTGGCCTTCTCGCGTTCCCATGCCCGCTGCCCGATACACATTCGCTATAGGTGACACGCTTCCACACTTTCGTCTCCGTTTATCGGTGGCGCACGTATAATGCACAGGCGCAAAACCGAACCCCGGCCCTTGGCCAGGTTTCAGAGAAATGCGATGACTCCAAAAACTCCGCAATGCAAAGAGCTTTCTCCCGAGCAGTTGCGCTGGCGCTGCGACCCGGCGAAAGTGCCTTACGCGACTTCAGCGGAAGCCCCCTACATAGGGAGCGAAATCGGCCAGGAGCGCGCCCTCCGCGCCCTGCGCATGGGCGTCGACATGACCGCGCAGGGCTACAACGCCTTTGTCTGCGGTCTCACCGGAACCAGCCGCGGCGGCATGATCGTTCGCATGATTGAAAGCATTGGCCCCAAGACGCATCTCTCTCCCGATCGCTGCTACGTCAACAATTTCAAAAATCAGGACCGCCCGCGCCTGCTCACCTTGCCTCCCGGCCAAGCCAATGCCTTTCGCAAGGAAGTGCAGTCCGGCATCGAATTCTTGCGCCGCCGCATCCCCCAGGTTTTCGAAGGCGAGCCTTTCCAGCGCCAGAAAGCCCGCATCGTCGACCGTTACACCCAGCGCGAAAAGGAATTGATGGACGATTTCACCCATCGCATCGCCCGCGAGCAGTTCGCGCTCGGCCGCATGCAAGTCGGCGCCGTCGCCCTCCCGGAGATTTTCCCGGTTCTCGAAGGCGCCATGGTCCCCATCGAGGAGATTCCCAAGCTCGTTCAGGAAGGAAAAATCGAGACCGCCGCCGCCGAGGAGCTCGAGCGCAAGTACGACCAATTCCGTCAGGAATTCACCGTCGTTTACCGCAAGACGCTCACTCTTTCCCGCGAGCTCGCCAGCGAAATGAGCTACCTCGAGCAGGAAGCCGCTTCCGTTCTCGTCGACGGTGTGATCGAAGAGCTAAAAGAAAAATACGCCGATTCCCACGTCGCCGAATACCTCGAGGAAGTCCGCCATCACATTCTCGACAATCTCGAGCCTTTTAAGGAGCGTGAAGGCGAGGAAGATCAGCCGCCCTCCGAAGCCGCTGGGGCCCTGCGCCCCGAACGCTCCGACCGCGATCCCTTCCGCGTCTATGGCGTCAACGTCATTCTTTCTCACGGCGACAACGAATCCTGCCCCGTCATTTTTGAAACCATTCCCACCTACGCCAATCTCTTCGGCACCATTCATCGCAGCTACGACACGCGCGGCGGCTGGAGCTCCGATTTCATGGACCTGCGCGCCGGCTCGTTGCTCCGCGCCGACGGCGGCTTCCTCATCATGTACGCGCTCGATACTCTCACCGAGCCCGGCGTCTGGCGCACCCTCAAGCGCACTCTGAATCACAGCAAGCTCGAAATTCAGCCCGTCGACGTCTTTTTCCCCTTCAGCACCGCCGCCATGAAGCCCGAGCCCATCGACATCCATGTCAAAATCGTTCTCATCGGCGACCGCGAAATGTACGAGCTGCTTTTCAACTACGAGGACGATTTCAAGAAAATTTTCAAGGTGCGCGTCGAATTCGACGAAGAAATGCAGTGGAGCGACGAAGTCATCGCCCACTATTGCGGCCGCCTGCGCAAGCTCTGCGACGACGAAAACCTTCTGCCCTTCAATCGCGAAGCCATCGCCGCGCTCATGGAACACGGCGTGCGCCAGGCCGGCCGCCGCGGAAAAGTCACCGCGCGCTTTTTCGATATCGCCGACGTCGCCCGCGAATCCAGCTACCTCGCCCATGAGGAGCACCAAACGCTCGTCACCGCCGCGCACGTCCGCCAGTCCCTCGAAGCCAAAATCGATCGCCACAATCTCATCGAGACGAAAATTCAGGAGATGATCGAAAAAGGTCTGCTGCTCATCGACGTTTCCGGTGAACGCATCGGCCAGGTCAACGGCCTGAGCGTCATGGAGCTCGGCGGCTACGCCTTCGGCAAACCCGTGCGCATCACCGCTTCCACCGCGCTCGGCAAATCCGGGATCATCAATATCGAGCGCGAATCGAATCTGAGCGGTCGCATCCACGACAAGGGCATGCAAATCATCTCCGGCTATCTGCGCCGCATGTTCGCGCAGGATAAGCCGCTCTCGCTCGCCGCCAGCGTCTGCTTCGAGCAATCCTACTCGGGCGTCGACGGCGACAGCGCCAGCTCCACCGAAATTTACGCCTTGCTCTCCGCGCTCTCTGGCGCGCCGATTCGCCAGGACCTCGCCGTCACCGGTTCCGTCAATCAGCAAGGCGACATTCAGCCCATCGGCGGCGTCAACGAAAAAATCGAAGGCTACTATGACGTCTGCCGCGTCAAGGGCCTCACCGGCAATCAGGGCGCGCTCATTCCCATCGAGAACGTCGACGACCTCATGCTCCGCGGCGACGTCGTCGAAGCCGTCGCCAAAGGCAAATTTCACATTTATCCCGTCGCCACCATCGACCAGGGCATCGAAATCCTCACCGGCGTCAAAGCCGGCGGCCGCGACGCCTCCGGCAAATTCGAACTCGGCAGCATCTTCGCCCGCGCCGACGACCGCCTCCGCCTCATGGCCAAAACCCTCTCCGACTACGAGTAACCTAGTTAGACAACGAATACGTCAAACAGGAGTACTATCGGATGCCTGGCTATAGTCGGTAGCGTTCTGCAATTTAGGGCGAATAAAAAGCGAATATGATAATGCCAAGATGGAGGCGGCTTTCCTCGTGAGCTCTTCTGAGTATGAGGACCGCGAACAAACGGAAGTAAAGCATGAAATCCTTCAGAGGTACCTTTCCGGGTTTGTTCCTATTGTGGGGGCTTGGGCATCAGACATTGCCTATATTGACTGCCTGGCTGGCCCCTGGCAATCAGTCGATCCCGAGTTCCGCGATACCTCGTTTGCTCGGGCCTTAAGTGTCCTGAGAAAAACGCGTGAAGTCTTGAAGGAACGCGGGAAGTCACCCAGTATGCGATATTTGTTCATCGAGAACAACTCGAGCGCTTTTCCGAAACTCAAACGATACTGCGACGGAATTTCCGATATTGAAGTCACTGCCAAGCCATGGGACTTTGCTCAGCACATCCAGGACGTGGTGGAGTTTGCGAAGGAACGACACGATTCTTTCCCGTTCATATTCCTCGACCCGAAAGGGTGGGAGTTGCTCGATATAGAACTAATCAGGCCGATACTGACGTTAGAACCGGGCGAGGTGCTCATCAATTTAATGACCTCGTGGATTACCCGCTTCTTGGCCCTTCCAGAAAAACGTTTCGATCAACTTTTTGGCAAAGACTGGCCGACGCTGGCCAACCTAAGCGGCGAGGAGCAAGAAGAGAAAATCGTTAGCTCTTACGCTAACGCGGTGCGCAAGGCGGGAAGATTCAAGTACATTTGTACGTTACCGGTGATGAAGTCAACCCAAGACGCTTTTCACTTCCATCTGATCTATGCCACTCGGCACGTGAAAGGAGTTGAGGTTTTCAAGGAAACGGAGAAGTATGTCATTCCCTTCATGCACGACCGACGCGCGCAAGCCCAAGAGCGGAAACGTTTTTTGAGCAGCGGGCAACACCCCTTGTTTTCGTCGGACGCGCTCTATAAAGAGACAAGATTTACACGCTATCGACTCAGGAGCATCGAAGTTACCAAGAGCGAATTGCGGCAGCGGTTGGGGGCATCGAAGGAGTTGCTCTACGATGACGCCTGGGAGATGGTAATGCAGCATTCTGCAATTATGGAGAACGATTTCCGGGAGTGGCTGAACAAGTGGAAGGCTGACGGAATTTTGGAGATCCAGAATCAGCCTCGTGGACAAAGGCTTCCGCGCAGGGGTCAGGGCCAAATGCTTAAATGGATTCCAGGAGTGACGAAATGAGCTCACAATCCTCAATCGAATGGACGGATGCCACGTGGAATCCCGTGCGCGGCTGCACCAAAATCAGCCCCGGATGCAAGCATTGCTATGCCGAAACCTTCGCCGAGCGTTTTCGCGGCGTCAAAGGCCATCCCTATGAGCACGGATTCGACCTCCGTCTTGTTCCTGAAAAACTCGCCGAGCCTCTTCGCTGGCGCACTCCCAAAATGATCTTCGTCAATTCGATGAGCGATCTCTTCCACGACCAGGTGCCGGAGAATTACATCGAAGCGGTTGCCAAAGTCATGGTCGCCGCGAACTGGCACACCTATCAAGTCCTCACTAAGCGCTCCGACCGCCTTCAAAAGCTTCTGGATTCAAAATTGAGCTTTGCGGCTAATCAACCCCATATCTGGTGGGGAGTGAGCGTCGAAGATCGAAAATACGGTCTCCCGCGAATCCAAGACCTGCAGAATGCGTGCGCCGCCGTCCGCTTCCTATCGATCGAGCCTCTTTTGGAGGACATCGGCAAGCTGAATCTGACAGGAATCAGTTGGGCAATTGTAGGCGGAGAAAGCGGTCCCGGAGCTAGGCCCATCCAGAAAGAGTGGGTGCTCTCTTTGCGAGACCAATGTCGGGCCGCAAAAGTTCCTTTTTTCTTCAAGCAATGGGGCGGAGTTCACAAATCTCTCGCCGGCAGAAAACTGGAAGGTCGCACCTACGACGAATTCCCACCGCGTGTCCATCATCCGGTCCTCGCGGTGCGTGAGTGTCTTTCGCTTGCCGCGAATCTTGTTCGGTCCGTGAAGGGGACTGACCTCGTAGAATGTCTTGCGTGATTAGTAGCGTGGAGCTTAAATCAGCGGCTGCAGCACCAGCTTCACTTCAATCGTCTTCCCATCGTGCAGCACGCTCAGTTTGTGCTCCGTCCCGTCTTGCCGCAGCACCGCGCGTATGTCGTCCAGCGAATAATCCGACGCAGGA
This sequence comes from Candidatus Acidiferrales bacterium, assembly GCA_030037775.1. Lineage (GTDB taxonomy): Bacteria > Acidobacteriota > Terriglobia > Acidiferrales > UBA7541 > DAHUXN01. The sequence continues at coordinate 10,112 of JASHQB010000214.1, forward strand.
TTCTCGTCGATTTTCTCAATCATGTCGCCCACCGCGATCCCCGCTCCGGCGGCCGGCGATCTCTTGGCCACCTGCGCCACTTCGAACCGGTCAAACGTCGGCGGGATCGCCACGATCGTCAGCCCGCTCATGTCCGCGGTGAAAGCGTTCGTGAACGTTTTGTTCGGTTCCACAATCAGCATCTTCGCCGGATAATTCAGAATAACCGTGAAGCGCTCCAGAATTTCTCCCCCGATCGCGCAGACGAACTGCTCGGGAACGCCTCCAGCGCCTCCGCCTTTGTCCGATTTTCCCGGAAATATCCCGATCGGGTCGGCCAGCGTCACTTTGCCGAACTGAATTTCCTGCACGCGTCCCAGAAAATCGCGCACGTCCGTGTCGCTCGTGGCGTCGAGCCCGGGGAAGGGCAGCACCCTCTCCGACAAATCGTAAAACGAATGCGCGGCCGCGAATTTCGGCGAAAACGCCACCGGCTCGCTCTGCGCTGTGGCGATGGCGATCAACCCGCTGAATTTTCCGCGATGCCGCACCGTCACTTTACCGGCCATCGCCGGAATTCCCCCGGACATCTCCAGCGGAATTCCCGCGCCGCCGCCGTTGTACTGAAACGCCTTCGGATCGTAGAGCTGCACCGATTGCGCCTGATAATCGATTTTCACCACCAAATGGCTCAGCACATCCGCGCCCAGCACTCCTTGCACCGCGTGGCCGATGCGCGTGGAAAAATCACCGAACGAATCGAGCCCCAGCGCCGGCAGCGAGATTCTCAGTCCCGGAAATTCCAGCGTCACGTTGGAAAACGACTTTCGCCGCTGGCTTTCTCCCGCCGGAGCGTACAATCCCACGGCCACCGCGCGCACATCGTCGATCGCCGAAGTCACCCGCGTCGTATCCAGCAGAAACCACGATGGCTGCGACCCGTTCACGCTCACCGGAACCAGCGCCAGCGCCGC
>JASHQB010000215.1 GCA_030037775.1 Candidatus Acidiferrales bacterium
CTGAGGTTCGGTCATGGCATTCGAACCGTCAACGACACGGGAGGTGGTGTTCCACTCCGATATCTGTACAATTACCCGGTCAACATGCTGGTAAGAAAACGGACGTTCAGCTATCTTGCGATTTCAATCCTCGCTTCTGCTCTGACGGCCTCGGCACAGGCCGGCCAAACGCTTCAAAATGAGCAACTGTCAGTCGACGTCCGGCCACAAGACGGGGCCTACGAGATCTCTTCGCGCGGCCTCGAGCATCCGGTGCTCATTTCGCGAGTGGATGCGCAGATAGACGAGGAGTGGATCCGCTCTTCCGATTATCCGCAGCACGACGCAAGCGAGTCGCCCTTCGAAGACGTACTCGGCCACGGGCGAGCTCTGACCATAACCTTCCGCGGTTTGGCAGGCAAGCCGGATCTGGTGTGCAAGCTGCGCCTCTATAGCGACCAGAAATACGGCGACATTTCCGTGTCCGTGCGCAATCGAACGCGTCAAAGCTTTTCGGTGCAGGCCATCCGGGTTGCGGATGCCGTGGGCAACCCGCTGATTAACCTCGGGGGCAGCAGCGAGGACGACCGTGTGCTCGCGGAAAGCGTTAGCGAAGATCCCACCATCCACATTGGAGGGCTAGCGGAGGCACCCAAAGGTGTTTATTTTGCAGTCCGTAACATTGTGATTTACAACCTCGCCAGCAAGCAGAGCTTGGAACTTTCCGCGCTCACTTCCGAACGATTCCTTACCATCTCGCGGCTGCAGGTCCACCGCGACGCTACCGGCGCCATCCCTGCGGCGTCCTTCACCGTGGACTCCACGGGAACCACGGAAGCCATTCTTGACCGGGATCCGATTGCGCCCAGCCAGCAAGTTCAGTTGAGCCTTCCTCTGCCTCCCGGCGGCTCGATTGCCTCGGAACTGGTGATGTTCACTGCCGGGCCGAACTACTTGCAGCAGCTCGAAGCTTACGGGAAGGCTGTGCATCGCCTTCATCCCTTCGACGTTCCGAGGCGTGCCCCCATGGGTTGGTGGAGTTGGACCGCATTTTACGCGGGCGTTAACGAGGGTGAAGTGCTGACGAATGCCTGCTGGCTGGCGGAGCACCTAAAGTCGCTCGGCTATACGTTCTTCCACATCGACGAAGGCTATGACTACGCGCGTGGCGAATACTCGATCGCCAATGCCGCTCAATTTCCGCACGGGATGTGGAGCGTCGAGCACAAGATTTCGAGCCTCGGCTTGGTCCCCGGAATCTGGACAGGGCCTTTCGAAGTCTCCGACCGGTCCTGGGTTTACCAGCATCACCAAGACTGGCTGGTCCGCGACGATCAGAATAGGCCGATTGATATAGGCTATGTGGACGACCACGCCGACCGGCTATATGTCCTTGACACCACCAACCCGGGAGCTCAAGCGTATCTTCGCCAGACCTATCGGATTCTGACCCGTGAATGGGGCATCCGCTACATCAAGTTGGATTTTATGGATTACACCCTGGTGGAAGGCCGCTACTATCGCCCCCACACGACGGCGCTAGAAGCGCAGCGCATCGGGCTCGACGTTATCCGCAAGGCTGTCGGTCCCCATGTGCTGCTCGATAAAGACGGGAGCGAAATGCTCGATCCCGTGGGTTTTGTGGAGGAAGGCCGCATCGCCCCAGATACGGGCCACTCGTTCCAAGCCAGCAAAGAAGCGGACCCGAACATTGCCGCGCGCTTCTATATGGACGGCAATTTCTATACGACCGATCCGGACGCGTTCTCGGTCTCAAGTGAAGTCGAACCGCAGCAGACCTGGCACGAGTCGAAAAGCGGGTTGACTCTAAATGAGGCGCAGGTTCAGATCGTTTTGGCGGCGCTGGCGGGCGGGATGTATGAGATCGGCGATGACCTGCCGACGCTGGGCTCTGAACCGAAGCGTCTCGCGCTAGTTGAGAACCGGGAGATTCTGGATATGAACCGCCTCGGGCGCGCCGCGGTGCCGATTGACCTGATGACGTTCCGCCCCGAGGACGAGGAACCGAGCGTTTACTTCCTGCGTGAAGACGCTCGGCAGTCGATGCTTGCCGTTTTCAACTGGTCGGATCGGCCGCTTTCTCACACGTTCACGCTGGCTGGTCTTGCACTGCCCGCTTTACATCCCTTCCGAGCGTATGACGTCCTTGATGATGACCGGCCCGTCGCGATCGAAGCCGGGGTACTCAAACTTGAGGATCAGCCTTCCCGCTCCGTTCGCCTGATCAAACTCATCGATGATTCCATTCCTGCGGGTGTGCCGGAAGTGAACGCCCAAATACCGTCCTCAGCAACCGCAGGAAAAGGTATACAGCTTTCCGCATCGTCAGAGAACAGTCCCGTGCCGGGTATCTTTTATCATTGGAATTTCGGAGACGGGACGGAAGCCACTGGCGCGGACGTTTCGCACACTTATACCGTGGCGAGAACCTACCCGGTGACCTTGGTAGTGGCCGGCGTCGACGGCCTTTCGACCCACAAGACCTTTTCCATAACGGTGACTGGCTTTCCCGATACGCTCTTCCATCTATCGCGCAATCGCCGATACCAAGGCAGCGATCCCTAGCTCTTCCGAATGGTTCCCTCCGGCGAGCGAGAGGTTGTCCGATCACCTATGGTTGGGCCAAGTGCGCGGGTTTTTCCGCGGCGTCGGCCCAGGGTGGGATCGCGGCCACAGTGCCGTTTCTATTCGATAGGAGAAGACCATCGAGCCAGACAATAGGTCGGAACCCGCTGCGAGCCCTGGCCCCGCGGGGCCGCACCTGCGGCGCCAGCTCGGCATCCTGAACGCCACGTCCATCAACATGTCCAACATGATCGGCATTGGTCCGTTCATCACCGTGCCGATTATTGTAGCCAGCATGAGCGGGCCGCAGGCGCTGCTGGCTTGGTTTGCGGGCGCGATTCTAGCCATTGCGGATGGCCTGGTGATCGCCGAGCTGGGCGCGGCGCTGCCAGGTTCCGGCGGCACTTACGTTTTCTTGCGCGACAGCTTCAATCGCGAAAGCTGGGGCAAGCTGATGGCCTGGCTGTTCGCCTGGGAGTTTCTGTTTTTCGGGCCGCTGGAAATTGCGTCCGGCACAATCGGGATGACCCAATACTTGACCTACCTGTGGAAAGGCCTGGCGCACCATCCCTGGGGGATGAAGCTGGCCGCTTCGGGTATCGCCTTCATTGTGATGATTTCGCTCTATCGAAAAATTCATGACGTGGCACGGCTGATGCTGATTCTGTGGATCACAACACTGGTCACCACGGGATGGGTGATAGTGACCGGCCTCGTTCATATGAACGGGCACATGGCCTTCAGCTTTCCGCCCGGAGCGTTTCACCTCAACTGGGCCTTCCTGATCGGGCTGGGCAACGGGACGATCGTGGTGATTTACAACTATCTGGGTTACTACCAGGTTTGCTATTTGGGCGATGAGGTCAAACGTCCGGAGCGGACCATACCCTACGCCGTGATCATTTCCATCCTGGCCGTGACGGCGATTGATTTTCTGCTGTCTTTCAGCTTCGTCTCCGTGGTGCCGTGGCAGGTGATGATTCAGCCGGGCTCGCCGGCCAACCTTGCCTTGGGTTCGGTTTTCATGCAAGTCATCTATGGACATTGGGCCGCGGTCCTGCTAACCGCCATGATCCTGTTCACGGCGTTCGCGTCGGTCTTCGCCCTGATGCTGGGTTACTCACGCATTCCTTACGCGGCGGCGCGCGACGGATTGTTTTTTGCTTGGTTTGGCGTACTGCATGCCAAGGGCGAGTTTCCCCACCGCTCCCTCGTGCTGGTGGGCGTCCTCGCGGCGATCGCCAGCTTTTTCAACTTGGGAGATATCATTACCGGCCTAATGGTGGCGCGCATCTTGGTGCAGTTCGTCGGACATACCATCGGATTGTTTGTGCTCAGGAGAACTCAGCCCCAGGTCAAACTGCCGTTCAAGATGTGGCTCTATCCCCTGCCGGCCATACTTGCCCTGGTCGGATGGCTTTACGTGTTCGCAAGCCCGGCCTTCGAGCCCGGAGGCTGGAGATTCATGGCCTACGCCTTCACCACCATATGCGCCGGTATCGCGGGTTATTTTGTCTTGGCGCGGAAGAAACACATATGGCCCATCGCTCCGACGCGCCGGGCATAAAAGGGAAACCACTTGCATGGCCCTGGGCCGGTGTCGGGGCGTTGGCTGGATCGCCGCACTGCCCGAGAGCACCACATCCCTCTATCGGTCGGCATCAAGTTGCCCGTGGAAGAATTCTTTCATTGCCACCGGATCTCGGAATGCTTCCGTGCCTCCGTGCCGCGTCGTGGAAAATGCACCAGCAACATTGGCAAAACGCAGGCATTCCTCAGCGCCCGCGCCGGCCAGAAATTTGTGAATGAACCCAGCATCAAAACTGTCGCCGGCTCCGACCGGATCGACGACCCCAACGTCAATGCCCGGGCAATGCCACTTGTTTTCCCCCTCGCGGGCGATGGCCCCGCGAGCGCCGAGCTTGACCGCAACGATCGGAGAAAGGCCAGCGAGCCTCTGCACGGCATCCGCTAATTCACTGCATTGAGCAATGGCCAAGGCCTCACGTTCGTTTGGCAAGAAGATGTCTACCAGGGGAAGGACCTCCAGCAAATCGTTGGCCCAGCGGCCTTCGGGGTCGTCATTCGTATCGAGAGAAGTCGTGAGGCCGCTTTCCTTCGCTTCCCGAAACAGACGCCCCACCTGAGGACGCAAAGCCGGCTGAAGATAGAAGGAGGATAGATGCAAATGGCGAGCCGAGAAAGCGTATTCGCGGTCGATATCTTCATAGCGGAATTCCGCCATGGTGCCGGGATAGGTCAGGATGTACCTTTGCGCTGTCTGAGCGAGAATGATGGTTACACCCGTGGATGTGTCCTTGGCCGATTTTCGAACAGCGGAAACATCGACGCCCCCCTCCCTAAGCCGGGTTACGGCAACTTGGCCGAGAGGATCGTTGCCGATCTTCGAGATCATCCCTGTTCGCGTTCCTAAAGCGCAAAGATTGTGCGCAAAGATTGCCGAAGAGCTTCCGAGGGTCAAACGAAAGCCCTCTGCGATGGTCTCCCGCTCTGGCTCGAGAGCCTTCGGAAGCCCGTACAGGATCAAATCGCAATTGATCTCCCCAACGACGCAAACGTCAAGCGCGGGCACCCGGCAGACCTCCGTCCTTGTTGCTTTCCAGCGTGACGACGCGCGTCAAATTCCGGGGCTCGTCCGGGTCCAACCCTTTTTTCATGCCTGTGTAGAAGCCTAGCAACTGCCCTGGGATCGGCAGAGCGACGGCTCGGGCGGCTTCCGGGACGTTCGAAGAAAACTCCACGAGATAGTCCGCAGAGCGGCGGACCGTTGGGTTGACCTGGTCGGCGACTACGAGTGTTGTGCCTTCCAGATCCTTCACCTCAGCTAGCACACCAGCTTCCGCTTCAAAGCCGCTATCGCTGAGGAAAAATGTAATCAGCGTTTCCGGTCCGACGATTGCTTTCGGCCCGTGCCGAAATTCTAGGGTGTGAAAACACTGACCATACGAGCAGGACATCTCCATGACTTTAAGCATCGCCTCCTGAGCCACACCGTACAGCGGTCCGTGACCGAGGAAAACATAATCGGCAAACGTCCGTGCTTCGACCAGCGATCGGACTGTCGCATGGATTTCGGGGAGCAGCGTTTGCGTACGCTCCGAAAGCTCATGCAAGGCGGTTCGAAATCGCCTGTTCTGCGCCCGTGTGGCGGCCAGCGACTGCAGCGCCAGAAGCATGGAGGTAAAGGAGCGAGTCATGACGGTACTCTTTTCATCCGCCGCGGGCAAGGAAACGGTATACGTTGCAATCTTTTCGAGCGCAGTGTTTGTCCCGCAAGTCAGCGCCAGGGAACGGATGTTCAATCGCCGCTCGAGATAGTTCGCGGCTTGGAGCACCTCGGAGGTGAAGCCGGAGCGGGAGATAAGGACGGGCTGGCAAGGCACGGGCAGCTGTTGGGGGAAAAGCACGACTTCCGATGCCGGAACCGCTCGCGCGCTCCCACCTGCGATCAGCGACCAGGCCGCCGCAGCCGCTTGCGCCAGGTAAAAGCTCGATCCGCATCCCACAAACACATATTCAAGGTCATCGCGAAGCTCTCGAACCAGGTGTTCGAGGACTCCCTTGCGCTCGAGTTCGTTCAGGCACTCTTTCCAAACGCGTGGCTCGGAAAGAATCTCACGGATTGTGTTTTTTCCAGCTTCGGCCCTCATGGTATCGACTGCCTCCAGTTTATTAAAATCGTGTACTGCGACGCCGCTGATTTCCTCTGGATTAAGCGATTACGACCTTCACTTCGGCCTCACGCAGCCCGCGCAGGTATTTGGACGGAATTTTGTCGTCGGTGATGGTCTCATGCACGACAGATAGGGGAGCGATCAACGACAGGCTTCTGCGCCCGAACTTACTGGAGTCGCAGACCACAATGGTTCTTCGCGCGTTCGCAATCATGATACGGTTCACCTTGGCCTCAAGAAGATTCGGCGTCGTCAAGCCGTATTCGAGGTCGAAGCCATCGACCGCGAGAAACAGCAGATCCGCGGTGATAAAGCGTAGCGATTCTTCCGCAAGCGGCCCCACCAGGGAAAAGGAATTCGGCCGTAGAGCGCCGCCGGTCAGAATCACCTCAACGCCGGTTCCGGCAAGTTCCGCGGCGATATTCACCGCATTGGTTATGACGGTGAGATTACGGATATTCCTGGTGGCGCGCGCCACTGCGGTGCTCGTGGTTCCGGAGTCGAGGATAACCACCTGTCCGGGAAATACCCGAAGAGCGGCCGCAGTGGCGATGCGCTCCTTCTCTTTGCGATGCAGCCGCTCTTTTTCTCGAAGGGTGGAGTCCTGCCACGATCCTCGGTCGATGGCAAGAGCGCCTCCATGAGCACGCTCGATGCGGCCCTGCCCTTGCAGACATTCGAGGTCCTTGCGAATGGTAATAAGAGAGGTCGAGAAACGGCGGGCCAAGTCTTTGACCACGACCCGGCCGTCGCGTTCGGTCAACTGCAGGATTTTGCGGCGGCGCTCTTCGGCTAGCATTGCAAATGGCCCAGACGCTGTGGTTTCATTTTATTACTTTTAATTACCTTCTATTTCGACATGTGGTAGCTTGGCACAGCGGCAGGATTGGGGCAAGCGTTATGCCAGACCGAATGATTGTCTGTATCAGTGCGAATCCGGCTCTGGACCGCCAGCTTCGACTGCCGGTTCTTACCTCCGGTGAAGTGAACCGTGCCGTACGGGCGGTTGCTTTGCCCGGAGGCAAGGCGGCGCATGTGGCGCTCTCTGCTCAGGCTCTCGGAGCGCAAGTCCTTTGGATCGGCTTTGCGGGTGGGCCGATTGGCGAGGAGTGTGCCGCTGAACTCGCGAGGTTAAAGGTCGAAACCATCGCCGTCCGCACGAAATTCTCTAGCCGCGTGAATCTGGAAATCATAGAAGACTCTGGTCGTATCACGGAGGTTCTCGAGCCGGGCAGGGCGCCGGAGGCAACGGAACAGGCCGAGATGCTTCGAACTCTTGGCGACGCGCTACGTTCGCAGTGGAAAGGCGCTGTTGTTGCGATCTCCGGCAGCTTACCTGAGGGTCTTGATCCGGCATTCTATGTGTCGCTGATCGAACTGGCGCACAACGCCGGATCGAAAGTGTTCGTAGACACGAGTGGCGAGCCTCTTCGCGCCAGCACTCGCGCCAAGCCGGAGTTCGTGAAGCCCAATCGGCGGGAATTGGAGTATCTCCTCGGCAAGAGCCTGGCGGACATCGATGCCGCCAGGAAGGGAGCGAAACAGCTTTTGGAAGAGGGTGCCCGCAGTGCCAGCGTCACTCTCGGCCCCGACGGCATAGTCTGGGCAGAAGAAAGCGGCGGGCCCGTGTGGTTGGCCCGACCTCCCCGGCTCAAGCCCCTATCGACGGTAGGGTGCGGGGATGCCACGCTTGCCGGGTTCGCCTGCGCCGCAGTGAATGGATGGCGGGGAGAAAAAGCTCTGAGGTTCGCGACAGCCTGCGGTGCCGCCAACTGCCTGGCGGAATTCGAGGGGCGAATCTCCGCATCGGACGTCCAGTCTCTGATCCCACAAATCCAGATTCAAACGATTTAGAACCGAAGGGGCAAGAAGAGGGTTTGCGTCGATGGCAAAGAACTCTTCTCCGTTTCGCCGGATCACAAAATGATGGCTGTGGAAACCTCCGAGCAAGCTTCCGGAATTTCGGCTGGGAAGGCCACGGCATATTTCAGGTGGATCTCGCGCCAGCAGCAAGCGGGCGGACATACGCAGTCGGGCCTTGCGGAGAGAGGTTTTTCGCTCGGATGGCCTCTCCCAATTGAGATACAATCGGCGCCCCAGCTGCCATGGGCCTGTCTCCTGGAACCCGACTTGGACCTTACGAGATCGTCGCACCGTTGGGCGCGGGCGGGATGGGCGAAGTGTACCGCGCCCGCGACACGCGGCTGGGGCGCGACGTTGCCCTGAAGGTTCTGCCTGAGGCGGTCGCGCGCGACGCGGAGCGGCTGCGGCGCTTCGAGCAGGAGGCCAAAGCTGCGAGCGCGCTCAATCATCCCAACATTCTCTCGCTTTACGACATCGGCGCGAACAACGGCGCGCCATATCTCGTCACGGAATTGCTGGAAGGCGAGACGTTGCGCGACCGGCTGCACGCCGGGCCGTTGGCGGTACGAAAAGCGCTGGAAGTTGCCGTCCAAACGGCGACTGGTGTTGCGGCCGCACACGAAAAAGGAATTCTTCACCGCGACCTGAAGCCGGCGAACATTTTTATCACGAACGATGGGCGCGTGAAGATTCTGGATTTTGGTCTTGCGAAGCTAACGCAGCGCGAAGTGTCCAGCGTCAGCGCAACGCAATCCCCCACGCGGACGAGCCGCGGCCATATGGCGGCGGAAGCGCAGACCGAGGCAGGAGTCGTGCTGGGCACAGCAGGGTATATGTCGCCCGAGCAGGTGCGCGGTAAACCAGCGGACGCGCGCTCGGATATATTCGCGCTGGGGACGATTCTCTACGAAATGCTTTCTGGACAGCGCGCGTTCGAGAAGGATTCGTCTGCGGACACGATGGCGGCGATTCTGAAGGACGAGCCGCCCGAACTCTCAAGCGACGAAAAGAAAATTCCTCCAGCGGTGGACCGCGTGGTGCGGCATTGCCTGGAAAAAAATCCGGCCGAGCGCTTTCAGTCGGCTAGCGATCTGGCCTTTGCGTTGGACGCGCTGAGCGGCACAGGCGCGTCGAGCGCGGCCATGCAGGCGGTGAAAGCGTCCGGTAGAAAGCGCACCCGGATGATTGTGGCAGCGATAGCCGCAGCCGTGGTGGTGTTGATCGCCATCGGGGCGCTGCTGCTGCATCGCGCGGCCGCTGCGCCGGAGTTCACGCAACTCACGTTTCGTCCCGCATACATTCAACACGCACGGTTCGCTCCCGACGCCCGCACCGTCGTCTATGACGCCGATGTGGACGGTAAGCCTATGGAGCTATTCTCGGCTCGCACGGATACGGCGGAGACACAGCCGCTTGGGATCAAAGCTTCGGTCCTGGGCATCTCGTCGTCCGGAGAGTTAGCTGTGGCGCTGGAGCCTGATTTCAAGTTGCCCAACACTCCTGTGGGCACGTTGGCTCGCGCGCCGCTTGGCGGGGGTACGACGCGCGAGCTGCTGGATAACGTCACCGATGCGGACTGGAATCCCGACGGTTCAGCTCTGGCGATCAGCCACCGCGTGGGTTCTCATTACCAGCTCGAATATCCGGCTGGCACGGTGCTGTATCAGGCGAGCGGCTACATCGACGGCCTTCGCTTTTCGCCGGCGGGCGACAGGATTGCCTTCATCGACCACCCCGTTCTCGGCGACGACCGGGGCAGGATCGATGTCATCGACCTGCGCGGCAATCGCAGAGTCTTGACACCGGAATACAGCACCGCGCAGGGACTGGCGTGGTCGCCCCAGGGCGATGAAGTCTGGTTCACGGCTGCGCTCACCAGTGAACCCCGCGAGCTGCGCGGGGTAACATTGGCGGGCAGGGAGAGGACGATTCTTGCGGCTCCGATCGTGCTTCACCTGCAGGACGTCTCCCGCGACGGTGGCGTTCTTCTGAGCACCGACGACCATCGCGACCAGCAACTGCTCGTGGATGGACCGAATGGAGCCATGCACGATCTGAGTTCTTTCACTTATGAAATTACGTCTGCCATCTCGCGTGATGGGCGGATGCTGTTGTTTAACAGCTACGATATCGGCCCGAATTCCGACTACAACCTGTACACGCAACGCACCGACGGTTCGGCGCCGGCACTGATCGGCGTGGGCAGTGGCATCGGACTGTCGTTGGAGGGAGACTGGGCCCTTGCGATCGATCCGAATCGCCGCCACGAATTGGAACTCATCCCCACCGGCATAGGCCAAACGCGGACTCTCGACGCGCCATCAGGGCTCTTGTATATAAGCGCCAGCTGGATGCCCGATGGGAAGCGCCTCGTGGTGTCCGCCTCCGGACCGGGCGGTGTCCCGGCCACATTCATTCAAGATGCGGTCAGCGGCGCAACCCACCAAATCACGCCCGACGGCAGGTACCTGGTGAACCTCGTGCAGTCACCGGTCGGCGTCTCGCCTGACGGTAAGTACTGCCTCACTACCGACGGCAACGGGCACTACTGGGATCAACTCACCGATGGCCCAAACGCAACCGAAATGCAAGGGCTGGACGCGAATGACCTCCCTCTCGGTTGGCACAACGATTCGCAACACCTGTTCGTGCGCCGGTACGCGGGAATGGGGGAAGTCGACATCTACGATTTCAACGTATCCACGGGCACACGCAAGTTGTGGATGCGCTTCTCACCATCCGACAAAACTGGAATTGAGGCCGCGCCTTATACGGTTATCACGCCTGACGGCGCGCATATCCTGTTCACGGTGAACCGTCTCTATTCGACAGTTTTCTTGGTGAAAGGGCTGCGGTAATGAAATGCGGCGGACGCGGTAAATGGACGTCAGTACTATCGGGCAAAACGCAATGAGCCTCGCGGCGGGAACGAAACTGGGGCCATACGAGATCACCGGTACGCTGGGCGCTGGTGGAATGGGCGAGGTGTACCGCGCACGGGATACGCGGCTGGGCCGTGATGCGGCGCTGAAAGTTTTGCCGGAGGCTTTTGCGGCGGATGCCGAGCGGCTGGCGCGTTTCCGGCGCGAAGCGCAGGTGCTGGCATCTCTCAGTCATTCCAATATCGCCGTGATTTACGGATTCGAGGATGCCGGCGCCACATATGCGCTGGTCATGGAACTTGTCGAGGGGCCCACGCTGGCAGAACGCATCCAGCGGGCCGCACTTCCTGCGGAAGAAGCGCTGCCGATCGCGAAGCAAATTGCAGAAGCGCTGGAGTACGCGCACGAGCGCGGGATTGTTCATCGCGATCTGAAGCCCGCAAACATAAAGATCGGCAACAATGACGCGGTGAAGATTCTCGATTTTGGCTTGGCGAAAGCGCTCGAAGGCGACCCCGCCTCCGTCGACATTTCTTCATCGCCGACGATCACGCGGATGGCGACGCAGGCGGGAATTATTTTGGGGACGGCGGCGTACATGTCGCCGGAGCAGGCGAAAGGGAAATCAGTAGACCGGCGCGCGGACATTTGGGCGTTTGGCTGCGTGCTGTTTGAAATGCTGACCGGCAAGATGGCATTCACGGGCGAGACAGTGACGGACACGCTCGCTGCAGTCATGCGGGCCGAGCCGGATTGGCCTTTGCTTTCCGCCAATACACCGCCAGCCGTTCGCAACTTGCTGCAGCGGTGCTTGAAAAAAGATCCGCGGCAGAGACTGCAATCCATCGGCGATGCGCGCATCGCGATTGGAGAGATTCTTTCCGGAGCGCCGCCAGAAGGAACGTCTGCGGTGGCATCTCTCGTGCCACAAGCCCCCCTTCCCGCATGGCAGCGAATTCTCCCCTGGGCGATTGCTGCGGTGCTGGCCCTCGGTCTGGCGGTCTTCGCAGGTGCGTACTTTGTCCGCCTGCCACGCACCTCATTCAGCGACTGGAAATTGACTCTGCTCACTCACGATGCCGGACTCTCGGACTTTCCGGCGCTCTCACCCGACGGCAAGATGGTGGCCTACTCCTCCGATCAAGGTCTGAACGGGGGGCCGGACATTTATGTCAGAGAGGTCGCCGGCGGCCCGCCGGTCCGCTTGACCACCGATGGCGCGGACAACACAATGCCGGATTTTTCTCCGGACGGAAGCCAGATCGTCTTCCGGTCCGACCGGGATGGCGGCGGAATCTACGAGATTCCGGCGCTCGGGGGAGATGTCCGGTTACTGACGCACAGTGGATTGAATCCCAAGTTTTCCCCCGACGGTTCGCAAGTTGCTTATTGGACGGGCGATCCCGAAGTAGCTGACGAAGTGCCCGGGAACGGCAATGTGTGGGTACTGCGACTCGCCGGAGGCTCGCCGGTGCGCCTTGCGGTGAATCTCACTACCGCTCGCTATCCGGTATGGTCGCCCGATGGCAAACATCTGCTGCTTACCGGATATACGTCGTCGAAAACATATGAGCACTCCAGCCTCGACTGGTGGGTTGTCGCGACGGATGGCGGCCAGGAGGTCAGTACCGGCGCCTACCGTGCGTTTGTGCAAGCCAGGTTCGCGGAACTAGACGCGGCAATGCCGACTCCAGGGTGCTGGTCGGCAACCTCCAACACGGTCATTTTTTCTGCAGGCAATGGTGACACGAATGACCTATGGGAAATCGGCATCTCGCCGCAAACCGGAAAGGTGACTGGCGTACCCAAGCGATTGACTACGGGTGCGGGGAACGAGGCGCAAGTTTCATGCGGCCCTGGCGGGGATTTAGCGTTCGCGAATGTGGTGACCACGACCGACGTCTGGTCTTTATCTCTCGACCTGAACCGCGGAACGTCCACGGGATCATTGAAGCAGATCACCCAGGGACCAGCCAGCCGTGAGTATCCATCGTTTTCGAGCGATGGCCGCTATGTCGCGTTTGCCTCAGATCAGAACGGGGTTCTTAATATCTGGATGCGTGACTTGGTGAAAGGGAAAGAGTCGAGCGTAGCTCCATCATCGTTGCCTGAAAGGTTTCCCGTGGTGAATGCGTCCGGAACCGAAGTCGCCTATTCAGTTTATGAACAAGGTAAACGATCCGTGTACGTAGCCAGCCCGGGCGGGCAGACGGAGGAGCTGTGCGAAGGGTGCCTGCGAGCTACAGACTGGTCGCACGACCAGAAATCGCTCCTCGTGTTCGGCGGCAGCCCTTACCAGATCAGTGCGCTTGACCTTGCTTCACATCGGCAGAGCACGCTAATCAAGTCTGCCCAAGACAGCGTCCTGTACGGGCGGTTTTCGCCGGACAATCGTTGGGTCAGTTTCACGGTGAGGACTGGGCCCAACCGGGCTAGCATCATGATTGCACCGGCGGATGGACCGAAGCCGGTTCCCGAAAGCGCCTGGATTCCAGTGGCGATAGTGGGGTCGGAGGATTGGGCCAACTGGTCGCCCGACGGGAAGACTCTGTACTTTTCTTCCAACACGGATGGACACGAGTGCTTCTGGGGCCAGCGGCTGGCAACCGACTCACATCGGCCCGTGGGCGCGCCATTCCCAGTCCAGCATTTTCACGGACGCGTTTCTTATCAGCTGGGCGGCTGGTCGGCGACGGCTGACCAGATCGGATTCGTACTCGCCGAGGAAACGGGAAATATCTGGAAAATGTCACGCTCGAATGCGCACTGAAATTCCGCGAGGCGGCTGCTTTTGCGTTCCATTTGTCGTTAAATCGCAAGACAATGGCTGCCGGGATTTCCGAGCAAGGCTCCAGAAATTTCGATTGGGAGGCCACCGGGCGCATATTGTTGATCTGGGAACGGGAGTGGTGCCGCTCGAAAAGGCGTATGAGGCAGCGCGCAGGGCGGGTGCAGAGTATTTCATTGTGGATCACGATCCGCCGTTCCACGGGCAGACGGCGCTGGAGGCGGCGAAGGTGGACTGCGACTATGTCGCGAGGCTGATGGCTTCGTGACGGCCGGTGCTCCAAGAAGCTAGACGAGCCTTCCTCGTCGCGGCCAGCAATTGGTCACGAAGGGGCCCTCTCGCAATTCAGATACAGTCGGTCGCTGCCGAATTGCGAAACGAAACAGGTCTACTGGAGCTTGGCGTATTCGGACTGGGCTTGCTTGAAGACGGGAATGTCGGGGTCGGCGTGCTGCCAGAGGGCGAGGAAGTCCTGATAGGCTTTGCGGGCGTCGGCGCGGGCGGTTTCGGCGTCAGGGCCTTGCGAGGATTGGGCTTGGAGCACGTACGCCCGAGCGAGGCCGAGATGAGCGAGAGCGCCGATGGGCTCAAGCGAGACGAGGCCGCTGTGATCGAGGATTTTCTGAAATTCGGCCGCGGCGGCGTTTCCCTGTTTGGCCATCAGGTATGCTTGCCCTCTGATGTATGGCAATCCGACACTCACGGTACTCCCGGACAAGTCATACGGAAGCGCTGCCTGGAGTATCTCGGTGGCTTTCGACGAATCGCCGCGCAGCAACGCCAATTGCGCGCGGATCGCTGGAATCTCGATGGACTGCGCGATAGTATCCTGCGGGAAGCGTTTTGCCAGGTCGTCCGCGAGAACCTGAGC
>JASHQB010000216.1 GCA_030037775.1 Candidatus Acidiferrales bacterium
GGCGCTGTGGCGTAGTATCCCTTGCGAGAGCGCACGGTAAGCCCTTTGCGGTCCACGCGAAGATCGACTTTATGAAACTGGCCGTCGGCTTCCTTGTATGGCGGCGTATAGCCGATCAGATACTGGCTACGCAGTTCGTTTCCGATATCGAGGAAGGATTGCGCGAGGTCGTCGACGCGGAAAGGATAGAAGGCGCGGCCACCGGTTTCATCAGCAAGCTCCTTGAGGATTCTGTCGCCCTCGGAATACTGAAGCTTCTGGGGACTTTCGGTGCTGTCGACCTCGACCCAGTCATTGTTGCTGCTGATGGTGTAGATGGAAACACCGGAGCGATCGGCCATTTCCACGGCATCGCTTAAGGCATGGTCACTCAGGTTGTCATCGCCGTCGCTGATCACGACAAGGATGCGGCGAATATCGGGGCTTGGCCCGGCCGGGAGCGGAGCATCCAGCAGACGCTCGCTCGCGAGATAAATCGCATCGTTCAGCGCAGTGCCGCCACCGGCATTCTGCTTCTGGATCACCTCGCTCAGATCGCTGACGTCGCCGGTGTAGTCCTGAATGACTTCCGGCTCGTTGTCGAAGGTCATGACGAAGGCCTGGTCCTGGCCGCGGCGAATCACGTTGTAGAGAAAGTCGATGGCGGCGTCCTGCTCAAAGTGCAAGCGTTCACGAATGCTGTTTGAAGTGTCGAGCAACATGCCGATGCGCAGCGGCAGGTTCGCCTGGCGGCTGAAATAGGTGATGCGCTGCTCCTTGCCATCTTCGAAAACCTGGAAATCGTTCTGGGTGAGATCGGTGACGAATTTATTGCGGCGGTCCATGACCGCGGCGACCAGGTGGACCAGGCCAACGGTGAAGCGCTGGCCGGGCGCGCGGGGCGGGTTCGCCGGATTCTGCGCCTGCGGTTTCGCCTGCTGCTGCGAGGGTGGCGGCAACTGCTGAGAACGAGCAACGCGGGGCGCGAGAAAGACGGAGCAGAACAAAGCCGCGACTAAGATTCGTGTGGGCACGAGAACCTAAGATTATAGGTACGGCTTAACCGCAGCGTCAACCACGGCGCGCTGCACGCCGGCAAGCCGGGCAAGCTCGCGCAAGTAATCCACCAGACCGGCAGGCAGCGGCGCGCGCACCTCAATTGCCTTCCCCGTAGTTGGATGCAGAAATTTGATGCGCGCGGCGTGAAGAAAATTACGGCCGAGCGCGGGCAGGGCCGCGGACCCGACCTTGGGTAAGCGAGGCGCGCCGTAGAGCGTGTCGCCCACCACCGGGTGGCCGAGGGCGGAAAAATGTACGCGAATCTGGTGGGTGCGGCCGGTATGCAAATCGGCTTCGACCAAGGTGTACCCGGGGAGGCGCAAACGGACTCTCCAATCGGTGCGCGCGGCGCGGCCCTCGCGACGACGTGTGGTCATACGAATCCTTCGATGCAGATCACGCGCCACGGGAAGCTCGACGCGGCCAGAATCTTCCGGCAATTTGCCGTGCAGCAGGGCGAGGTAGGTTTTTTCGATTTGGCGTCCGCTGAATTGTCCGACGAGGGCACGATGCGCCGGATCATTGCGCGTGATCAGCAGAGCACCCGACGTTTCCCGATCGAGGCGATGCACGATGCCCGGGCGCAGCTCGCCGCCGACGGAGGAAAGTTCACCGCGGACGCCAAATTCATGAAGAAGCGCGTTCACGATCGTGCCGCTCTTCGCTCCGGCGCCCGGATGCACGATCATTCCCGCAGGCTTATTGACCACGGCCACGTCGTCATCCTGATAGAGAATTTCGAGAGGGATCGCTTCGGGCTGTGCGGAGGCGGCCGATGGCGCAGGGACCTCCAGCACCAGCGCGTCGCCGCTCTCGACGCGATACGAGCGCTTGCCCAGTGCGCCGTTTACCGTGACGCGGCCGTGATCGACGAGGGCTTGGATTCGCGTGCGGCTCAATTCCGGCAGTTGCGAGGCGAGAAAGCGATCCAATCGCTCACCCGCATCGCTGGCAGTGACGGCGAGCTTCACGGTGCGCGCGGACTCTCGAGCATTTTCCGTGCGGCCGGAAACTGGCGATGGGGGATTCATTGCCACAATGGGGCGATGTGCACGGGATTATTGACGCGCCGGCATCACAGCGGCTCTGTGGACGGACCGAGACTTTTTGGAGCCGCGGCGCCACATCCATACTCCGAGGAAAATCAGCGCGAGGCTGACCACTTGCATCAGCGAGAATCTGCCGCGCAGCAGCAGGGTGCGGCCGGGATCGCCGCGCATGAACTCGATCAATCCGCGCTCAAAGCCGTACAGCAGAATGAACGTGGCAAATATTTCGCCGCGAAAGCGCTGGCGCCGCGCCAACGCCACTAGAATGAAAAAATTCACGAACTCGGCGGCGGCTTCGTAAAGTTGAGTGGGGTGCAGCGGGATGTTCAGCGGCGTCCCGACCAGCTCCGCAGCACGGGAACTGGTGAAGGTGACTCCCCAAGGTAAAAACGTCGGCTTGCCGTAGCAGCAGCCGGCGGCGAAACAGCCCAGGCGTCCGATGCCGTGGCCGAGCGGCAGGCCCGCGGAGTAGCTATCGACGAGCGTGAGAGCAGGAATGCGCTGGAAATACGCGTAAAGCACGGCGACGAGGAGCGCGCCGATAAAGCCGCCGTAAAAGGTGCCTCCGGATTGCAATGTAGCCAGCCCGAAGATTTCGTTTTTGTGATGCCAGTAATAACTGCTATCGGAAAGCACAAACCAGATTTTCGCACCGGCCAAACCGGCGAGCACCATGTAAATGCCGAGATTCCAGACACGCTCGGGGTCGATGTCCGTGTGCGCGGAGGCGTAATGGCGCGCGTACCACAGGCCCAGCAGCACGCCGGTGGCGACAAGCACGCCATAAGTGTAGATAGGTATGCCGCCCCAGGGCGTGGGAATCGTTCCCAGGTAAGGGTGCATGGCTAGTGCGCCCCCTTTTGATCGGTAGGACGGCGCCAGTCTTGGAAAAGTTCCATCAGCAGGAGCGCGGCACCGATGACGATGGCCGAGTCCGCCAGGTTGAACGTGGGCCAGTGGTGGCTGTGAATGTGCAAGTCGATAAAGTCGGTGACGCCGCGGCGGGTGAGACGGTCGAGAACATTGCCGACGGCTCCTCCGATAATCAGCGCCATGCCAATCTGACCGGCGCGCCCGCCGGCGCGCTCAGCAACAAGCAGCCAAAACAGAAA
>JASHQB010000217.1 GCA_030037775.1 Candidatus Acidiferrales bacterium
CCGCGGTGTATTGGCACACCGCTGCGCCAAATATCACCGAAGGCCAACGTCACCGGCCCGGTGAATCTGACGCGCATGGACGCGGCAATGGCCCGTCTGCGGAAAACGTCTGGATTCCGAAGGCCGGTGACGCTGACCCTCGCACAGCCCCGTGGTCCGCGTCCGCACAATCGCGCGCGGCGTCGCCTGTCGTGGACGCCGCCGCCCCCACCACCATCACCTATCGCGAATTCATCGCGCAGCATCTTTCGCCGCGCGTGCTCGCGGCGGAAATCATCGAGCGCTCCCGCGCGCGCGACGGCAGCTTCGAAAAAATCGACGCGGTCTATCTTTCGCCCGACGCTTTCGCGCGCCGCACCGACGAATCTTCCATCGCCGAACAGATCGGCGACGTCCTGCATTCCGCCGGCCTGCCGCGCCCCGTGCCCGCCGACAACGATCGCATCGGCGGCTGGATGCTGATGTATCAAATGCTCGACGCCGGCGAGTGGCTCATCGCCGATTCGTGTCCGGAGCTGATTCGGACGCTGCCGGAACTCGTGCGCGATGAAGCAAACGTGGAAGACATCGCCAAGCACGACGGCGACGACGCCGCGGACGCCGCGCGCTACGGCCTGAAATCGCGCGCCACGTCGCGCCCCGCGAAACCGCCGCGCGAACAGCAATTCGAGCAGCGCGTCACATCCAGCGATCCAACGATACGCGCCATTCAGGCGCGCAAAGCGGAACTGGAATTGCCCCGCAAGAATCGCCCCATTTTCGCGCCGTGGTCCCGCTGGCGCCGCCGGTGACCCCGCTGGCACGGGCTTTCGCGCGGCCGCCGAGATGGGCGCGACGGTTCGATATCGAACGCAGAGACTCTCTCGCCTTCAGTTCGTCGAATGAAATCTCTTTGGAAAATGCTGGCGGCGCGCCTGAGCATGCATATGCGCACGCGCTACACGCGCACTCTCGAAGAGGAAATTGCGCGGCTGCGCGCGGAGAATCGCGCGCTGGTCAATTCCATTCTCGGCGTCGCCGGCCTGCCCGCCGTGGCAGGAATTCCGCCGATGCGCGCCGCCGCGCCGCGATCGAGCAATGACGAGACTTTCGTAGGGGCGACCCTTGGGTCGCCCGGGCGAGGCAAGCCTCGCCCCCGCGAAAACCGAATCGCGGGGCGCGATGACGGCAGCGACGCAGGGGCGGCTTTACGCCGCCCGCCGTTGGTTCGCCGCACATCCCCGAACGAACAGCGCGGGCCTGAAGGACGCCTCTACGAACACAAAAGCGTGCGCCGGCGCTCCTGGCAACAAATCGGCCGCGCGCTGGAAATCGAAGACGCACGCGCCGCGCGCCGCGAACGCGAATCCAATACGGACACATTCCCCGCGCCGCGCACCGTCGTTCCGCGCGTGTAGGGGAGGGTCTTTAGACCCTCGCCGCGTTGCTTTTGCTGGCCACTGACCACTCGCCTCTGAACGCCACGCTTTTATGAGCCTGAAAAAATCATCTGAACAAGCGCCGCCGCCGAATCCTGCCTCCGTCCCCGTCGAGCAGGGCAACGCCACCGACGCGCTCGCGACGCACACGACCGCCGTCGCCGCGCAAGCCTTTGGCGCAAACAACGAACAGCTCCCCGAGCGCTTGCAGCAGGCGCTGCGCCGCCTGGTGCTCGACCTCACCACTGAATCGGAAATCTCGCGCCGCGCGGAAATTCGCCGCATCAAGCAGGCCCATCAATTCTGGCGCGGCCTGCAATATCTCTGGTGGAGCGACCGCGACCAGAATTGGCACCTACCCTTCGAGCAGAAATTCACGCAGGAGAGCACGCTCGAAGACATGCCGCGCTACGAATTCGTCACCAATATTTATCAGGCCTTCGGCCTTTCCATCATCGCCGTGCTCAGCCAGGACATTCCCCGCGTGCGCTTCTTCCCGCAATCGGCGGAAACCGAAGCCGACGTTTCCACCGCCAAAGCCGCGAGCGAAGTCAGCAAACTCATCGAGCAAAATAATCGCATCGGCGACTTGCTGGTCGAGGAAGCGTTTCATCTGTCGACCGGCGGCAAAGTTGGCGCGTATGTGCGCTACGTCGTCGACGGCCAGCGTTTCGGCTTCCATCCGGAGACCGAACTCAGCACGCGCCAGGTGAAAATCGCGAGCGTCTGGATCTGCCCGAATTGCGGCGGCGAAATGTCATCAGCCGCATCGCCCGGCCCGCAAACCAACGTGCCCTGTGCCACCTGCGGCGCGCTGCTCACCGAAGAGAACTTCGTCCCCGAGGAAATCGTCACCGTGCCTGCGGGCGTCCGCACCGTGCGCGTGGCCAACGGCCAGGAAGTGATCACCATGGTCGGCGCGCTCGAGCTGAAAACTCCGCCGTGGGCCAACGAAATGCACGAATATCCGTTCCTGCAATGGAACATGGAGGTGCATCAGGCTCGTCTGCGCGCCGCCTATCCGCACGCCGCCGCGAAAATCGGCGCGCCCACCGCCGCGGGCGAGTCCGCGCAGTACGAACGCCTCGCGCGCCTCGAACAGTCGCAGGGCGGCCCGCTCACGCAGGGCGGCGACTTCAACGCCAACCTCATCACTTTCCAGCGCACCTGGCTGCGCCCGTGGAGCTTTTATCAGCTCGACGACAAAGCCCTGCGCGACGAGCTGCTCGCGCTTTTTCCCGACGGCTGCTACGTCGCATTCGCCGGCGACGTCTACTGCGAATCACGCAACGAAAACGTGGACGACCACTGGCGCGTGATGCACGCCATGCCCGGCGACGGCTCTGTCGGCCGCCCGGGGCTTGGCGACGTGCTCATCAGCGTGCAGGAGCGCTTCAACACACTTTCCAATTTGCAAATCGAAACCTACGAGTACGGCATCCCGCCGATTTACGCCGATAGCGAAGTGCTCGATTTCGACGCGCTGCAAACGCAAACCGCTGAGCCCGGCGCGCACTATCCCGCAAAATCCAAGCCCGGCCTGCCGCTCGCGGCGGGATTTTTTCAGCCGGCTGCCGCGCGCGTTCCGCCGGACCTGGCGCAGCACGCCGCAGAACTCATGGGCCCCGTCGCGCAATTTCTCACCGGCGCGTTTCCCGCGCTTTTTGGCGGCGCGATGACCAACAACAGCACCGCCTCGGGCTACGCCATGGCGCGCGATCAGGCCATGGGCCGCATCGGCCTCGTCTGGCGCCGCATGAAATTCTTCCACGCCGACGTGATGCTTGCCGCCGTCGATTGCTTCCGCAAAAATCGCCC
>JASHQB010000218.1 GCA_030037775.1 Candidatus Acidiferrales bacterium
CCTCGCGCAGGATTTCCGCTTCGGCCTGCGCATGCTGCGCAAGTCTCCGGGCTTCGCGATTGTCGCCGTGCTCACTCTCGCGCTCGGCATAGGCGCCAACACCGCTATCTTTTCCGTCGTGGACGCGCTTCTGCTCAAACCTTTGCCATATCGCGATGCAAGCCGGTTGGTCATGGTATGGGAACACCATTTGCCATCCGGCAATGAACACAATGTCGCCTCGCCGCCGAATTTCCTCGACTGGCAGGCACAGAATCAAGCCTTTGACGGCATGGCCTATTTCGGCGACAACCACGCGAACTTGACCGGCGGCAGCGGACCAGCGGTCGTCACCATCGGGTACACGTCCGCGAATTTCTTCGATGTTTTCGGAGTGAAACCGATTCTCGGCCATGCCTTCGTGCCGGCAAATGCGACGGCCGGAAACGATCATGTGGTGGTGCTCAGCTACGGCCTGTGGCAGGAGCGCTTCGGGGCAAATCCGGCAGCGCTCGGCTCAAAGATCGAACTCGACGACGCTGCATACACCGTTATTGGCATTGCTCCACCGGATTTCGATCCTTTTATCGCCGAAGGCTCGCTGACCGGCGACCACGTGGAGCTTTGGAGTCCCTTCGTGTTTCCTCCCGCGTACCTCGACCGTAGCAAGACGGGGCGGTTCTTGACGGTTGTTGCGCGCCTGAAGCCAGATATTTCTCTCGTGCAGGCGCAATCGCAAATGAAGGTCATTGCCGCACGCCTCGCCGCGAAATATCCCAACTACAACGGCGATTGGGGCGTGAACGTGGTTCCGTTGCGCCAGGAAGTTTCCGGCGCCCTACGTCCGGCTCTGCTCGTTTTGCTGGGCGCAGTCGGGTTCGTTCTGCTTATTGCCTGCGCGAATGTCGCGAGTTTGTTCCTGTCGCGCGCGGCAGGGCGCAAACGGGAAATGGCCGTTCGCGCCGCCTTGGGCGCAACCGGCTGGAGAATTGTTCGCCAGTTGCTTGCGGAAAGCCTCTTGCTCGCGTTTCTCGGCGGGGCATTGGGAGTTCTTCTCGCGATTTGGGGAACAGACGCTTTGCTTCACTCGCTTCCCCGCAAGCTTCTGGAAATTTCCGCCGTTCCTGTCGATTTCCGCATGTTGGGATTTGCCGCGGGTGTCACGCTGCTCTCTGGGATTCTCTTTGGCCTTTTGCCCGCATACGCCGCTGCGCATTCGGGGATTGCGGTCTCGCTTCAAGAAGGCGGCCGCGGCTCCTCACTCAACCGCCGCAATCGCGCTATTCATGCTGCCTTAGTCGTCACAGAGGTTGCTCTCGCTCTTATCCTGCTCGCGGGAGCCGGCCTGCTACTTGGGAGCTTCTCCCGGCTTACGCGCGTCAACCCCGGATTCGACACGGACCATCTTCTAACGTTCAAACTCTCCTTGCCCGATACCAGGTACAAGACCGACGCCTCGGACATCGCCTTCTATCGCGAACTGCTGGACAAACTCGGGCACCTCCCCGGGGTTCGCTCCGTCAGTATGGAGAATATGGCGCCCTTCAACGGAGTGGAGGATGAAGGCGTCGGCACAGACGTAATCTTGCCCGGCCAGGAATCCTTGCCGGAAGCCAAGCGCCCCGACACTGCCGTTCGCGTCGTCGGCCCGGATTATTTCCCCACTATGGCAATTCCACTCATCACAGGCCGCACGTTTTCTCCCGCCGAATTTGCCGCGGAGAAGCACGTCGTAATCATCAACCACACCTTTGCCCAAAAGTACTTTCATGGGGTCAATCCCATCGGCCAGAAGATCACCATCGACATGAAGGACCCAAACGTCCCTAGCGAAATCATCGGTGTCGTCGGCGACATTCACGGGGCGGACTTAACGGTCGCGCCCTGGCCCACGATCTATTGGCCCTATCCGGAGCTCGCGTATTCCGGAATGACCATGGTGGTGCGCACGGAAACTGACCCTCTGAGCCTGGTTTCTGCGGCGCGCGAAATTGTACAGAGCATAGACAAAGGCGAACCCATCGCGAAAGTGGCCACGATGGATCAGATGATTTCCGACTCCGTTGCTCGTTCGCGTTTCAGCGCCATCCTCCTCGCCGTTTTCGCTGCGCTGGCCATGATTCTGGCGTGCATCGGAATTTACGGCGTCATGGCCTATGCCACAGCGCAGCGCCGCAACGAAATCGGGATACGCATGGCGCTCGGGGCGCAGCGCAGTGATGTTCTGCGGCTCATTCTCGGCCACGGCGCGAAACTAGCGCTTTTGGGCGCCGCAATCGGCGTCGTAGGCGGCCTGCTCCTGGCGCGCTTCCTCAAAAGCCAGCTCTATGGCATCGCCGCCAATGATCCGCTGACGTTCGCCGCGGCAACCATTCTTCTGGTCGGCGTCGCGCTTGCCGCCTGCTACATCCCCGCGCGGCGCGCCATGCGCGTCGATCCCATGGACGCACTGCGCTACGAGTGAACTGATGCGCTGGCCGACGAAACTTTCGCTGCGTTTGCGGTCGCTCTTCCGGCGAAAAACTGCTGACGGTGAGCTGGACGCTGAATTGCATTTCCATCTCGAACGCGAAATCTCTGCGAACATCTCCGCAGGAATGTCGCCCGTCGAAGCCCGCCGGGCTGCTCTTCGCGAATTTGGAGGCTTCGAGCAACTCAAAGAAGAATGCCGCGACACGCGCAACGTAAATTGGCTTCAGGATTTCGCACAGGATGTTCGCTTCGGCCTGCGTACGTTGCGCAAGTCTCCCGGATTCGCCGCTGTCGCTGTGCTCACTCTCGCGCTGGGCATCGGCGCCAACACAGCAATCTTTAGCCTCGTCAACGACATCGTTCTGCGTCCGCTGCCCTATTCGCAGCCGCAACGCCTCGTCAGCATTACCGATTCCTATCCCGAAGGCGCTCTTGTCGCCATGCGCGCCAGCCTCAAAACCATCGACGTCGCCGGCTACACGGATTGGACGGAGCTCAACCTGACCGGCCGCGGCGATCCCACGCGTCTCTACGGCGCTGCGGTATCCGCCGAATTTTTCTCCATCCTCGGCGCAAAACCCGAAATTGGCCGCGTCTTCCAATCCGGCGAGGACCAACCCGGTCGCGACAACCTCGTCATTCTCAGCCACGCGTTGTGGCAAAGCGAATTCGGCGCGGACACGAACATCATTGGCCGTTCTGTCAGGCTCGAAGGCATCGACCGCCGCATCGTCGGCGTCATGCCGCCGGATTTTCGTTTTCCTGCATCCAAGACACAGCTTTGGATTCCTCTCGACCTCGATCCCCGTAGCGTTGGAGCCTACTGGGGCGGCAGCTTCATGCCTGTCATCGGCAGGCTGCGCGACGGCGTCTCCCTTGAGCAGGCCCGCGCCGAGGTCCGCGCCACGCTGCCGCGCATTCGCGGAATGTTCCCGTGGAAAATGCCCGACGCGCTTTGGTCCGGCTCCGCCGTCGTTCCGTTGCAGGACAGCATTGTCGGCGACGTCAGCACCACGCTCTTCACTCTGCTCGGCGCCATCGTTCTGGTCCTCTTGATCGCGTGCGCTAACGTCACCAATCTCCTTCTCGCGCGTGCCGCTACACGTCAGCGTGAAATCGCCGTGCGCGCCGCGCTGGGCGCCGGCCGCTGGCGAATCTGCCGCCAGCTCCTGACCGAAAGCGTCATCCTGGCCATTTGCGGAGGCGGACTCGGCCTGCTCCTCGCAATAAACGGCGTCGCCTGGCTCAAGCTGCTTCTGCCCGCCAACACGCCGCGCCTCACTTCGGTCGCGGTTGACTGGCGCGTGCTCGCCTTCACTGCCGCAATCGCTCTGCTCACCGGAGTGATCTTCGGCTTCGCGCCCGCCCTGCACGCCTCGAGCATCGATCTGAACGAATCGCTCAAGAATGCCGGCCGTTTCTCCGCCGCCGCGCGCAGCACGCGCATTCGCAGCGTTCTTGCGGCTGCTGAGATTGCCGTCGCCGTCGTCCTCGTGATTGGCGCGGGGCTGATGATCAAGAGCCTGTGGGAACTGTCGCACGTCAATCCCGGCTTTTCGACGGAATCGATCGTCACCGCGCGCATTACTCCCAACGAGTCCTTCTGCGAAGACTTGCTGCGCTGCCAAAGTTTCTATTCCAGCCTGCAAGATCGCGTGCGGGCTCTGCCGGGAGTCAGCGGAGCCGCTCTCGTCAACGTATTGCCCCTCGATGGCCGCGTGGATGGCTTCGCTGCATCCCTCGAAGATCATCCGCGCGACCCAAGAGATCCCGCTCCAGTCCTCTGGGAAAGCGTCGTCACGCCGGACTATTTCAAAGTGATGGGCATTCCCCTGCTCCGCGGCCGCAACTTTACCGCCACCGACATGGGTCCCAATTCTCAATCTGTCGCGCTGATCACCGAAGCCACGGCTCGCAAGTATTGGCCGAATCAAGACCCCATCGGAAAACACGTGAAGCCGGTATTTGACACACCTTGGACGACCATCGTCGGCGTGGTCGGTGACGTCAACGAAACCAGCCTCGCCTCCCGCTGGCCCGATTTCATGGACGGGGCGATTTACAGCCCGTTTGGCAACGCCACGCGCGTGAGCGGCCGCCATGGCCGCCTGCAGCCCACCGAAATGACGCTCGTCGTTCGCGCCTCAAATTCCAGCGCTAGCTACGCCGATCTGCTTCGCCGCACCGTCGCCGAGCTGAATCCCGAAGTGCCCGTCAGCGAGTTGCAAACGCTGCGTACAATCGTCGCTCAATCTACGTCTGCGCCGCGCTCCACCATGTCCCTCTTCACCATTTTCGCCGCGCTTGCCCTCTTATTGGGCGCCGTGGGCATTTACGGCGTCG
>JASHQB010000219.1 GCA_030037775.1 Candidatus Acidiferrales bacterium
CTGCGAGAACACGTCGCCGGTCATTCCGTCATAGAGCGTGATCTTGCCGTTCTCCGGAAGGCTGGAGGCCTGCAAGAGCTGGCGAATATCCTTCTCGCGCGCGCCGTCGAAAACCGGCGTTGCCACCGGAATCCCCTCGCGGAAGTGTTCCCCCAGGTCGATGATCTCCTCGTCATCCATCTCCTTGATGGAATCCCACACCGATGTTTGTCCAAATGCGTCTTTGAACCACTTGCGCACTACTTCCGCACGCGATTCTTCGTCGAGCAGCTTGGCGACTTGGCCTCCCAGCTCCTTGGAAGCCCAGCCCAAGTGCGTTTCCAGAATCTGGCCCACGTTCATGCGCGACGGAACGCCCAGCGGATTGAGCACGATTTCCACCGGCGTGCCATCCGGCAAGTACGGCATGTCTTCCGCCGGCACGATCCGTGCGATCACGCCTTTGTTTCCGTGCCGGCCGGCCATTTTGTCGCCCACCGACAGCTTGCGCTTCATAGCGATATACACTTTCACCAGCTTAATGACGCCCGGCGGCAGCTCATCGCCCTTCTTCAGTTTTTCCTTGCGCTCCTCGGTAATCTTTCGCAGCACATCGATCTGTCGCGAAGTCATCTCTTCGATTTCGTCGATCTTCTCGATGAGCAGCGGGTCCTTGTCCGACAGACGCAGGCGCTTCAAGTTGCGCGTGGAGATCTTTTCCAGGATATCCCGCGTCAGCTCCGTGCCCTTGGTCAGCAAGCGCTTGTTGGTGCGCTCATCGTGCAGGTCGGCCATCAGCTTTTGGCCGCCCAGCAGGCCCGTCAGCCGCTTCAAGCGCTCGTCGGTGAGGATGCGGATCTCGTCGGCGAGGTTCTTTTCGAGCTTGAAGATTTGCGCCGCTTCGATGGCCTTGTGGCGTTCGTCCTTTTCCGCTCCCTTGCGGCAGAAAATCTTCACGTCGACGATGGTTCCCTCGATGCCCGGCGGGCAATACAGCGAAGCGTCGCGAACGTCTCCGGCCTTCTCGCCGAAGATCGCGCGCAGCAGCTTTTCTTCCGGCGTGAGCGTGGTTTCGCCCTTGGGCGTAACCTTGCCGACCAGAATGTCGCCCGGCTTCACCGTGGCGCCGATGCGAATCACGCCGCTCTCGTCCAGATTGCGCAAAAATCCTTCGTTGATGTTGGGAATATCGCGCGTGATCTCTTCCGGACCCAGCTTGGTGTCGCGCGCCTCGATTTCGTACTCCTCGATGTGAATCGAAGTGTAGTAGTCCTCCTGCACCAGCTTCTCGCTGACCAGGATGGCGTCTTCAAAGTTGTAGCCGCGCCATGGCAGGAACGCGACCAGCACGTTGCGGCCCAGAGCCAGCTCGCCGCGATCCGTGCATGGCCCGTCGGCCAGCACTTGTCCCTGGCGAACGCGGTCTCCCGCGCGCACCAGCGGCTTTTGATTGATGCATGTGTTCTGATTCGACCGCTTGAATTTCGTCAGAAGGTAAATGTCCGAACCCACTTCGCGGCTCAACACTCCCGACTGGTCCGATTCCACGCGCACGATGATGCGCTCCGAATCGACCTGATCGATGATGCCGTCGCGCTTGCAGCTCACCACCGCTCCGGAGTCGTGCGCTGTCACACGCTCCATGCCCGTTCCGACCAGCGGAGCTTCACCCTTGATCAACGGCACAGCCTGACGCTGCATGTTCGAGCCCATCAGTGCGCGGTTCGCGTCGTCATTCTCGAGGAACGGAATCAAGCTCGCCGCCACGGACACCAGCTGCTTGGGCGAAACGTCGATGTAGTCCACTTCGTCGCGCGACTTCAGCACGAAGTTGCCCGCCTGCCGGCAATTGACCAACTCCGTCGTTATGCGGCCGCGGTCGTCCAGCGAGGCGTTGGCCTGCGCCACGACGTAGCGGTCTTCCTCCCACGCTGAAAGGTAGAAACAGAACGCTTCGGAAGTAACCTTGCCGCGCCCCAGGTCTTCATTCGCCGAATCCACTTTTTCCTTTTCGACGATCTCCCCAGGCTTGAATTCGCTGCCACCGGCATTGACGATTTGCACGTAATCAATCACGCGCCCGTTCTTCACCTTGCGATAAGGCGATTCGATGAAGCCAAATTCGTTGATCCGCGCGTAGCAGGAGAGCGAGCTGATCAATCCGATGTTCGGCCCTTCCGGCGTTTCGATTGGGCAGATGCGGCCGTAGTGCGTGGGATGGACGTCACGCACTTCGAACCCGGCGCGCTCGCGCGACAGGCCGCCCGGCCCCAGCGCCGAAAGCCGCCGCTTGTGCGTGATCTCGCTCAAAGGATTGGTCTGGTCCATGAACTGGCTCAACTGTGAACTGCCGAAAAATTCGCGGATCGCCGCCATCACCGGCTTGGCGTTCACCAGGTCGTGCGGCATGGCCGTGGACATTTCTTGGTACACGGACATCTTTTCCTTGATGGCCCGCTCCATGCGCACCAGGCCGATGCGGAACTGGTTTTCGAGCAGTTCGCCCACCGCGCGGACGCGGCGATTGCCCAGGTGATCGATGTCGTCCACCGTGCCGATATTCCGCCGCAACTTCAGCAAATACTTGATCGCCGCCACGAAATCCACTGGATCAAGCGTGCGCTTGTCGAGCGGCGTCTCCAGCCCCAGCTTGATGTTGAATTTCAACCGGCCCACGCGGCTGAAGTCGTACTTCCGCGGGTCAAAAAACATGCCGTTGAAAAGCGCTGTCGCCGTCTCCAGCGTCGGTGGATCGCCCGGGCGCAGCTTGCGGTAAATCTCAATCAGCGCTTCGCGTGAATTGCGAATGGCGTCTTTGTCGAGTGTTCGGCTCACGATCACGCCAACTTCATCCCGCTCCGGGAAACACACATCCACTTCCGTAATTCCCGCCTCCGCGAGCGACGCCCACGTTTCGGGATTCAGCGGCTTATTGGCTTCCAGCAACACTTCGCCGGTCTGCCGATTGACCAGTTCGCCCACCGTCACCGCGCCTTCCAGGTCTGCCGGCGTCGCCTCCACTTGATTGACCCGGGACTTCACCATCTCCTTGTAGAGCGCCTCGGTGATGCGTTTGTGCGCTCCCACAATCACGTCGCCCGAATGCGGGTGCTTGATCTCATGCGCCAGCTTGCGATCAACCAGCCCTTCGGAAACGTTCCACAGCAACTCCCGGTCGCGCAGCGAAATTCTTTCCACCTGATAGAACGTGCGCAGGATTTCCTCATTGGACTTCATTCCCAACGCACGCAGGAAAATCGACCCCAAGAACTTGCGCTTGCGGTCGATGCGCACATACAGAATGTTCTTCGTATCGTATTCGAACTCCACCCACGACCCGCGATAGGGAATGATTTTCCCGAGGAAGTAGCTGCGATTGTTGGCTGTCTCGAAGAACACACCCGGCGAACGGTGCAACTGGCTGACGATCACGCGCTCGGTCCCGTTGATGATGAACGTGCCGTTCTCCGTCATCAGCGGAATATCGCCATAGAAAACTTCCTGCTCCTTGATGTCGCGAATCGATTTCGCGCCGGTATCGGGGTCCTTGTCGTAAATGGTCAGGCGTATGGTCACCTTTAACGGCGCGGAATAGGTCATGCCGCGCTCCTGGCATTCGTTCACGTCATATTTAAGTTGCAGTGTGACCGGATCGCCGCACTTGTTGCAGAAGGTCGGCGTGTTGCGGTTGAACGCGCCGCACTTCGAGCACACCACGTCGCCGGTCTTATAGGGGTTGGTGACCACCGAAGCGCCGCAGTTCCGGCAGGTGGCGCGCAGGTGATGCAGCCCGCGCAGATGTCCGCACTTGCACTCCCAGTCGCCGATCGCATAATCCACAAAGTCGAGCTGCGACAGCCCGCGAAAATCCTGTATCGGAAATACCGATGTAAACACCGACTGCAATCCCGTGTCCTCGCGCTCGCTCGGCAGCTTGTCCATCTGCAGAAAGCGCTCGTAGGACTTCTTCTGCACGTCGATCAAGTTCGGGATCTGCACCGCCGCGCGTATGCGCGCGAAGTCCAGACGCTTCCGTTCACGTGTCGAACGATTACCGTTCCGCATGCTGATTTACCTCGTTCCCTTGTGAGGGTTGAACCGGCCAATGACCGCAGGGACACCACGGCACAGAGTCCGGGCAGGACGCGCAGTGAAACCCCATATTCCGGTGAACCATGCGCGTGAAAGAATGCCTTGTCGCTCGGCGATTTTTGCTCGCCAACGGCACTACTTGATCTCGACCTTGGCTCCGGCGTCTTCGAACTTCTTCTTGATCGTGGCGGCCTCTTCCTTGTTGACGCCTTCCTTTACCGGCCTGGGCGCGCCATCCACCAGGTCCTTCGCCTCTTTCAATCCGAGGCTCGTGACTTCGCGCACCGCCTTAATCACGTTGATCTTGTTGGCGCCGACTTCGGTCAGAACCACGGTGAACTCCGTCTTCTCCTCCGCCGGAGCCGCACCTCCCGCCGCCGCTCCGCCGCCCGCAACCATCATCGGAGCCGCCGCTGCAGCCGAGACGCCGAACGCCTCTTCCATCTTCTTGACCAAGTCCGACGCCTCGAGAAGCGTCAGACCCTTGATCTCATCCAGGATCGTTTCCACTTTGCTCGCCATCGCTTTTTCCATCCCTCCGTTAAGTTAAACTCTTATTCCGATTTCGTTGCCGGAGCGGGCTCTGCTCCGCCGCCCGGGCCGAACTTGTTGGCTTTCACCGCTTCGTTCGTCACCACCGCCAAATTCCGCGACACCGCCGCCATCACCGTGGCCAATCGCTGCGCCGGCGCGTTGACCAGGAACATGATCTTGCTGATCAGCTCTTCCTTGCTGGGCAGTTGCGCGAGCTGCTGGATTTCGGCAATCGAAATCACGCGCCCTTCCACCCATCCGGCGCGGAACTTGAATGCCGGGACGTCCTTGGCCACCTTACTCAGCACTTTGGCCAGCGCGACAGGATCCGTCGCCGTGTAGGCGATGGAATTCGTTTGCTTCAGGTCCTTCAGCAGCGGTTCCACCGGAGTGCCCGCGCCTGCGTGCGCGGCCAAAGTATTCTTTACCACTTGATAGTGTCCGCCGGCCTTTTCCACGGCGCGCCGAAGCTGCGTATCCTGCTCCACCGTGATTCCCTGAAACGTCGACAGAATCACCGTCGAGACATTTGCCAGCTCAGCGCGAAGCTTGTCCGCGTGGTCTTTCTTCTCCTGCTTCTTCATCCCCATGCCGAAGTCCCCTCGCCCAACCTTACGCGGCTGTCGAAGCCGCGGTTTCTACTTCCACGTGATCGATCAGAATCCCCGGTCCCATCGTCGAAGTCAGCGTCACGCGCCGGATGTATTTGCCCTTCGCCGTCGCCGGCTTCGCCTTGGACACGGCGCTGAGCAGCGCCATCGCGTTTTCCGCAAGCTGCTGCGCGCCGAAACTGATTTTCCCGACCGGCGAATGAATGATGCCGGTCTTGTCCAGCCGGAATTCCACCTTGCCGGCCTTGATTTCCTTCACTGCCCGCGCCACTTCGAAGGTCACCGTGCCCGTCTTCGGATTCGGCATCAGCCCGCGCGGCCCCAGCACTTTGCCCAAACGCCCCGCCGACTTCATCATGTCCGGCGTCGCAATCACCGCGTCGTAATCCGTCCAGCCGCCCGCGATTTTCGTCACCATGTCCTCGCCGCCGACGAAATCCGCACCGGCCTCTTGCGCCTCGCGCACTTTCTCTCCGCCGGCGATCACCAGCACGCGCTTCGACTTTCCCAGCCCGTTCGGCAATACCACCGTGCCGCGCACCATTTGGTCCGATTGCTTAGGATCCACGCCCAGATTGATGGCCAGCTCCACCGTCTCGTCGAACTTCACGAAGTGCGTTTTCTTCAAAAGTTCGGCTGCTTCTCCCAATTTGTAAGCGCGCGCTTCCACCAGCTTCCGCGCCTTCTCAATGTTTTTTCCGCCAACCTTGCTCATCGCTTCTCCTGATGACGTTCGGACTAGCCCTCGACCTCAATGCCCATGTTTCGCGCCGTGCCCATCACCGTGCGAACCGCCGATTCCAGGTTCGCCGTATTCAAGTCCACCAGCTTCACCTTGGCGATCTCTTCCACCTGCTTGCGGGTGACCTTCGCCACCTTGTTTCTGTTCGGCTCCGCAGAACCCTTCACGATTCCCGCGGCGCGCTTCAGCAGCTCCGACGCCGGCGGCGTCTTGGTAATGAACGTGAATGTCCGGTCGCTGTAAATCGTCACCACCACCGGAATGATCATCCCATCCGGCTCTTTGTTCGTCTTCGCGTTGAACTGCTTGCAAAAATCCATGATGTTGACGCCTTGCGGCCCAAGCGCCGTGCCCACCGGCGGCGCCGGCGTAGCTTTCGCCGCTGGCAACTGCAGCTTGAGTGTCGTTTGGATTTTCTTGGCCATCCCAGCTCCCCTAAAAACTCAAAACGCTACGCGACCTTCTCCACCTGCGCAAAATCCAGCTCCACCGGTGTCGAGCGCCCAAAAATCGTCACGCTGACTTTCAGCGTGCTGCGGTCGGAGTTCACTTCCTCAACCACCCCCGTAAAATTCGCGAACGGCCCATCCACGATGCGCACATTTTCGTTGCGATCGAAGGTCAGCTTCGGACGCGGCTTCTCCGCCGTGGTGGTCGCGCGGTTCAGAATGTTTTCCACTTCCTCTTCGGTCAGCGGCGTAGGCGTTTGCCCGGAGCCCACGAAGCCCGTGACTCGCGGCGTCGAGCGCACCACGTGCCAGGTGTAATCATCCATCTCCATTTCCACCAGCAAGTAGCCCGGATAACACATCCGCGGCGAAATCACTTTCTTGCCGCCGCGCACTTCGACCACCGACTCGGTCGGAATGATCATCCGTCCGATCTTTTCCTGCAGTCCGAACGCCGCGACGCGTCCTTCCAGGCTTTCCTTGACTTTCTTCTCGAAGCCCGAATACGTATGGACGATGTACCACTGCTTAGCCATGACGCTTCCTTCTCTTTGTTCCGCGTTAGCCAAATCCGTTGCGCGCCCCAACTCTACTTGAACCGGTTCAGCACCCAATTGAACATGGCGCCGAACAGCGAATCCGTCCCGAGGAAAAAAAGCCCGAAGAATGCCACCGTGATGACCACGACCGCCGTTGTCGAAATCACGTCCTGCCGCGAAGGCCACACCACCTTGGACATCTCCGAGCGCACGTCATGGACGAATAGCTTCCATCGCCGCGGATATTCCGCAATCTTCTGGAACGGCCCAGACATCGAAATCGATGATCCGCCGCCGCTCTCCTGCTCGTCTTTCAATTTTACCGCCTCGGTCATGAATCTCTTTTGCCCCGGCTATGCCCGTCTCGCTCGTCCGTCACTGCTCCTTCCAAAACTGGCAGGGGAGGAGGGATTCGAACCCCCACATCCGGTTTTGGAGACCGGCGGTCTACCGTTGAACCTACTCCCCTGAATTCCGAAGTTTTTTCGGAATTCACCCTGAGCCGCTTTTCGGCGAAGGGTTCAACTTGCTTGTCAGCAATAACGCCAGCTTCTTTTCTCGTCTCCAACCCTTCAGT
>JASHQB010000220.1 GCA_030037775.1 Candidatus Acidiferrales bacterium
TTGCCGTGAGCGACAAAGTGAAGACCGGCCAGAACCTTGGCTGCGTGAAAGATTACGAAGGCCGCGTGCTGCAAACGGCCATCAGTCCCGCAGACGGGGTCGTGCTCTTCATCGTAACGTCCCTCGCCATCAACCAGACCGATCCTCTCCTGGCCGTCGGCGCATGACTACGAATCAATCGACGTCACTCCGACAATTCTTGCAGGCAACCGGCTGGCCGCAATGACTTACCGGGGAGCCAAACAGAAGAGTTCTGCGCACTCCTATGGATTCAGCTTCCTACTCGTACCTTAACGCCACCATCGGATCCACGCGCATCGCCCGCCGCGCCGGCACATAGCAGGCCGCAAGCGCGACGAGAGAAAACAAAAACGTGACGCCAATAAATGAGAGAGGATCTGTCGGCTTCACTTCGAACAAGAGGGAACGCAAGAAACGCGTGAGCGCAAATGACGAAACTACGCCGATGGCGATGCCCGCAAGTGTAAGGAGCATCGCGTTGCCGACTACAAACTGGAGGATGTGCTTCCGTTCCGCGCCGAGAGCCAGGCGCACGCCAATCTCGTGCGTTCGCTGGCTGACGGAATAAGAGATTACTCCGTAGATGCCAACGACAGCGAGAAGCAAGCCGAGAGCGGCAAACGAAGCGAGCAAGAGGGTTTGGAACTTGGGCTCGGCGACGGCGCGCGCGGCGATTTGGTCCATCGTCTGGACGTCGCCGATGGGAGCGTTCTTGCTGACGGTCCAAATCCGGTCGCGAATGACGGGAGCGAGAGCGTCAGGGTCAATCGCCGTGCGAACCAATAAGTAAGCCGAATTGGACAGAAAGTCCCGCTTTTGCGCGAAAGGAGTGTAGATTTCCGGGGTGGCTGCTTGCGCAGGGTTGTTGTCACGAGTGTCGCTTACGGTTCCGATGACGGCCAGGCCAACGGGATGCTTTTTCTTGTCGATACCGCCGAGCCAGAAGTGCTTCTCGGCGTTTTCCCCGGAAAGGAATTTGCGGGCGAAGGCTTGATTCACAATGGCGACAGGAGGAGCGTTCTGGGAATCCGACAGCGTGAAATCGCGGCCCTGGAGCATGGGAATGCCCAAGAGCGAAAAATAAGACGGACCGACCGAGATTTCTTTCGTTTCAGGACCCACCTGGCCCGGAGCGAGAGGCGGGTCGCCTTCGAAGAAAACCGGCGTGAAGGTGCCGCCGCCCTCAAGCGGCGGGTATCCGCCTAATGCAGCGGACTGGACGCCGGGAAGAGCGCGAACGCGGACGAGCATCTGGTCGAACACGGCGTCGCATTGCGTTTGCTGTTTGCAGGCGCTCGGATCGAGCAGGACGGACATGGAAAGAATGTGGTCGGTGCGAAAACCGAGCGGCACTGAAATAAGTTTATCGAAACTGCGAATCATCAAGACAGAACCGACCAGAAGAACGACAGAAAGGGCGACTTCCAAAACGATGAGAAGGTTGGCGTAGCGGGCGGGGCGGCGCTTCGCATTGGCGAGAGGAAGAATTGTCCGGCAGCCTTTGAGAACGTCGAGCAGATTGCGCGCCGAGACTTGCAACGCGGGCCCGAGACCGAACGCGAGGCCCGCCAGAACAGAAACGCCGAGCGCGTACCAAAACACGGGAGCGTACAGGCCGATTTCATTGACGCGAGGAGTTCTCTCGGGTGCATCGGCGCGAAGAACGTCGATTCCCAGATAGCCGAGAAACAGTCCAAACGCGCAGCCGAGGAGGGCGAGAAGAAGGGTCTCCGTAAGCAACTGGCGCACAACGCGAAGACGAGTTGCGCCGAGCGCCTCGCGAACGGCGATTTCGCGAAGGCGTCCCCAAGCGCGCGTGAGGCACAAGTTGCTGACGTTTACGCAGGCGATCAGGAGCAAAAAGCCAACCGCACCGAGCAAGACCAAGAGCGCTAGGCGGGATTTGTGAACGATCATTTCCTGCAGGAGCTGTGCGTGCAGCTCCCAACCCTTGTTCCAGCGATATTGCTCGGCGAGCGCTGAACTGAGTGCGCGAAGCTGGTGGTTGGCTTCCTCGACGGAGACGCCCGGCCGCAAGCGGCCAACTGCGAAGATGCCTCCGCCGAGGGTCGGGTAATCGTCGCGCTGAGGCTTTTGAGGAATCCAAATGTCGTAATCCCAGCCATAGCCGGGAGAAAGAAATGAGACGGGAGAAATTCCGATGATCGTATACGGGCCGGGGGCCGCAGACGGACCATATGCATCAACCAAGTCGATTTGCTTGCCTACGATTGCAGGGTCGCCGCGAAAATGTTTTTGCCAGAACGAGTAGCTCAGAACTGCAACGTGCGGTGAACTGGGCTGAGCATCGGACGGAAGAATGGTCCTGCCGCGAAGAGGCTTCACACCGAGGACCTGAAAGTAGTCGCCGGAGACGATACCCGTACCCAGCATCTCAGGCGCACCAGAACCCGTGAGCCGGTAGACCTGGCTGTCGACGGCGATCACTTCGTCGAACACGCGGGTGCGTGACTTGATCTTGTCGATTGCGGGGAGCGAGAGCTCCGCGCCGTCGGAAACGGCACCGGGCGGCAGAACTGTTACTGCGACCAGACGATTCGAATCCCGGTAGGACAGGGGCCTAAGGAGGATGGAGTACGCGGAGCTGAAAATAGCGGTGTTGGCGCCGATGCCGAGGGCGAGCGTCAGTATCGCCACGGCGGTAAATCCCGGGGATTTGCGCAGCATGCGCAGCGCGTATCGCAGATCTTGAGTGAGCGTTTCGAGCCACTGCAATCCCCATGCCGCGCGCACGTCTTCTTCGATCTTCAGCGTGTTGCCTAATGCCCGGTGCGCAGCGCTGGCCGCCTCTTGCGGCGTCAGCCCCGCATCTCGCTGTTCCTCGGCTTCCAATTCAAGGTGATCTCGCAACTCGCGCGCAAGCTCGGTATTGCGCGCCTGCCGCCGATACCACGAGAACCACGAGTCCAGTCTGCGCCACATGCCCATTTCATCCCTCCTTCGCCGGCTCCATCACGCGCCCAATCGACGCGACCAGCCGCCGCCACTTGGAGTGCTCCGCCGTGAGCTGTCTCTTCCCCGCGGGCGTGAGCCGGTAGTACTTGAACTCGCGCTTGCCCCCTTTGGGCGTTTCCCACTTGGCGCTCACCCAGCCCTTGCGTTCCAGCCGGTGCAGCGCCGGATACAGCGACCCGTGCTCCACCTGCAAAACATCCTCGGTGGTGCGTTGGATGTGTTTGGCGATTTCGTGCCCGTGAGCCGGGCCGAGCACCAGCGTCCGCAAGATAAGCATGTCCAGCGTGCCTTGCATCAGTTCAAGCTTGCGCTGGGTGTCGTCGCTTTGCATGGTAGATACTCTACCCCTGTTCAGAGTAGACATTCAACCATCTTGTGAGGAACGGAATTACGCGGTATTTTCTGGCCGTCAGCGCGTGAGCGCGAATCAAATGGACGCCGTCTTGAAAATTCTTGCGGAGAACGAGCCGCAATACCTGCGCGAGCTCGCCGAATTTGTCGCCATTCCTTCGGTAAGCACCGATCCCGCACACGCCGCCGACGTGCGCCGCGCGGCGGAGTGGGTCGCCAGTCGTTTGCGCAAGGCCGGCCCGATCGAAGTGGAAGTTTGGGAAACGCCTCGCCATCCCGCGGTCTTCGGTCGCTGGAACGGCGCGCCCGGCGCGCCAACCGTTCTCATCTACGGCCACTGCGACGTGCAACCGGCCGATCCCGTCGAGCTGTGGAAGTCGCCGCCGTTTGTGCTGACGGAAAGACATGGTCGGCTCTATGGTCGCGGTGTCAGCGACGACAAAGCTTCCATGCTGCTGCCGATTCTCACGGCGGAATCATTTTTTCTCGCGGGAGAAAAACCGCCGGTGAATCTGCGATTCCTTTTCGAGGCCGAAGAAGAAATCGGCAGCATCGATCTTCCCGCGCTGGTGCGCGCGCATCGCGACACGCTTGCCTGCGACTTTGTTTGTTCCGCTGATGGCGGCATGCGCCGCGCTGAAGTTCCGTCCATCACCATCAGTTCGCGCGGCCTCGCCAGGCTTTCTTTCACTGTGCGCGGCCCCGCGCACGACTTACACTCTGGCCGTCACGGTGGTGGCATCGCCAATCCGCTGCACGCCGCCGCGGAACTCGTCGCGTCTCTGCACAAACACGGAAAAGTTGCAGTGGACGGTTTCTACGATGACGTCGAAGAAATCGACGGCTCATTGCGCGCGGCTATGGAGCGGCTGGACTTCGACGAAAAAAAATACCTCGCTGACGTTGGCGCACCGTGCGGATTTGGCGAGCCCGGCTACAGCCTGCTCGCGCGCCAATGGTTTCGGCCGACGATTGAAGTCAATGGTTTCTACGGCGGCTACCAGGGCCCCGGCAGCAAAACTATTTTGCCCAGCGAGGCGCACGTGAAGCTCACGTGCAGGCTTGTGCCGAATCAGCAGCCGGACGACGTGATTGCCAAGGTCCGGCGGTATCTGGAGAGACGCTGCCCATCCGGCGTGAGTCTGGCCATCGAGGAGGGTCACGAAGGCGCAAGAGCCTATCGCATCTCGCCCGACAGCTCCGCGGCGCGCGCGGCTGCCGAAACACTCACCGAGGTCTTCGGCATGCCGCCGGAGATCGTCGGCATGGGCGGCACCATCCCGATCGTGACAACTTTTCGCGAAGTACTCGGCGTCGACAGCGTTTTCTTCTCGTTCAGCACTGCCGATGAAAATATCCATGCGCCCAACGAGTTCTATCGCGTCGAACGTTTCCGGCTTGGGCTCCAGGCATGGGCTCGTCTGTGGCGCCGATTGTCAACAGCACGTTCCTGACGTTTTCTCGGAATCTTACGTATTTTTTGGTAGCGCTAACGGGAGTCGAACCCGTATTTCGGCCTTGAAAGGGCCGCGTGCTAACCATTGCACCATAGCGCCATGGAGTGCGCAGCGCCGAAAAGCGCTGTGGAAAACTCGCAACTATTATTCAGGATTCGCGCAGAATTAACAAGCTGGTGAATCGCATGTGCCGGCCAGCCAAGGAGAAGCTAGGAGCTTCCTCCCTTTTCGCGCATGGATTTTTCGTCCCACATGTAAATGACGTGGCCGTCGGGGTCGGCGAGCTCCGCGCCGTAGCCCCAGTAGAGCTTTTGCGGAGCGCGCAGGAATTTGACGCCCGAAGTGGAGAGTTCCCGAAACTTCGCGTCCACATCGGCAACCTGGAAATTGTGAATGCATCCGCACGCCGGAATGCTTCCAGCGACCTGCTCGAGGAAAAGCGTCAAGCCGGAGTCGTCCTGAAGCGCAGCCACACCAAGCTTCGCAGGTCCGCCATTGGGCACTTCGAATTCACGCTTCAATCCAAGGTTTAGCACGTACCAATCGCGCGAAACTCGCCAGTTCTTGACAGCGAGCGTTACGTGATCGAGCTTGCTCATGTGCTCTCTCCTTCGGGGGCGCGTCTGCAAGGGCCCACGCGCGCGCAAACATCAAAATAATTCTCTATTGGCTGGCGGTGCACCCGGGAAGACGGAACGAGCCGATGCGCGTGCTGTACGCTGGCGAACCTGCCTTAATGTAATCGCCGACATACCAAAACGTGCAGTCGTCGCTCGGATCGATGGCGGTCGTGGTGTAATCCTCCCACCGAAGGGTGTTCGTTTGCGAAGCTTGGCCATCGACGAGGACAGTCTCTTGGAAAGTCAGGAGGCCCCTGGGGTCCGCGGCGAGGCGTGCGGCAAACCGCTGGCCCGGGAAATTCGGCGTGCCACCGAACGAATAGCCGACGCCGATGTCGCCGTTCTTGTCCATAGCGATACTGGGCATCCAACGATAAAAAGCGTCCGGCGCGTAAGTCCCTTGCTGATAGAGAGCCGGATCGCGATTCGCATCGAGACGGAATTCATACCAGCGGACGCCGCCGCCGCCGGCTTTGGTGGCGATGGAGTGCGCCGCGACGATGGATTCATGATCGCCAAAGTTGCGATACACCAGGCGCTGCATGATTTTGTCGCCCTGGGAATCGAGCCGCTGGTCAGTACCTGGCTGCGGCACGCAACTGCTCAACTGGCCATCGCAAAGATAGTGATACGGAGCGACGGGGATTTTCACTGGCCCGGCGGCTTTCGTGTTCGCCGGCGCCTTCCAGTCGACGTGAACTTTCCAGAAATAAATGCCATCGTCTTCAAAGATTCTTTTGAGCTGCGTGCCTCCGGCGGCCATCATGATGTTCGGCGCGCCCGGCGGCGGCAGACGCTGGCCGTCGACGTCGGAGTTATTAAGAAAATTCACGCCATCGATGATCAAGCACTGCTCGGTTGCGGGGAGGCCTTTCAGCATTTTGCTGCGGTCGGCGATGCACGTGTGTTTCTGGATGACCGTGTCTCCTGTGCTCGTCGGGAGGTAGTAGCCATCGAGCCAGACAGCGGGACGAGGATAGTCGGGGAAGAGGTCCCGTTCAAAGGCGTACCGATAATACGTCCCGAGAGGGTCGCTGGTGGTGCTCACGGCGTAGCACATGGCGTAAGGGCCTTGCGCCTGAGCGGGACTCACGGGCGGAGCGTCGGGCGCCCCGGGAATCGATGTGTGGCCGGGCTTGGCAGGCTCGCCAGCGCGAGCGCCATGCTTGCGGCCCTGGGCGGTCGGAATGGGAGTGAAGATGGGCATCACAACAAGCCAGCGGTTGGCAAGCTGATCGTATCGAACCACAGCGTCGCCGTTGTCGCGCTCCTCGCAGACGCCGCCGAAACCGGCAAAGATCGCGTTCGTGGGAACGGGACCGTAGAGAACGGTTCCGGAGTTGTCGTAGCGTGCTCCTTTTTTGGTGTACACAGCGATGCGGGTGTTGACGATCTGCACGATGTGATTGGGGCCGACGGCGAGGCTATTGTCGGAAGGATTGCGGAAGAAGGCGGGACCTTGCGAACTTTGCGGGCCTTTGAAGCCAGCGCCGAGACCGTCGAAGCTATCCAGTACCGGACCGGACGGTTGTTGGCCCTGCGAGGTTTGCTCGACTGCGGCGCCTGTCGCGGTGATAGCCGGCGCGGCCGGAGCCGAAGACGGAGTTTGCTCCTGCGAATCGCGAGGCGAAATTGCCGGTGACAGACCGCATCCTCCTGCATGCTCACAATCGACGGGCTGCATCGCAAGAACAGCATCATTTGCGCTGTGAAGAGACGCGAGAGGTAGGGAAACGTCGAGGTGCAGCGCTCGATGGACGGTCGCAGAGCCGGCGGTGATTTCGCCTACCTTACGCTGCGGGCTTAGCTTGGCGCTGAGCGCGAAGAAACAAACGGCAACGATAATGGCGAAGACGGCGGTTCTTGCAAATGTAGCAAATCGATTCATGGGTTCTCCATCGACGGCGCAGGAACGCGCGTAATCATACACCGAGACGTTAACCCCGGCGGAAGAGGTTAGAGAGGAAGAATCTGAGATTGGCCGGGCGCTCGGCGAGCCGACGCATGAAGTAGGGGAACCAGTCCGAGCCGTACGGGACGTAGACGCGCAGACGGTAGCCCTCACGAATCAACTGCTCCTGCAAATCGGTGCGAATGCCGTAGAGCATTTGAAACTCGAATTGCTCGTTGCGAATTCCCTGTTCGGTAGCGAATTGTCTTGTGGCGTCGAGCATGCGCGGGTCGTGCGTGGCGATGCCGTGATAGATTCCGCTGGTAAGCAGGATCTTCATCACTTTGACGTAGTTGGCGTCTACATCGGATTTTTGCGGAAAGGCAACGGTCGCGGGCTCTTTGTAGGCGCCTTTTACCAGACGCAGGCGGCAGCCTGCCGCAATGAGGCCCCGCGCATCCTGCTCGGTGCGGAAAAGATAGGACTGCACGACGGTACCGACGGAATCCGTCCTAGCGCGAAGGCGTTTGCAGATGTCGATTGTGCGATCGGTGTAAGCCGAACTTTCCATATCGATGCGCACGAAGTTGCCTTGCCCGGCGGCGCGATTGACGATTCCGGCCAGCAGTTCCTCGCAAAGCGGCTGGCTCATGTCCAGGCCAAGCTGGGTGAGCTTGAGCGAGACATTGCAAATCAGTTTTTCACTGGCGATGCGGTCAAACATGCCGGAATACGCCGCCGCGGCGCGGCGCGCTTCGTCTTCGGTGGCGACACTCTCGCCGAGGCAGTCGAGGGACGCCAGCCGTCCGGCCTGGTTGAGCGCGCGAACCGCAGCGACGGCATCATCCAGGTGTTCTCCTGCAACGAAACGCCGGACAACCCGCCGGCTGAGATTGTTGTGAATGACGAAGCGGGCAGTGCGAGGACTCTGCGAGAGCGCAAGGAGGATGGATCGCAGCATCAGGACCGGGAAAAGAATAATGGCATTGGCTGAAGTTTGCAATGTGGTTGAAAGATGGTCATGAGGGCAAATGACGCATAGAAATGCGTGCAGGTTGCAGCGTCAACCAGCAAATGTGCTCGATCTGCCTCTCGCCCGGACGCCAGACGCTAGTGGGACTGCGCTTCGAGGAATCTTTCGGCATCAATGGCCGCCATACAACCGGAGCCAGCGGCCGTTACAGCTTGGCGATAGACGTGATCTTGGACGTCCCCGGCGGCAAAAACGCCTTCAACGTTCGTCCGGCTACCATGGTGAGTCTTCAGGTAACCGGTTTCATCCATGTCAAGCTGGCCGCGGAAGATTTTTGTGTTGGGCTCATGGCCAATGCCGATGAACAGGCCGTGGACCGGAAGAATGGAAGTCTTGTTGTCATCGAGATTGCGAAGTTTAACGCCTTCAACGATTTGCTTGGATGGGTCGAGAACGTCTTCAACGACCACCGGCGTCACAAACTGGATCTTGTCGTTGGCGCGGGCGCGGTCCAGCATGATCTTGGAAGCTCGGAAGTCTTTTCGGCGGTGCAGAATGTTCACTTTCTTCGCAAAACGCGTGAGGAAGTTGGCCTCTTCCATGGCCGTGTCGCCTCCGCCGACGACGGCGATCTCCTTGTCACGGAAAAAATAACCATCGCAGGTGGCACAGGTAGAAACGCCACGTCCGATCAGCTGGCGCTCGGATTCGAGGCCGAGAAGGCGCGCGGAAGCGCCGGCGGCAACAATGAGCGTTTCGGCCTCCAAAGCCTCTTTCCCCGCTTCGATCTTGAACGGGCGTTTCCTCAAGTCGACTGCGGTGACAGCGCCAGCCCGAAACTCCGCGCCGAAATGGTGAGCCTGTTTGCGCATGGCTTCGGTAAGTTCCGGGCCGAGGATGCCGTTGGGAAAGCCGGGGAAGTTCTCGACCATGGTAGTAAGGGTGAGCTGACCGCCGGGCTCGAATCCGTCGATGATGATGGGCTTCAAGTTGGCGCGCGCGGCATAGATGGCGGCGGTGAGGCCGGCGCAACCGCTCCCGATGATGACCACTTTATACACGAAACGCTCCCGAACTATTGGACTCTGATCGAGCCGGTAATGATTCAGGGCAAAAGGGAAAGGCATTCTAGCATGGCAAGGGCCGGGGAAGAGAGGAGGGCCGCAGCGCAGCCACGGCGTTACGATTGCGGCAAAGCAGCCAAGGCAGAGCTTGATTTGAGGTTATAGGGCTGGAGAAGATGAAAAGCGATGCCGCGCATCGTGATCCATGGCAAGGAGCAGGAGACTCGCGTTTTCGAGATAACCGGCGACCGCCCCCTGTCAATCGGACGCGCCAAATCGAGCGACGTGATGCTCGATGACCCGAGCGTGTCGCGAATCCACGCGGTGATTCGCCTAACGATCGACAGACACTGGCAAATTGTCGATCGCGGCAGCGCGAACGGCGTGAATGTGAACGGCACCGCAACAACAGAAACGGTACTCCGGCCAAACGACGAAATCGTGATTGGA
Organism: Candidatus Acidiferrales bacterium; assembly: GCA_030037775.1. GTDB lineage: Bacteria > Acidobacteriota > Terriglobia > Acidiferrales > UBA7541 > DAHUXN01. The sequence goes on from JASHQB010000220.1 coordinate 9,804, forward strand.
ATCTATCGCCTGCGATTCGAGGATTCCAAAGCGCGCCGAATCACCAGCTATGGCACGGTGAAGTTCCCGAAGAGCGTCGCTGATGCACTCGGGCAGCAAGTGTATTCGAATCTTTCGATGCATGTGGAGGCAGTCGGCGCCGCCGAGGCTGTGAGCGCGAAACGGGCAGGATCTGCCGCGCACGAGAAGCGATTGCTGGGATTGCTGGACCGCGTCAAGCTGGGGCTGGCAGACATCCAAGCGGTGGAGAAGCTCACGCCGCGTGTTCTGGACTATGCGCTCGAGATCGACGGAGTGGAGCGCGGATTCGTGATGCTGCTGGCCGAGGATGCGGCGGAAACCGATGTCAGCAAAGGAAATTACAACTTCGCGCCGGCGAGCATCCGCTATCGCAAGAATCCGGCGGGAGAGCAGCCACGCAGTTTTCCGCAACTAACGATATCGCGCAGCATCATCCGCCAAGTCATGCAGCTGCGCCTGCCGATGCTGGTCTCCGACGGGCAGACCGACCCCAGGTTTTCCGCGAGCAAGAGCGTGGCGAATTCCGGAATTCAGTCGGCGATGTGCGCTCCGCTGGGAATGGGCGAGCGCCTTCGAGGATTGTTATACGCGGATAATCTGTCGCGAAAGGGCATGTTCACCGTCGACGACTTGAACGCGTTCGCTGTGATCGCAGTGCAGGCAGGCCTCGCGATTGAGCGCATCCGCGGACGAGAAGAAACCTCCGAAAAACTCAAAGTCTAGAAGTAGAGTCCCTCAAGAAACAGCGCCTCCACAGATTTTTAACCCGCAACCCTCACAATAAGTCGCAGTATAATCACGCCCGAAAAATACCTGCGACAGAAGGCTTCCCGCAAGAAAAACGGAGTCGGTTTACGACAGCAAGCGACAAGAGAGGAGAATCAGCGATGCTGAAAGAATTCAAAGAATTTGCGATGAAGGGCAATGTGATGGACATGGCCGTTGGCATCATCATCGGCGCCGCGTTCGGAAGGATTGTGACTTCACTGGTCAGCGACGTGATCATGCCGCCTATCGGACTGCTGCTGGGAAAAGTCGATTTCAATAACCTATTTCTCAACATTTCCGGCACCAGCTACCCGACGCTGGCTGCGGCGAAGGCCGCTGGAGCGGCGACGATCAACTACGGCACGTTTATCAATACGGTGATCGATTTTCTGATCGTGGCGTTTGCGATTTTCCTGGTGGTGAAACAGATCAATCGCTGGACGACGAAGCCTGCGGCGGCGCCAGAGCCGACCACCAAGAATTGTCCATATTGTTTATCCACGATTCCAGTGAAGGCTACTAAGTGCGCATTCTGCACGGCAGCCGTCACAGCCTGATGGCGGGCCACGCAAACACGATTGGAAAAACTTGCGGAGCGTGAGGCTCAGAGCGTTGGCGAACGCCGGTCCTTGATTTCGCGCAGATGCTCGCGAAGGCGCTCGAGCACAGCGTTACCCTGGCCCTGGGACAGCTCCCGAGTGAGTTCGGTCAAAGCAAAATGAACGATGTCGTGATGGTGCAAGTCCTCGCCAGGCAGCTCTTCGCTTAATTGGAGCCAGATATTGTGAAGAAGATCGATCTCTTTGGGAGTGAGGTGCGGCGCGTGCGGCCCGAGGTAGAAAATTCGTTCCTGCCCGCCGGGGGTGAAGATATCCAGCGTGAGACGAGGTCGGGGCTCCGGCATGCGCTCCCACGCAAGGCCAACCTCACGCGCCTGCTCGTTGATGGGCATTTTCGAAGAACTGCCGACGACGATGCTGCTGGACTGCAGATTCGCAGCGGCGCGCAAAATGCCGTCCCACAGGTCGTTCGCGGCGGCAACAGCGAGGCGCACCGGCTTGCCTTCTCTTTCAGCGATAGCGAGAACTTTCGTGAATAGCAGTTGTTCTATGGTGCTGAAAAGCTGATCGGGGCGCAGGTCGTATTCTCCCGACGCGGCGCGGCGGAGCAAACGGATGTGCAGCACGACGACGTCCTGCTCGTTCGTTTTCAGTCGTTCCAGGGCCGAGTGCAGATGATAGAGCGCGTAATAGTTGCTCACCGGCACAAGGATGTTGCCCGCGCGCACCCCCACGCTTGCCGGAGACAAATCGGCCTCTTGCGCAAGATTGAATTGATCGAGTTCGGCTGCCTGCGTGCTGCCCATGCGGCGATGGACGCTTCGTTCGGAAAGAGTAAAACCGATGAAGAGAAGCGCAGAGAAGACCACGCCGGCGATGGTGGCGTCGGGCTTCGTAAACAGATTGACCACAGCGATCAGCAAGAGAACGAGAGTGATGAGAGCGAGCCCGAGGGGAATTTCTTTGCCGGCGACCGTGAAATTCAGAGGCACGCGATATTCGCGGTCTTGGGGATGCGTATAGCGGAGAACGAGAACGGCAATTCCCTTCAGCGCAAAACTCCAAATAACTCCGAAAGCATAGAGGTTGCCGAGAAAATCGACATCTCCGCGGCTGACCAGAATCGTGATGATCTGAAGGCCGGCAACGGCAGTGATGATGCGATATGAAGTACCGAAGCGGCGATGCGGATGGCGAAACCACTCGGTCAGAACTCCGTCTTCCGAGACGCGGCTCAGGACGCCATTGGAGCCGACGATGGCGGTGTTCACCGCGCCCGAAAGAATCAACATGCCAACGATGACGACGAAAACATGAAAGGCCAAGCGCAAGCCGAAGGGGCCTTGCAGATTCATGGCAAGGCCCCCAATAAGGTTCTCGAAGAATTGCGGGCGGACGCGGTCGGGAATAATCATCACTGCGAAGAGCGAGACCAGCGCAGTGAACAGCAGGCTGTAGACAAAAATTATGAGGGCCGTCTTCTTGAGGTTGCGGAGCTTGGGATGCTCAATCTCGCGGTAAACCTGGGCGAGAGTTTCTTCTCCGCTCATCGCCAGAACAGAATGGCCAAGGCCGACGAAAACGATCACAAGAGTCAGCGCATGCGCCCAATGGAAACTCGCGAGCCAGCCGAGAGAGTGTTGATCGAGGATCACATTGCGAGGAACCGGCGCGGGAGGCCACTGCGCACCCCGCACCCACACTGTATAAATGCACCAAACGATCAGAACTACCACCATGACAGTGGTGAGTTCCATGATCCGCAGGGCCTTTTCGCTTGATTCCGGAATGCCCTTGACGTTCTGCCACCAGAAATACACGGTCACCAGTATCGCGATGGTTGCGGCGGTAGCGTTCACGTGAAGGGAACGATGAATGTGCGCGTAGTGAAGCAGCTCGTTGCTTAAGCCTGCGATGTACTGCCCTGCCGCGACACCGCTGATGGGGCCAGTCAGGATGTAATCGAACATCAGGGCAGACACCGAGAACTTGGCCAGCGTCCCGCCCATGGCCTCCTTTACGACGCGATAGACGCCGCCGCGAACGAACATGCTGCAGCTCTCGACGTAAATCAACGAGACCGCGTATGCGAGCAGCATCACGCCGAGAATGAACCAGGGTGCAGACTTCCCTATGAACTGCTCAGCTTCACCGCCGGCGTAATAAGCCGACGAAGCTAGATCATTGAGAACGATCGCTCCGGCGCGCCAAAAGGAAATAAAGCTGAGCATCGCCGTGGTAGCGACAAGTACGTTGGCAACGGGGCGCTGCGAACCGGGATTTAAGGGAGTAGAAGCCATGAAAACGACGTGGGCTCCGACTATAAGGTGTTCCGCGGAAAAAATAAATAGTTAGCCGAAAACAGAAATCGCGGTAGTTACCCCGTCTGAACCGGCCGAAATTCGCGGGCGCATGCTTCACAAGGACAGATTTCACGCAGATGGTCGAAGCTATAGATGCCGGTGGAATGGCCGTCGGTGAATTCGATTTGGACCGCATAAGTCCCTACCGTCGAGGCGGCTCGCGCGGCTATTTTTGGTTTGAACATGGGAAGGACGGAAGAGCCGGCCGTCTTGGCTTCGACCTTGGTATGCCCTTCGTGCGTTTCTTTGCATGTGGCACAGGGGCAATGTTCACGAAGGTAGGGAAAGTCGTAGTGACTGACATGCGCGTCTGACCAGGTGATGTCCACGCCAGCGCCGGTCGAGATGTGGACCTTGACGTCGATGGGCTTCTTGCGAATGTCCAGAGGCAGTGGCATTTGAATTTGGCGAAACGAGATCGCGCTCCTATTTTAGCAACGATTTCGATGGACAGCAGGGACCCGGAGGAATCGGTTTGCCGTGAGGGCAGGTCTTGGGATGGCCAAGGAACGAACAGATGCGCTCGTCGAGTTCTGGGCTGATGATGTGCTCGAACTTACAGGCTTGTGAATCCGCCTCGGCATTGGCGATGGAAAACGTGTCGGTGAAAAGGCGCTCAGCGAGGCGGCGGCGCCGCACCACGTCGCGAGCGCGGCGCTGGCCGCGATCGGTCAGTTCAACTTCGGAATCTTGCACGTCCACAAGGCCGACGACCGACAGGCGCTGAATGGTGCGCTCGGGGTCAGGATCGAGTGAATGGAAACGTGCCAGCTTGGCGCGCTTGCCAATTTCCGCACAGAGCCAGAGTTCTTCTAGCACGTGGTCGAAGCGGGCTTCGTCTTCGGCCGAATACACAGTGATTTGTGCCAGGCGTCCATGCGCGAGCTCGACGCGGCGATCGGCGAGGCTGCCGATGGACGGGTCGTGCGTGACCATCAGGATGGTATGGCCTTCGGCGTGAAGCTCGCGAAGAAGATGAATGACCGTCCCCTCATTCACTTCGTCCAGATTGCCAGTGGGCTCGTCGGCGAGAATCAGCTTCGGATGATTGATCAGCGCGCGAGCGACCGCGACGCGCTGCTGCTCACCTCCAGAAAGCTGCGACGGGAGATGCGTGAGCCGTTCGCCCAACCCTACGCGCTGCAAGGCGGCGACGGCTTCGGATTCGTCGGTAGTGCTATGGAAATACTGGGCGAGCATGACGTTTTCAAGCGCCGTCAGGTAAGGAACCAGGTGGAATTGCTGGAAAACAAAACCGATTTTCTCCGCGCGAAAGCGTGTGAGGCCGACTTCGTCCAGGCGGCCAACGTCGACGCTATCGACGAGGGCGCTGCCCTCCGTGGGCGTATCAAGACCGCCGAGAATATTGATGAGCGTGGTTTTGCCGGAGCCCGAGGGCCCCATGATGGCGATCCATTCGCCAGCCTCAACGGAGAACGAGACGCCGTTGAGGGCGCGGACTTCGCCGAAGGATTTTTTCAGGTTCGCAACTTCTACGAGCGGCACTTTCTTACACTCCACGCAAAATAACGGCCGGACGAACGTTCCCCAACAGCCGCAAAGGAATCGCGCCTGCCAGAGCCACAAGAAGCATCAGAGCCACGGTTGCCGGAAGAACTTCCCAACGCGGTGTGATACTCGCTCCAAAGACGCGGTGTCCCATCCAAATAGAGAGCGCCATGCCAAAAACATAACCGAGAATCGCTCCCGCGAATGCCATGATACCGACCTCGGCCAGAAAAATCCGCAGCACCTTTTGCATCGAACCGCCGAGGGCTTTCATCAAGCCCACGTCTTTGCGGCGTTCCATGGCGAGCGCGGCCATGGTAGCGAGGATGCAGAGTGCTGTGAGCACGAGAATCACTAGGCCTGTAGAAAAAATCAAAAAACGAATGCGCTGGAGCAGCTTGCCTTCGGCCTCGGTGATTTGTGGAATCGGCTTGACGACGAGGCCAGGAAGCGCGGATTGCAGATGCGCTTCGACGGCGCGAACCTCCTCGGGCGAACCGGGGACGCTCACCTGCACAAGCTGAACTTTGCCGGCAGCGCCGGCGAGCGTCTGAGCGATCGGCAGGTTCACAAATATCTGATTGTCTTCAGGGCCGCCAGCATCGATCACGCCGGCGATGGTGAAGTTCGCCGCGCGGCCTTCATAATTGACCGTGAGCGCGCCTCCAATGGGAAGGCCGAGTCTCCGGCTGACGTTGCGTCCCACCACGCAATGCGCCGCGTCCGTGCGCGAAAGAGACGGATCCCCTGAGACTTGCCACCACGGAGACATTTGCGCGATGTGATCGAGCCAGGCGCCAGCAACCACGACCTCGCGACCCGGAGCAGATTCCGTGCGCGCAACCAGATAAAGATACGGCGACGCAACCACTCCGGAGGCTTCCAGCGGCTCGACGGCTTCCATGGCGGAAGCATCCATGAGCGCAGCAGAAGCCGCATCCGGCTCAACGCTCGAGGGCATGGAAATGACCAGGTTCGCACCTAGGGAGCGGAATTCCTGCGCGAGCTTACGATTGATATCCAAGTCTAGGTTCATGAGCGCGGAAACCACTGTTCCACCGCTGGTGAGCGCCAGCAACGCAACGGTGAGGCGCACGCGATTTCCGCGCAGCAAATGCAAGAGAAGGCGTTTGAACATTATTCGCCCCTCAGAATTGGGGCGGGAGAAATGTGCGCCGCGCGATAAAGCGGAATCCAGCTCCCCACGACGGCGACCAGCGCTGCGGCGGCGAGAATTACGGGCAGGACAATCAGCCGAGGGGACATCGCCACGCCGAAGACAGTTTCGCCGAGTTCACGCGCCAGTCCCGCGCCGAGCGTGAAACCGATACAGCCTCCGATAATGGCGAGAGCCAGTTGCTCGGAAAAGAACAAACTGCTCACGAGAAAATTCGTGGCTCCGAGAGCCTTCATCAAGCCAACTTCCGAGCGGCGTTCCATGGCGGTCGTGGCGGAGGTGGCAGCGACGGCGAGCGCGGCAGCGATGAGCGCAGCAATGGTGACGGTCCAGAGCAGCAAGCTGACTTGCGAAAGAACACGGCCCTCCGTGTCCGCGACGCGCCGGATGGGCCGCACTTGCGTGCCGGGAAAGACTTGCTGAATCTGGTGGCTGATGGAGCTGATGTACGGAGTGCAATACCAACGGTCGAATTCCGTGGGAGTCATCGTGTTGGGATCACGGCGGGAGAAGTTGTCTTCCGGTTTGGTGAGCGCGCTCACGAAAAGACTGCGGAATTCGCCGGGCTTACCGGCAAGACTCTGCGCAACCTGCAAAGGACACAGAATCGCCTCGTCTTGCGAGTCGCCAGTGGAGACGAT
>JASHQB010000221.1 GCA_030037775.1 Candidatus Acidiferrales bacterium
TGCGCTTCGGTAAGAAAAACCTGATGCGCCCGCGGAAACAGCAGCCCCGCGATCTCGTCTACCGCCTTATCGCGCAGCGCTGCGTACACCAGCCAGATGCGCTTGCCGCTAAGATGCTCCTCCCAGAACCCTGCTAGTTCTCGCGCCGCCGCGGGATTGTGCGCGCCGTCGAGAAAGATGGCGGGGTGTTCTGACAATCGCTCCAGCCGTCCCGGCCACCGCGTTTCCCGTATTCCGCGCTCGATGGCTTCATCGCTTACCGGGAACCCTCGCGCCGCCAGCAATTGCGCCGCCGTCGCTGCCGCCAACGCGTTGCGTACTTGAAACCGGCCTGCAAGCGGTATGTCCAGAGTCAATTTTCGGTTTGAATCGCCGCCCCGAGCCTCCGCGCGATAGCAGCCGCGAGTGGCAACCGTCTTTTCGATGCGCCAGGCCTTATCGATCTCCACCAGCTTGGCATCGACCGCCGCCGCGCGTCGCGCAATCACCGCGCGCGCTTCCGCACGTTCCGCCGAACTCACTACCCATCCGCCCGGCTTGATAATCCCGGCCTTCTCCGCCGCAATTTCCGCAATCGAATGCCCTAGGAAGTTTTCGTGATCCAGCTCCACCTGCGTAATGATGGCCACTTCGGGCTGAACAATATTCGTCGAATCCAGCCTCCCTCCCATTCCCACTTCGTAGACCGCAAATCCCACCGCCTGCTGTGCAAACGCGTGATACGCCATCGCCGTCACGCATTCAAAGTACGTCGGATGCGCCGCCAGCTCGCCGGTCGCCAGCAAATGTTCGATCGCGGACTGCACGCAGGCGAACTCGGCGGCAAAATCCGCATCCGAAATCGCCACGCCGTTGAACGCGATGCGCTCATTTATCCGCTCCAGATGCGGCGAAGTAAAAAGCCCGGTGGAAAGTCCCGCCGCACGCAGAATCGATTCCAGCATCGCCGCCGTCGAGCCTTTGCCGTTCGTTCCCGCAATGTGCGCGCAGGGAACTGCTCGATGCGGCGAACCTAAGTAACCGCAAAGCACGCGGATGTTCTCCAGGTCGAATTTCTGCACCCGCGCCTGTTGCGGTGACGCGAGTTCTTTTCCCAGCGAGAGCAGCCTCCGGACGGATTCTTCGTAGTTCATTTTTCAGTCGATGAAGAACTCCAGCGCGTGCCCTATGTAGTTTTTCAATTCCTTGCGCGGCACGATAGCGTCCAGGAATCCATGCTCCAGCAAGAACTCCGCACGCTGGAATCCTTCAGGAAGCTTCTGGCGAATCGTCTGCTCAATCACGCGCGGCCCCGCGAAGCCGATCATTGCCCCCGGTTCGGCGATGTTCAAATCCCCCAGCATCGCGAAACTCGCCGTAACTCCTCCCGTGGTCGGATCTGTAAGCACGGAAATATAGGGAACGCGCGCTTCGTCCAAGCGAGCCAGCGCTGCCGAGACCTTGGCCAATTGCATCAGGCTGACCACCCCTTCCTGCATTCGCGCGCCGGCCGAGCACGAAACGATCACCAGCGGCATCTTGCGTTCGGCGGAACGCTCTGCCGCGCGCGTCACCCTTTCGCCCACCACCGCGCCCATCGAGCCGCCTACGAACGCGAACTCCATCGAGCAGCAAATGATCGGCCGCCCATTCAAGCACCCCTCGACCGTAATCACCGCATCATTCATCCCCAGTTTGTCTTGCGCTTCTCGCAGCCGCTGCGTGTAGGGCTTTATGTCCACAAACTTCAACGGGTCCGTGGAAGCCAGCTCCGCGTCAAGCTCTCTCCATTTCCCGTCGTCGAGCAACAATTCCAGCCGCCTTTTAGCGCCGAGTCGGAAATGGTGTTCGCACTTCGGACACACCTCCCAGTTTGCCTCCAGGTCCTTTTTCCAGATAATCGACCGGCAGTTCTCGCACTTGATCCACAATCCTTCGGTCTTAACCCGGCGCTCCTGGCTGGGCGGCGCTTCCATCGGTTTGTTTTCTTTTTTGAACCAGGCCATGGTCGAAATTCTCTCGCCTCAGTAGTCGATTCCGCGCTGCGCCAGGATCCCTTTCGTATACGGGTGTTTCACCTCGCGCATCTCTGTCACCAGGTCCGCTGCTTCCACCAGCTTCGGATGCGCATTGCGCCCGGTGCAAATCACGTGCACCTGCCCAGGCCGTTTCGCCAGTGCGTCGGCGACTTCCTCCCCATCGAGCATCTTGTAGCTGATCACGTAATTGATTTCGTCCAGAATCACCAGGTCGTACTTTCCACTGTAAATCTGTTCTTTGCCGAAGTTCCAGCACTCCTGGGACAGTTTCAAGTCCTCCGGATCCGTCTCCGCCCCGCCGATCTTGATGAACCCGCGCCCCATCGGCCGGATTTCGAATTTATCGTCGCCCAGCATCTTCGCTGCATCCAGCTCGCCGTAGTGCCACGAGCCTTTGATGAACTGCACCATCAGCACCTTCAAACCCTGGCCTAACGCTCGAAACGCTGTTCCCAGGGCGCATGTGGTCTTGCCTTTGCCTGGGCCGGTATAGACGATCAGTAGCCCTTTGCCTTCTGGCATTTTCCCCCGCCGGAAACTGCGCGCAGCTGATTCCTTACACTTTTGGTTCGCTTCAAGACTTCAAGCCGCCGCGAAGGCCGCCGCCATTTCCCCGCCCTCCGCCCGCCAAACAAGCCGCCCCGTGTCGCGGCGAATTATACATTGTAAGGCCAATGCCGCCGAGGTACCCAAAATTCCCGTGCTGACATCTAAATTGAAGTAGGTGAATGAAGCAAAATACTTCTTGGGAGCTCAAGGTGAGCCGAAAAACTCTTGTTCAACCACTTGCCGTTCTCGTTCTGGCCATAATCTGTGGGGCTCCTTCGCTTTCTGCCCAGGATTCGCAATCCCCGCCGTCCGGCACTCTTCAGGTGACGGTCACCGCGCGCGCTAAGCATGGCAGCGGCGCCGCGCCTGCCCTTGCCGCTCAGGACGTCACCGTCCATGAAGACAGGAACCCGCGGCCGGTCGTCAGTCTTGACCCGCTGAACCGCGCCGATTCTCCCTTGCAGCTCGCGATTCTCATCGATTCCGACGCCACCTCTCACCTTGGCGCCCAGTTCCGCGACATTTCCCAATTCGTCGAGTCCCTCCCGCAAAACGCCACCATTGCTCTCGCTTACGCCCTGAACGGCAGCGCTCGTATCGACCAGCCCTTCACCACCGATCGCGCCGCAATCTCCAAAGCCCTCCACGTCACCTTCGGCCCTGCGATTGGCAATACCAGCATCTACGCGTCGCTGTCCGATCTGATCAAGAAATGGCCCGGCGGCCCCGACGGCCGCGAAGTTTTCCTCATCAGCGACGGCATCGACCCCACCTACGGGCTTTTTGATACCCAGCCGTACGACAATCCCGGATTGCAACAAGCCATCCGCGACGCCCAGAAGAATCACGTCGTCATCTTCAGCATCTTTGTCAGCTCCGGCCTCGAAACAAGAAACCAATTCCTCAACCTGAACGGACAGGGCTCGCTCAACGAACTCACCTCCGACACCGGAGGTTATGCCTTCACGCAAGGCACGCAAACCCCTGTGTCTTTCGCTCCTTTTCTTAACGACTTCCGGACCATGCTGGGCCAGCAATATCTGCTGACCTTCCATTCCATGCCTGCGTCCAAACCGGGATTCCACGATCTCAAGGTCAATACGGAAATGTCCGGCGCGAAAATCCTCGCTCCCAACAGAATCTACGCCCCTGCGTCGCAATGAACTCTGGCCTGCTCGACGATGACTGAATGGATAAAACTTACAAATACGCTTGCGAACCGCCGCCACACCGGAGTAGCATTTAGCGATTCAACTGCTGCCTGCAATATTCCCCCCTCCCAGGCCACTGGAGCAAACCATGTCTGCGAAAGAACCCGAGCGTCGCTTCACTCCGAGGATGGACCTCCATCTTCCCATTCATTTCCGGCCCGTTTCCAGTTCCGATGCCCATGACGAAGAGAAGTCTCAGTCTCTGAACATCTCGCGGCGCGGCGTTTATCTCTCCACGTCCTTGCCGGTCACCATGGGCCAGGCCGTCGAGCTGCAATTCACCATGCCGGAGGAGATCACCGGCAAGCCCGAAAGGGCCTGGCGCTGCGTGGGCCGCGTCGTGCGCGTCGACAAGCGCGGACGCCTCTGGGGCCGTCGCGGCATTGGGATCCAGTTCGATTACTACGAGCTCGTTCCCTTGTGCGGCGCGGCATAAGCTTCAACCGCCTTCATGAATGTCTTCTGTGTGTCGCCCAGCGCGGGAATCCCCGCGACTCTGGCGTTCTGCCTTGAGTGTGGCCGAATGGTGAGGTTTGGTTGCGTCGTGCTTTGGCCGGGTCTTACGTCTCCGATTTCTCGAGCCAGGAGTCGAGCGTGCGTTGCTGCTCCGGTGTGACACTCTCGAAAATCACGCCCATGCCGAACTCCGCGTGCACGTGCAGCACCCGCGCCGTGCTTTCGAACGTTTCGCCGTCTTTGTTCAGCCGGATCCGAATCCGCGCGCCCTCCGGAAACGGGTTTGCGGCGCCCAGATAGCATCCCGTGGGGCTCAGTTGCGTCGTCTGCGCCGACACGCGTTGATTGCTGCCCATCCCGGTCAGCTCGGCCAGCGCAACAAACGGTATGCGGCGGACGGCCCGCCGTTCTGACCCGCCTTCGCTCTGTTTGTCCACTCGCTCTTCCCCCGGAAACGTCTGCCCTCGGCTTCTTTCTGGCCCTCCACCATAACCGTGCTCCTCTTTTTCAGCAATAGGACTGCTCCAGAATGTGCTCTTTCCGCGTCACCCAACCGCGAAGCCCGCGCCTCCCCAGTTCCTCGCAGACAACTCCGCGCACAGAAGCATTGACGAAAATCCGCGTCTCCCTGATGCTGTAGCCAGACCCTCTTATCGGCCCTCCAAGACTTTGCTGCTCCAAGGAGAAATGAGCCATGGCTGCATTACTGAAATCTCTTCAGCGCAAAATTCAGGGCGTTTTCAATACTGGCTCTGGTTTCACGCGCGATATGGAGGTGGGCGACCGCGTCATCCACAACGTCACCCAGCGCCGCGGCGTCGTTACCGCCATCCAGAAATCCAGGGGCGTCCAGCAGCTCACCGTCCAACTCGACACTGGCGAAACCATGCATCTTCTGGACCGTCGCGAATTTAGCCTCTGCAGCGACCGCCACTAGTTTTGCAGTCCGCTGCCGCGCTCCTTCGGGCCGCAGACCGTCCATTTTGGATGTTGACCCCAGCACCCCAAATTGGAGAGACTACTGTTTTGCGACCGGGCGCCGAATGAAATCATAAAGCGCCTGCCTGCCCATGAACCGTACGGCTCCCGGCCACAGACGCAATCATTGACAGGCAAGCAAGCGCGGCTAAGGACACAACATGAACTCGCCCATCGGTGAACTGCTTCCTCCGAACCGTTTGATGCTCACCCCCGGCCCCTCTCAGATCGACCCGCGCGTCTACCGCGCCATGGCCACTCCGATCGTCGGCCATCTGGATCCCTGGTTCCTCGAAATGATGGGTGACGTCCAGATCCTCCTCCGCCAGGTTTTTCAGACGCAAAATCGACTCACCTTTCCGATCTCCGCTTCCGGCTCCGGCGGCATCGAAGCCGCCGTGCTCAATCCTCTCGAAGCCGGCGACGAAGCCATCATCTGCGTCAACGGCGCCTTCAGCGAACGCATGGCCATCATTGCCGAACGCACCCCCGCAAAAATCATTCGCGTGGAAGCGCCATACGGCAAACCCTGTGATCCCGATGACGTTCGCCGCGCCGGCAAGGGCAAGAAGATCAAAATCGTCGGCGTCACGCACGGCGAAAGCTCCACGGGTGTCGTCACCAATCTCGACCACATGCGCAGAGTCGCCGACGAGCTCGGCGCCCTCCTCGTCGTCGACACCGTTTCCACTCTCGCCGGCATGCCCATTAACATCGACAAAACTCAAATCGACATCTGCTTCAGCGGCTCGCAAAAAGCGCTCAGCGCTCCTCCAGGAATGTCTCCTATCACCGTGAACGCGCGCACCGAAGAAGTCTTGCGCGCGCGCAAGACCCCCGTGCAGAGCTGGTATTTCGATTTGACCACCACCATGAATTATTGGGGCAAGGAGCGCACCTATCATCACACCGCTCCCATCTCCCTCGTTTTCGCCCTGCGCGAAGCGATGCGCATCGTCCTCGAAGAGGGCCTCGAAGCCCGCTGGGCGCGCCACCGCGAGAATCGCGACGCCCTCGTCGCCGGCCTCGAAGCCATGGGCATCGAGCTTTTCGTCGAAGATCCCAAGGACCGCCAGGTCACCGTCACCGGCATGAAGGTCCCCGCGAACGTGAATGATGCCAAGCTGCGCAATCAGTTGCTCGATGAATTCAATATCGAAATCGGCGGCGGCTTCGGCTCGCTCAAAGGCAAACTGTGGCGCGTCGGCCTGATGGGCCATGGCTGCCAGAAAAATAACGTCCTGCTGTTTCTCGCCGCCTTCGAAAAGTGTTTGCTCGACCAGGGCTTCCGGCTTTCCGCCGGAGCCGGCGTGGGTGCCGCGATTCGCAATTATGCCGACGCGCACGCTGCCGTCGCCGGGCACAAGTAGCGCCGCAGAAATATGGAACCGGCGCGCGCGGCGGAGTGGCAAAAGGGCGATTTTCTCGTCACCACGGCCTTCGCTCGGCTGGATCTGGACGCCATTCACGGCTTCCTGCGCGAATCGTACTGGGCCCGCGGAATCCCTCGCGCCACGGTGGAAAAATCCATGCGCAACTCTTTGTGTTTTGGACTGCTTCGCGGGAAAACGCAGATCGGCTTCGCCCGTGTGATCTCCGACCGCGCTACCTTCGCTTATGTGGCCGACGTTTTCGTTCTTCCCGAATTCCGCGGTCAGGGTTTGGCGAAATGGCTCATGGAATGCATCATGGCGCATCCTGAGTTGCAGGGCCTCCGGCGCTGGCTCTTATTCACCCGCGACGCCCACGGCCTGTATCAAAAGTCGGGATTCATGCCGCTCGCGCATCCCGAGCGGGTAATGGAAATTCATTCGCAGGCCATTTACGCCCGGCAGGCGTAGAATCGTAATGCGGGATTGAGACTCTTTGCGGCGAGAGGGAATCGAAACACGCAGGAGAAACGAGGAAAGAAAAAGCGATGAGCACACCGGCCGTCACGCGTATCCCCAATCAAGGTGCGATGAGCGATTTCATCAAGCCTTTTGAAGTCGCCTCCAAAATGACCGACGTGGTCTACCGCGTCCGCTTCTCACACATGTGGAACGCCATTGCCACGCGCCACGCCGACACCATCGATTGCAAATTCTACGTCGACGGCAAAGGCGTCGTCCTCGGCCTCATCCA
>JASHQB010000222.1 GCA_030037775.1 Candidatus Acidiferrales bacterium
GGCGCCGAGATTCTCCCCGGATGCGACGCGATGGATGTGGGTGATGTCCGCGCCGATGGCGAGATGCACGGTGACGGGCACGCGCGCGCGATAAGCGGCGGCGAGAATGCTTTGGTCGAGATGGCGGGCGTGAGCGCGCTGGCTGTTGAGGAGTTTGCCGGCGGCTTCGCCGAGGCCGATGCGCGAGCGGCGGGCGAGAGCGGCCATTTCGTTGATGATGCGGCCGGTTTCTTCGGCCATGCCGAACTTGCCTTCACCGAGGACGGCTTCGACGTCTTCGGAAGTACCGCCGACCATGGCGATTTCAAAATCGTGGATGAGCGCGGAGCCGTTCATAGCGATGCCGGAGATGAAGCCGCGGCGGAGAAGATCGATGAGGATGGGCCCGAGGCCGACTTTGACGACGTGGCCGCCCATGCCCCAGAGAATCGTGCGCGATTGCGTGCGGGCTTCGATGACGCCTTGCGCGACGGCGCGAAGGTCTTCGGCGGCGAGGATGCGCGGGAGCGAGCCGAGGAATTCGGCAAAGGATTCACCTTGACGGTAGGGTTTGGCGAACTGGCCGACGCTGACTTTGCTGGGGCGCGAGGCGAGCGGATAGGTGCGCAGGCCGTGGAAGTTGAGCGGCTGAGTTTTGTAGAGGCTGGAAGATTTGCGAGACAAGATTCAGGCCACCATTACGCTCGGTTATACGCTGCGATCAAGCAGATTGACTTTAATGGAGTCGGGGATGGCGCGCAAGCCTGGGCAAGCGATTCGATGCGACTAGACGGCGCGTAGGCGCAGCCTCCAGTGACGATGCAGACGATACTGGGGAGTCGAAGTCGGAGACTCGCGAGACACCGTGATCAGCTTTCGCTTTTTCAAGTGGCTGATGGCTTGCTGCACCGCGGACTTCGACAATCCCGTGGCGGAGGCGATTGCGCCGTAACTGGCTTCGACGCGATGGGTCATGTCGCGCTCAATGCGCGCGGCGAGATAGAGGTACACGATGAAGGCCGAGGGTTTCTTGTCGTGGCCCACGAGATCGCGCATCAGAACATCGAGCACGTAAGTATCAAGCGCGATTGCGGCATCGGTGGCAACCATGGCGTAAGTTTATCACTATAGTTGTAATTGACTGGGGGACTTGCGCGAGCTTTCGGTAGGTTGCGAAGATGCCGCCAGGAGGAGCCATGATTCGAGGCATCAAATTCGTCACTGTTCCGGTTCGCGATCAGGAGAAGGCGCTGAAGTTCTACACGGAGAAACTTGGGTTTCAGATTCGCACCGACCAGCCGTTTGGAAATCAACGCTGGATCGAGCTGGGGATTCCGGGCGCAGATACGGAGCTTGTGCTGTTCACTTCGCCGGGGCACGAAGTGCTGATCGGGCAGTTTCAACCGTTCGTGTTCTGGAGCAGCGACGTTCCGAAATCGTATAGGGAGATGTCTGCGAAGGGCATCGAGTTTCTGGGACCGCCGAAGACGGAGGAATGGGGAACGTCGGCGATGTTCCGCGATGTGGACGGCAACCAGTTTCTGCTTTCGTCTAGGTAGGGGCTTCTGGCCGGCGCACTGCCGTGCCACGCATCGAGCGTGAAGCAGCGAGCACGGCAGCGAAACGTGGTCGAACGTTAGGCTCGAAGCGTTACGCCTTGGTGGCGCGGTCTTTCGGTTGGGGAATGATTCGGATGTAAGGCCGCGGCGATTTCCATCCGTTGGGATATTTCTTCTTGGCTTCCTCGTCGGAGACGTTGCCGCTGATGATGACGTCATCGCCCGGTTTCCAGTTCACCGGGGTGGACACGCTGTGCTGCGCGGTGAGCTGCATGGAATCGAGGACCCGCAGCACTTCGTCGAAGTTGCGGCCGGTGCTCATCGGATAGCTGAGAGTCAGCTTGATCTTCTTGTCGGGACCGACGACGAACACGGTGCGCACGGTGGCATTCAGCGCGGCGGTGCGGCCTTCGGAGGTGTTGCCCGCGTCGGCGGGCAGCATGTCGTAAAGCTTGGCGATTTGCAGTTCCGGGTCGCCGATCATCGGGAATTTCACCTTGTGGCCCTGGGTTTCTTCAATGTCGACGGCCCACTTGCCGTGATTGGTCACGGGATCCACGCTCAATCCGAGGATTTTGCAATTTCGCTTTTCAAACTCGGGCTGAAGGCCGGCCATGTAGCCGAGCTCCGTGGTGCAGACCGGCGTGAAATCCTTCGGATGGGAAAACAGTACGCCCCAGGAATTGCCGAGCCAGTCATGGAACTTGATGGGGCCTTGGGTTGTTTCGGCTGTGAAGTCGGGAGCAACGTCGCCAATTCGTAGAGTCATGATCGTCTCCGCCTCTGGGTTTGCTCGTGGGCCAGTTTGAGGTTTCTCAATGGTGACACAGGGAGCATCACAATTCAAACTTGCCGATTCATGGTGTTGGATGCGGCGCTGCGGCCGTACGATTCAGTCTATGGCGCTATGGGTGTTGCCGTTGGAGGCGGCGAGGGAAGGGGCGAGTGAGAGACTGCGTTTTGTAGAAGTCAAAAATCTGCGGGGGAACTTAGGCCACCGATCTGACAGGCGGTTAAGATGAGCGCTCTTGACTGTGATTCACGACGCAGAATCACCAAGAGAGGCGGGTGTCACTTTGGCCAGGCAAAAAACGACAATCCTGAACAGTGGCCTTTGCGCGCTTCAAAATGGTCCGGGTCGTCGATGCTGATGCCGGAAGGAGCGATATTCCAATGCGCGATCGGCTCAACATCTGCCGAATACTCTCCCGGCGGGACATGCAGATGGAACCAACCATTGCGGTCACAAGTCAAAGTGTAGGTTTTTGCGGTGCCATGGATGACAACATGCACGTCGCTTACGTGAGGAGGCTCTTGCGCAAGAGGATCCGGTAGAAAAACGACCTGTCCTTCAATCTCCGCATCCTCGGGGGTTTTCAGGTGGTTCAGTTCTTCAATTGTGTTTCGTGCCTTTGAAACTAGGGCTGAATTCCCACAGGAATAGATCATGAGCCGACCTTCTTCTTCGGTGGCAAACAAGACGTACTCTTTCCCATTATCTAGGGGCAGCTCTCCGCTACTCTTTTCAGTGAAAACCTCGATTGTTTTGCCTACGGGCCCACGATACATCTTCTGAACGCTTATTTCGTATGTCCAGCCATCATAGTACGAGCCTTGTGCAGGCGTGTCCTGCGTAGAAATGACCGTACCGATGAAAACAGCATCGCTGTCCAGAAACTCGCAGGACACCGTTGGCTGAGGCGCTGGGCAGAATCCAAATACAGGTGCAGTTAACCCAAGTACCGTAAAGCAAAGCAGCAGTACCTTCCAAGCGTGCGAGGAACTGCGCCACATAATGAATGAGCTACTCACCCGCTAAGTTAATCGCACTTTGATCGTGTCCGTCAATGCAGCCTGCCTAGGTAACGGGTCAGTTTGAATTTCGACTCTTTGTGTCACGATCAAGGAAATTCAAACTGACCCTACCCTACTTAGCGGCGTTTGTGTGGGTGTTGCCGTTGGAGGGGGCGAGGGAAGGGGCGAGGGCGGCGCCGGTGAAGGATTTTTTGTTGCGGGCGACTTGCTCGGGAGTGCCCTGGGCGACGATGCGGCCGCCGTCGGAGCCGCCTTCGGGGCCGAGGTCGATGAGCCAATCGGCCTGTTTGATGACGTCGAGATGGTGCTCGATGATGATGATGGTGTTGCCGAGGTCGACGAGGCGGTTGAGGACGTCCATCAGTTTTCGGACGTCGTCGAAATGCAGACCGGTGGTGGGCTCGTCGAGAATGTAGAGGGTGCGGCCGGTCTGGCGGCGGGAGAGTTCGCGAGCGAGTTTGGTGCGCTGGGCTTCGCCGCCGGAAAGAGTGGTGGCGGACTGGCCGAGCTGAACGTAGCCGAGGCCGACGTCGACCATGGTTTGGAGTTTTTGTTTGATTTGCGGGATGTTTTCGAGGACGGGAAGAGCGTCTTCGATGGGCATTTCGAGCAGATCGGAAATGGAATAGCCCTTGTAGCGGACGGAAAGAGTTTCGGCGTTGTAGCGGCGGCCGCGGCAGACTTCGCAGGTGACGTAAACGTCAGGAAGAAAATTCATTTCGATGCGG
>JASHQB010000019.1 GCA_030037775.1 Candidatus Acidiferrales bacterium
GAAGGTAAAGCGGTGACGATTGGTGTGCGGCGTGGCGGGAAAGAGTTGTCCATGACGCTGAATCCGGCTTACACGGATCCGGGGGACGGCGGAGGGAAACGGTGGGTGATTGGTGCGACTTTTCGGCCCGGGGAAACAATTCACGAAGCATATTCCTTTTTGGGGGCCGCGCAGCAATCCTGGGACAGAAACATCGAACTGTCAGGGAAGATTTTTTCGTTTGTCGGCGGCCTGTTCTCCGGGCGCTTCTCCCTCAAGGATGCGGCCGGTCCGGTGGGAATCGTTAAAGTTTCGATCCAGCAGGCGAGGCTGGGAGCCGCTGAGTTCATTTTCTTCATGGCTTTCTTGAGTGTCGATCTGGGGATTTTGAACTTGCTTCCGATTCCGATCCTCGATGGCGGGCACGTGCTGATGCTGGCCATAGAAGGATCGCTGCGGCGCGATCTGAGCGTGGCGGTGAAGGAGCGTTTTCTGACGGCGGGTTTGGTTTTTCTGCTGGCGGTCATCGGGTACGTCACCTATTTCGACATCTTAAGGCACTGATATGGCAGAGACCGCAGCGCGACGTGTTTCCACCGGCGAACGCATCAACGTCCACGAAAAACCGGGGCAACTGCAAAAACAATTAGCGGCGCGGTCCATCCGGCTGACCCGGCAGCGGCGAGTTGTGCTGCAGGTGATGGAAACAGCGCCGCGGCATCTGGATGCGGGCGAAATTCTGACGCGGGCGCAGAAGATCGACCCGCAAATCACGCGAGTGACTGTCTATCGGACGCTGGACCTGCTGAAGCATCACGGTTTGATCGACGAGCTGGACCTTCTTCATTTGCGCGGCCACCGGCACTATTATGAGAGCCATGGCCCGCGCGACCACATTCACATCGCCTGCTTGCGCTGCGGCAAAGTGCGCGAGTTCGAGAGCGAGCTGTATGAGCAACTCAAACAGCAGATCGAGCAGGACTGCGAAATGAAGATCACACTGGCGCGTACGGAAGTGGGCGGGTACTGCAAGAGTTGCAAGAGCAGCGGCGGATGACAAGTGATGAGTGACGCGGTCCGCAAGCAGCCATAGCCGCCACAAACAACAGCGATAATCTCAACAAAATATCCCCTAGCCGTCGCGCAGGCTGCTCGATTATTCCGTGCATTTACAGAGGCGGCGGGCGGCGTCGAGGCGGGAGAAGAAGGAACGTGCGTGGGTGATGTCTTGCTGAATCTGCGCGCGCAAAGCTTCTGGACCGGAGAATTTCTTCTCGTCGCGCAGGCGATGCCAGAAGCGAATTTCCATTTGCCCTGAACCAATCTCCTCAGAAAAATCGAAAAGGTGAGTTTCGATGGCGAGACTTGCGCCGTCGAAGGTGGGGCGCATCCCTACGTTTGTGGCGGAGTGGTAAGCGCGGCCAAGGACGAGTGTTTCGGTGGCGTAGACGCCGCGCGCGGGCAAGAGTTCCTGTTCTGTAGAAAGATTCAGCGTGGGAAAAACGAAACGGCGGCCGGTGCCGGTGCCGGTACGAATTTCGCCGGCGAGCGAGAAAGGACGCCGGAGGAGGCGCGCGGCTTGAATCATGTGGCCGCCAGAAATGGAAGTGCGGACGGCGCTGCTGGAAACAATGACGTCACGCAGGATCACCGGCGAAACGGATTCGACATCGAAAGCGAGGGAGTGACCAAGCGCGGAGAGCAATGGAACATTTCCCGCCTGGCGGTGGCCAAAGCGGAAATTTTCTCCGACGCGAATGGCGCGAGCGCGCATGGTGTCGACGAGGATGCGACGGACGAAATCCTCGGCGGCGAGCGAAGCGACAGAATGGTCGAAGGGCAAGACGAAGACGGCGTCGAGGCCGAGAGCCTGGAGGTGGGCGAGGCGCTGGGGGAGAGTTTCAATCAGCGGCGGAGCAATTTCCGGGCGAACGATCCGCAGCGGATGCGGCCAAAATGTGAGCGCCGTGGCGATGTCTTTGTCGCGACGGGCGCGTTCGACCACGCCTTTCACAATTTCTTGATGACCGCGATGGACTCCGTCGAAATTGCCGATGGTCAGAACGGCGCGCACTTGCGGGCCGAAGTGCGAGGACCATTCTTGCGCAGAGTGTACGACGGTGAAGGGCATCATAGCGCGACCTCAAATTGAAGACCGTCGAAAGCAAGGCGCACGTTGGCGGGGAGCTTGGCGTTCGTGGCTTCGTGGCCGAGATCGTGGCAGATGTGGGTGAACCAAGCGTGGTGTGGCTCGAGTTCACCGACGAGAGCGAGCGATTGGTCGACGGTGGAATGCATGGGATGGGGCGTGTAACGAAGCGCGTCGAGGATGAGATGGTCCAGGCCGCGCAGCAGAGCTTTGGAGGATTCCGGCACGGAGCTGAAATCGGTGAGGTAAGCCACCGAGCCGACGCGGAAGCCCTGAACGGTGAGCGGGCCATGCTGGGCGGGGACGGGAATGACGTGCGCGCCGAAGAGTTCAAAGGCTCCGTCGAGCGAATGGAGTTCGACCTGGGGAAGGGAACTTTCGCCGGATTGCGGTTCGAAAATATAAGCGAAGGTGCGGCGGAGAATTGCGAGAGTTTCTTCCGAGGCATAAACGGGAACCGCGGATCTCTGTTTTTGGTTGAATGGTCGAATGTCGTCGAGGCCCAAGATGTGGTCGGCGTGGGCGTGGGTATACAGGATGGCGTCGAGACGGCCGATATACTCGCGTAATGCTTGCTGGCGAAAATCGGGCGTGGTGTCGATGACGACGTTGCGGCCGTTGTAGGAAAGCAGTGCAGAGGGGCGAGTGCGCTGGTCGCGGGGATCCGCAGAGCGGCAGACTTCACAATGGCACGCGAGAGTGGGGACGCCCATGGAGGTGCCGGAGCCGAGGACGGTGACGCGGAGCTGGCCGGAAGCAGGGCCAGACTGAATGTTTCCAGAAGGCATGAACTAACGCGCGCCTTTGGCCCCTTCGCGCATGGATTTTGCGGCGGCTTTCGAGATTTCCATATAAGAAAGCTTGAGGCTGCCGACCACTTCGGAGAGCAGGCGGTCTTCCTCGGGCGCAAGGTTGCCGCGGGTTTTTTCGCGCAGCGTGTCGAGCATGTCGATCATTTCACGAGCGCCCTCAAGGTCAAGATAGGCCTGGCCCGTGCCGGGATCGGGGATGCCTCCCAGCAGCGCGGCGGCGTTGCGCGCTAAAAGGTCCACGAGGAGCTGAAAGTTTCTGTCGGGCTTCGGCGACGGGGTTTCCTGCGGGGCGGGAGCAGACGCGGGCGCGGCGATCTTCTCGGCTTTGGCGTCCCGCGGTGACGGCGCAGGCTGCGATTTCGCCTCCTCCCGGCTGTGCTCTTCGGCCACTTCTGGACGCAATTCGCCTTCAGAGGTGAACAGTCGCCGGTCGACGACGCGGAATGATTCTTCAGGCTTCGGCTCAGCCACGGCAGACTCCTTGGATTGGGCACAGAGAACTCTA
>JASHQB010000223.1 GCA_030037775.1 Candidatus Acidiferrales bacterium
CGGTCATCGTGAAGCTCGCGAGATTCGTTCGATAGAGCGAATACGACGATTCACGCGAGGTCACGTTCACATTGCCCTTGAAGAGGCTCAGCCCGATCGTGCCGGTTACACGCTTTTGAGACGATTCGAAAAATGCGTCGAGCGCCTCGCGCAACGGAGTGAACCACATTCCGTAATAGACCATCTCCGCGTAACGCAGCGACAAATGCTGCTGGAAGTGCAGCGTTTCCCTGTCGAGGCACAGCGCTTCCAATTCGCGGTGCGCCGCGATGAGCAACGTTCCGCCCGGCGTCTCATAAGCTCCGCGAGACTTGATTCCCACCAGGCGATTCTCCACCATGTCCATTCTGCCAACGGCATTCTTCGCCGCCACGTCATTCAGGGCTTCGAGTAACGCGAGCGGGCTCAATTTCTTGCCATTCACCGAAACTGGCATCCCGGCTTCAAATCCGATTTTCACTTCGGTTGGCTGATCCGGGGCGGCCGATGGAGACGCGACCCATTGCCACATGGCTTCCTCCGGAGCATTCGCGGGGTCTTCCAAACATCCGCCTTCGTGGCTCAAATGCCAGATATTGCGGTCGCGGCTGTAAATATTCTTGTTCGTCTGCTCCACCGGCACGTTGTGTTCGCGCGCATAGGCGATCGCTTCTTCGCGCGAGCTGATGGTCCACTCCCGCCACGGAGCGATGATCCTCAGCTCTGGGGCAATCGCTTTCACCGCTAGCTCGAATCGCACCTGATCATTGCCTTTTCCTGTGCAGCCATGTGCGACCGCGTCGGCGCCGAGCTTCTGCGCAAGTTCCGCTTGCCGCCGGCCTAGGATGGGCCGTGCAAACGATGTGCCCAGCAGGTATTTGTGTTCGTAGACGGCGCCTGCGCGGAGCGTTGGCCAGATGTAATGCTTGATGAATTCTTCACGGAGATCCTCGACGTATGCGGAGCTTGCGCCTGTCGCCAGCGCTTTGCGCCGCGCCGCGTCCAGATCTTCTTTCTGTCCGAGGTCTCCGATCATCGCGACGACTTCGCAGTGATAATTTTCCTTGAGCCACGGAATAATGATCGAAGTGTCGAGTCCGCCGGAGTAAGCCAATACGACTTTCTTTGCCAACGTTTTCTCCTTAGCTGAGTAGCGTGAGTAGAATCGCTTTTTGAACGTGCAAACGATTTTCGGACTGGTCGAAGACGATCGACTGTGGCGAATCGATCACTTCCGCAGCGACTTCCGACGCTCGGTGAGCCGGCAAGCAGTGCATGAACACCGCATTGGCATCGGCCTGTCCGAAAAGACGCCGATTCACGTGATAGCGTGCGAAGATCGCCTCGCGCTCAGCCGCTTCGTTTTCTTGCCCCATGCTTGCCCACACATCGGTGTAAACGGCTTGAGCGCCGGTCACCGCCTCTTCGGGCGACCGCAAGATTTCAATCTTTCCGCGATTCTCTCGTGCGTTGCGGCGCGCTTCGGAGACCACCGCGGGGTCCGGTTCGTATCCAGCTGGCGTTGCCACGCGAACATGCACGCCCAGCCGCGCCCCGACGGTCAAAAGCGAATGGCAGACGTTGTTCCCATCCCCGATATAAGCAAATTTCAATCCGCGCAAACCGCCAAATCTTTCCTCCAGCGTGAAGAAATCGGCCAATGCCTGGCACGGATGGCACCGGTCCGAGAGCGCGTTGATCACCGGAATCGATGAATTCTCCGCCAATTCCTCCAGCACTGTGTGTTCGAAGACTCGCGCGACGATACCTTGCACCCATCGCTCTAGATTCTTTGCGACATCGTGAACCGACTCGCGCTCACCGAGTCGCGCTTGTGTGTGGTCCAGGAAAACCGCTCCGCCACCCATGCTCGCGATGCCCACTTCAAACGTCACTCGCGTGCGCAGTGACGGCTTTTCGAAAATCATCGCCAAAAATCGGCCCACCAGCGCGCTCCGATAGTGCTCCGGCCGCGCCTTGATGTCAGCCGCCAGTTGGAATAGTCCGCGCACTTGCTCCGGCCCCCATTCACTACCCACCAAAAGATCATTCGCTAAAGCAGGCACTGTTGCTACTACAGCGTTCATGGTTACCTCACCGCGGCTTGAGCTCGTGCTCCTGCCGTCTCTCCGATTCGAGGCGCGTCGTTCGCCTGTTTTGCATCCTTCGCTTCCCAGACATTGCGTGGCGCTTTTGCCAGCACTCTGCCAAGTGCACTCAGAAACTCGCGGACTTGCTGCGTGCGGATAACAAAAGGCGGCAAAAACCGCAGGATGTGCTCGTGCGTGCAGTTGATGATCAGCCCCTGGCGCAACGCTTCGTCGACAATGGGCGCGCCTTCAATGGAAAGATCGAGTCCAAGGATCAGTCCTTCGCCGCGCACTTCACGAATAAAATCGAAGCGCCTTTTCAGTTTTTCCAGGCCGCTCTTCAATTCGGCGCCGCGTTCGCGCACGTTGTCGAGCAGCTTTTCGTCTTCGATGGTGTTCAAGAATTCCAACGCCACGGCGCAGATCAGTGGTCCGCCACCGAAGGTCGTGCCATGGATTCCCGGCGTGAACGCCTCCGCGAACTTTTCATTCGCAAGCACGGCCCCCAGTGGCAATCCGCCCGCGAGCGGCTTCGCCACGGTCACGATATCCGGCTTGCTGCTGAACTTCTGATACGCAAATTTTCGGCCCGTGCGCCCCAATCCGCATTGAATCTCATCTGCGATCAACGCGGCGTCGTGCTTGGTCGCGAGTTCGCGCGCGCTGTTCCAAAAATCTTCGCTCACGACCGAAATGCCGCCCTCGCCTTGGATGGTTTCGATAACGATCGCGCCAATCTCGGCGTCAAATTTCTTTTCGAGGTCGGCAACATCATTGAAGCGGACGAATCTCGCACCCGGGACGAGTGGCTCGAACGGTTCGCGATATTTCGCGGGATAAGTGATCGAAACCGCGCCAAATGTTCGCCCGTGAAAGGAATTTTCAAGCGCGAGAATCCCTGTTTTGGGCCGCGAGCCCGGCGTGGCATTTTTCTTGGCATACGCCCGCGCCAGTTTCAGCGCACCTTCGATGCCCTCGGTGCCGCTGTTTGTAAAGAAAATGCGATTCAGTCCGGACCACCCCGCCAGTTTCTTGGCTAACGGACCCTGAAAAGGGTTATGAAATAAATTGGACAGGTGAACGGCGCGCTTGGCTTCGCGCTGTATCACTCGCACCAGCCGCGGATGTGAATACCCGAGCGCATTCACGGCAATGCCACCGAGAAAATCCAGATAACGCTTTCCCTTCGAATCGTAGAGATAGCAGTCGCTGCCGTGTGTGAACACCATGGCTGGCCGCCGGTACGTGCGCATCAAATATTGGTCTGCGTCACGCACGGCTCCCGCCGGCGACGTTTTTAGAGACTTTTTCGCTGTAGGCATTCTCATCTGTTTTTTTATCGGGAAGCGCGCGCCGCAAGCTTGGCTTCCGCATCCGGAAGCGCCGGTATTACCCGCGTGCCTGAGCCCTTCGCGCCGTTGCTGGCCGAGCGCAGGGCCCGTGGGCTGGTCCCGCCGACGATTCGGACCTGCTTGACGCCGCCTGCCAGCGCGCGTTTGGCTGCTTCGAGCTTCAAGATCATTCCGCCGGAGACTTTTTGCCGGTGAATCAGGTTTTCGACGTCCGTACTGTTCACTTTGTCGAGAACCTTCTCACCGTCGAGCACTCCGGCCACATCGGTCAGGTAAATCAGCCGCTCCGCGTGGCAATATTCGGCCGCAGCAGCGGCCATGTGGTCTGCATTGATGTTATAGAGCTCGCCATCGGTACCCAGCCCTAGGCAGCAGGCTACCGGCACGATTCCCGCGCGCCACAGGGAAGTCAGGAATTCCAGATTCACGCCGGTCAAATAGCCGACGTATCCGAGCCCGCCCGCATCGCCTTCATGAATCATCGGCTCAGCCAGGAAGCACGCCGAATCCGCGGCCGAGATTCCCACCGCGTTTTGACCGGCGAGTGAAATCGCTCCCGTCAGCCGCTTGTTGAGCAGCCCGGCAAAAACCATAACGGCCGCATCTCGCGTTTCACGATCCGTAATGCGCAGTCCGCCGGTGAAGTGCGACGCGATTCCCATGCGCGCCAGCGTCGCGGTGAAGATTTTCCCTCCGCCGTGAACCACCAGCAGTTCGTGGCCGGCTTTGGCGGTCTCGGCGATCTGTCGAGCGAGCTGCCGCACAACGGCTTCGTCGTCCAGCAAAGCTCCGGCTATTTTTATGACGAGTCTCATATCAACCCTGTCGATTCCGAATGGCCCTGCATCCAGTTGAAATTCTGTACCGCTTGCCCGGCCGCGCCTTTACCCAGATTGTCCAGGCACGACACGACCACGATTCGTTGCCCCGTTTCATCCAGCGCGAATCCCAGGTCGCAGAAGTTTGTATGCGTCGCGTGCTGCAGTTCCGGCAGCTGCCCTGCCGGCCAGATGCGGACCATTGGGCGGTTGGCATAGAATTTGCGAAACACCGCCTCGACTTCTGCCGGATTCCGCGGTTCACCCAGCCAAAAAGAAAGCGTGGACAGAATCCCGCGCTCCACCGGCAGCAGATGAGTCGTAAAAATCAAGGAGTCTGCATCGACTCCAGCATGCTCGGTAACTTCCGGTGTATGCCGGTGAGTGAAAACGCCGTAGGCGCGAAAATTCTCATTCACTTCGACAAAATTCGTCTCACGCTTCGGTTCCTTGCCCGCACCGCTCGCTCCCGATTTACAATCGGCTACAATTCCCCGCGACATGTCGATCCAACCCGCTTCCGCCAGCGGCCGCAAGCCCAGAATCACGGAAGTCGCATAGCATCCAGGATTCGCAACCAGGTTTGCGTCCGGCAGCATCTCCGAATACAGCTCCGGCAAGCCGTAAATCGCCTGCTTCGTCAATTCCGCATTCGGTTGCGGCAGTTTGTACCAACGCGCGAAGGTTTGTGGGTCGTGGAAACGGAACGCTCCGCTCAGATCGACCACTCGTAACCCAGCGCGCAAGAGCTCAGGAACTAACTCGAGCGAAGCTTCGTGCGGCGTGGCCAAGAATGCCGTCCCCTCGCCGCTGGCGGCAATCGCATCCACCGAAAGCGGGCGGCACGGCGCCTCACCCCATCCGCGCAACTGTGGAAACAAATGTGTCAAGCAGCGCGTTTGCGCATTTTCGCCGCGGAGATAAAAGGTAGGCCGCTCGATTTTCGAGTGTCGCAACAGCAGCCGGGCTAGCTCGTACCCCGAGTAGCCGGTGGCCCCGATGACTGCGACCCGTCGTGGGTCCTTCATCGCAGCAAATCCTCCATGCGTTTCTGAATCGCGGCCCGCGCGGCGCGTGTGGGCGTAATGATGAGAACGGTGTCGTCTCCGGCCAGTGTGCCGGCCACTTCTTTCCAATGTTCACCGTCAACGGCCGCGGCCAACGGCTGCGCGCCTCCGGGTGGTGTCTTGAGTACAAGCATGTTCTGCGCGGGACGGATTTCGACCAGAAATTCGCGCAACGCCCGGCCCAGTTGTGGTGCTGTCGT
>JASHQB010000224.1 GCA_030037775.1 Candidatus Acidiferrales bacterium
AAACGACTGGTGGCATACTTCGAATCTCATGCCGGGTCGCCGCCCGAAGCCAGCGATCTGCGCAATCAGCTCAAGAAAAATCTGCCGGACTACATGCTGCCCTCGGCCTTCGTGCTCATGGAGAAACTGCCGTTGACCCCCAACGGCAAGATCGACCGTAAGGCCTTGCCCCCTCCCGAGGGCAACTCGCCCTATGCACTGAATCCGTCTTACAAGCCACCCGACAATGAGGTGGAGCTCAAGATAGCCGAAATCTGGAAAGCTGTGCTGGGGATTACGAAACTTGGCAGAGACGATAACTTCTTCGATTTGGGTGGAACTTCATTGAGTTTGACCAAGGTGCGCAGCGGGCTGCAGCGGACCTTTGGAAGAAGGCCCGCAATGGTTGATATGTTCAGGTCCACTACTATTCGCGCACTGGCCCATTACATTGCGGATGGGGCAGAAGAAAAAGAAGCTCCGCAACGAGAAAACCACGAGCGCATTGAGATGAAGGAAGACGCGGCTCGTCGCCGGCGACAATTGCGACAGCGCCTTCGGACAGAGGAGCAACTGCAATGAAGCCGCCGCAGGAAACTGGGATATCAGAGCGCATAGCCGTGATTGGCATGGCTGGGCGCTTTCCAGACGCGCCTGACGTAGAGCAGTTCTGGGAGAATCTACGCGCCGGCCTGGAGTCCGTCACAACCTTCACCGACGAGCTGCTTGTTTCATCTGGTGTCGAACCTAAGCTCCTCCAAACACCCAACTACGTTAAGGCTGGCTTGCTGCTGGAAGGTATAGAGCTCTTTGATGCAGAGTTCTTTGGGATCACCCCTCGAGAGGCCGAGCTGACCGATCCCCAGCATCGCATTTTCCTGGAGTGCGCTTGGGAAGCACTCGAGAATGCCGGCTACAGCCCGGACGGGAGCGAACTCCGCATTGGAGTCTTCGCTGGCGCTGGGCTGAACAGCTACTTCGTGCATAACCTGGTCTCTCATCCCGATTTGATGAAGTCTTTGAACAATCTTCAGATGATGATGATGATTGACAAGGACTATCTTGCGACACGGGTCTCCTACAAGCTAAACCTGAAGGGCCCAGCAATCTCAATACAGTGCGCGTGTTCCACGTCGTTGGCTGCAGTCCACCTGGCGTGTCAGAGCCTGCTGTTGGGCGAGTGTGACATAGTTTTGGCTGGCGGAGTTTCATTGAGGATTCCGCAAATCGAAGGCTATTTACATGAGGAAGGATCCATTCTGTCCCCTGACGGCCACTGCCGAGCTTTTGACGCTGCTGCTCAGGGGACGCTCATCGGGAGCGGCACAGCCATTGTGGTTTTGAAACGATTGGCTGATGCGGTCAGAGATGGAGACTGCGTTCACGCCGTGATTCGGAGCTCAGTTATCAACAACGACGGAGCCGCCAAAATTGGCTACACCGCACCCAGTGTGGAGGGACAGGCAACCGCAATCGCAGAGGCGCAGGCGCTGGCGGGCGTGAGCGCTGATGAGATTACCTATATCGAGGCTCATGGAACAGGGACTATGTTGGGCGACCCGATTGAGGTTGCCGCACTCACCAAGGCGTTCCGCCGAACGACGCAGAAGAAGGGGTTCTGCGCGATAGGATCGCTGAAGACCAATGTCGGCCATTTGGACGCCGCAGCGGGCGTTGCGGGCTTGATAAAAGTTGTGCTGGCCTTGGAAAACCGAATGCTGCCGCCGAGTCTCAATTTCAGCCAACCCAATCCCGAGATGAACTTGGGTGATAGTCCTTTCTATGTGCAAAAAGCGCTTTCCGAATGGCATCCCGCCTATGGACCACGTCTTGCCGGTGTCAGCTCCTTTGGAATTGGGGGAACCAACGCTCACGTCATTGTCGAAGAAGCTCCTCTCGTACCGCATGCCGATTCTTCCGATTCCTGGGGACTACTGACACTATCGGCTAAGACGCGTACTGCCTTAGACAAGGCCACGGAGCGGCTGGCGGAGTTCCTGGCAAGTCACCCGGGGCTCGGCTTGGCAGACGTCGCATTCACGCTGCAACAAGGGAGGAAGGCGTTTGCCAACCGTCGAATCACGGCAGCGAGGAATATGGATGAAGCGATCAGATTCCTAAGATCAAAAGACCCAAAGCGAATGTTTACTGGTGTCCAAGAGCACGCTGATTCTCGCGTTGTGTTCATGTTTCCAGGCCAGTCGGCTCAGTATGTCAACATGGCTTTGCAAGTGTATGCCAACGAGAAGACCTTCAAAGAGAATGTAGATTTCTGCTCTGAGTTTCTCAAACCGCATCTTGGTTTCGATCTGCTACGGGCTCTCTACCCGCCGGTTGACGAAGCAGCGGACGCCAGCGAACGACTCAACCAGACTGCCGTCACTCAACCGGCGATGTTCGTCCTTGAATATGCGTTAGCCAAGCTCTGGATGGAGTGGGGTGTGAGTCCGGATGCGATGATCGGACATAGCATCGGCGAATATGTCGCGGCTTGTCTCGCAGGCGTCTTCTCTTTGGAAGATGCCTTAGCCCTGGTTGCAGCTCGCGGGCGTCTCATGCAGGGCATGCCGAAAGGGTCCATGCTGGCAGTTCGACTAGACGAGAAGTCAGTCCGGCAGTATCTCGGCGAGGAGCTCTCATTGTCGGCTATTAATGGGCCCTCCGGATGCGTAGTGGCCGGTCCCACACCTGCCATTGATAGCCTAGAGATGTTGTTGACCGAGCAACGAATCGGCTGTCGGCTCCTTCAGACGTCGCACGCCTTTCATTCGCCGATGATGCAGCCCATCATCGCTCCCTTCACCGAGCTACTTGAGCACATCAAGCTAAATCCTCCGAAGATACCGTATCTTTCGAATCTCACTGGCACTTGGATCTGTCCTGAGCAGGCGACGAGCCCTATCTATTGGGGAAATCAACTACGCGAGACCGTGCGTTTCGCAGAAGGACTAGACGAACTCCTGAAGACGCGCGACCAGATTCTCCTGGAAGTCGGTCCCGGTCAGACGCTCGCTTCACTAGCCAAGCGACATCCGGCGAATGCCTCCGACAAGGTACTGCCCTCGCTCGGTCAGGGCAAGGACAGCAGTTCAGAACTGGCCGAAATGATGATTACTTTGGGACGGCTTTGGATTGAGGGAGTTCCGGTGAACTGGGCCGCCCTTCACCGTGGAGAGAAACGCCGTCGGGTTCCGTTGCCGACCTATCCTTTTGAACGCCAGCGATATTGGATCGAGGGAAAGAAGCTAGGCGTAGGCACTTTGCCCGCTGAAGCATCTTTGCATGAGAGTCCCAATGTGGAAACCGACGTTTCGGAACGTGTGAACAATATACCCCAGGCTGACTCCGAATCGCAGGCTCACCATCGCCCTGAATTGCACAATGCCTATGTCGCTCCGCAGACTGCTTTGCATGAGGTATTGGTAACCGTCTGGCGAGCAATCCTCGGTTTCGAGAAAGTAGGCATCGACGACAATTTTTTCGATCTGGGCGGCGATTCCCTCCTGGCCACCCAAGTGATTTCTCGCTTGCGTGCCGTGTTTCGGATGGACGTGTCTCCTAACAGCCTGTTCGATGCCCCAACGATTGATAAACTTGCTCTGCACATGACTGCGCATGAAACCCGGCCCGGCCTCCTTGAGAAGACAGCTAACCTTTTGAGGCAAATAGAAGCCATGCCTGAAGAAGAAGTTGACCGGAATTTGCGCTCAACGGAAAGGTAAGTGTCAAAGACTCGTGAGTAAAGACTCATTCAAACGCGCGGGCTTCTCGGAAGAGGAACTTGCACTGCTCGCAAGAATCTTGGACGAACAGGAACCTCAGACCAAAGAGAAGCATAGCATCTCGCGCCGCGAGAATTTTCATGAGTATCCCTTGTCTGCCGGACAGCGCCGTTTGTGGTTTCTGGATCTATTGGAGGGAGGGAATCACTACAACGAAAGCCTCAGCCTACGTATAAAGGGGAAGGTAGATGTCGCTGTTCTGAGGCGTGTGCTTGAGGAGATTCTGAGAAGGCACGAAGCGATGCGCTCGACCTTCCTCGTTGCGAACGGCGAGCCAGTCCAGCGCGTCGTGTCGCCTCAATCGATGGACCTACCCTTAGTTAACCTTCAGGCGCTCCCAGAGTCCGGACGGGTGGTTGAAGCCAATCGGCTGGCGCTCGAAGAGGCGCAGAAGCCATTTGACTTGAGCCGAGGGCCACTTTGGCGATTCAGTCTGTTGTGTCTCGCCGACGATGATTATGTCCTGACCATTGTAGCCCATCACATTGCGATGGATGGTTGGTCGCGAGGAATATTTCTGAAGGAATTCGGGCTCCTGTATGGGGCCTTTCAAGCGGGCAGGCCGTCGCCACTAGCACCCCTTGCGATTCAATACGCAGACTATGCGGCATGGCAAATCGAATGGCTTAAGAACGGGGCTGCCACCCAGCAGCTTCGTTACTGGATTCGCCATTTGGAGGGCGCACCGCCACTGCTGGAGTTGCCAGCGGACCGTCCTCGTCCCCCGATCCAGACTTTTCGGGGCGCCAAGCATTCGGTCATGCTGCCACCAGCGCTCGTGACTGAAGTCAAGCAACTCGGCCGTCGTCAAGGGGTCACACTTTTCATGGTGTTGCTGGCTACGTTTCAAACGCTCGTTGGACGTTACACGGGAAAGGATGATTTTGTCGTTGGAACTCCAGTTGCGAATCGTACCCATCCGGAGATCGAAGGGCTAATCGGTTTCTTTGTAAACACTCTCGGCCTGCGCGTTGATTTGTCAGGCGACCCGAGCTTCCGCGAATTGCTGCAACGAGTGCGCCAGAGCACGCTGGAGGCGTTCGCGAATCAGGACGTGCCGTTCGAAAAGCTCATCCAGGCGTTACATCCCGAAAGAACCCAATCTTATTCCCCGTCGTTCCAAGTACTCTTCGTTTTGCAGAACACACCAACGCCGAGCTTCGCGCTGCCAGGTCTGTCAGTGT
>JASHQB010000225.1 GCA_030037775.1 Candidatus Acidiferrales bacterium
TTTTGCCCGCCGTCGCGGGTGACCTGCAGGTTTCCATCTTCCGTGCCAACCCAAATGGTCTGCTCATTCTTTTCAGAAACGGCCAAAGCCGTAATGCACGGATAGGTGCCGGCGCCGTAGTCGCGCTCGACCATTTTTTCGTTCGGCGCTTCCCCGAGAATGGAGAGCTTGGTCGGGTCGACGTTGGTGGTTAGATCCGGACTGATCGTCGTCCAAGTATTTCCCTGGTCTGTCGATTTGAAAAGATAGTTCGCGGCCGAGTACAGATTGCCTTGTGGCGTTGCCACGAGGGGAGAATTCCATTCCCAACGATAGGGTGGACCGCTGAGTTTCTCGGGCATGGGGCGAATCAATGCCCATTCGTTGGTGCGGCGATTCAGGCGGATCAGCTTCCCGTTTTGCCCTTCGACGAAGACAATGTTGGAATCCTTAGGATTCGGAACTACGTGAAAACCGTCACCGTCCATCACGCGGGACCAGTCGCTATTCATAATTCCCTTAGGATTCCGCGTGCGCACCGGACCGCACCACGAGCCGTTGTCCTGGAAGCCGCCGCAGATGTGATAGGGAGTTTCCGTGTCGGTAGCAACAGCATAGACTTGGCCGACCGGTATGGTGTTTACGTAATCCCACTTGTCGCCGGCGTCGTGGCTGATGTAGACGCCACCATCCGATCCGGAGATCATGTAATTGGAATCGTCGGGATCGATCCAGACGGCATGAAAGTCGGCATGGATTGTTTGCAGTCCCTGCTTGTCCGGATCGGGAAGAAACGTCTTGCCGCCGTCGTCGGAATGGGCAAGTCCTCCGCCAGGCAGCCAGATTCGAAGGTAATTGTTCGGGTCGACCAGGATCTGCGGGAAATACGAAGGTCGAGGATCCACGCTGCTGCGCTTTTCCCAAGTTTCCCCGCCATCCATGCTGCAGAAGACGCCGCTGTTCCCAGCGCTCTCGACCCTGGCATAGACGATGCGTGGATCGCGCGGATAAATCGAGATTCCGATCCGGCCGGTGTCAATGGTTCCCTGCTCGTAGGGAAGGCCTTTGTACAACTTGCGCCATGTGGCTCCGCCGTCCGTCGTTTTGTAGAGAGCGCTGCTGGGGCCACCCCCGTTCATTCCAAATACGGTTCGACGGCGTTCGTAGGCCGATGCGAAAAGGGTTTGCGAACTCCGCGGGTCCATCTCGATATCAGCGATTCCTGTGTTTTCATCCTGATAGAGCACACGCTGCCAGGTTTTGCCTCCGTCTTCTGTTTTATAGAGCCCGCGCTCTCCTCCAGGTCCCCAAAGGTTGCCCAAAGCTGCGACGTAAACGATTTGGGGATTCGCAGGGTCGATAACAATTCGGCTGATCTGGAAACTGTCGCTTAGACCCATATGCGTCCAGGTGGCACCGGCGTCGGTGGACTTATAAACGCCGTCACCCCATGAGGAAGTCTGGCGGTTATTGGCCTCTCCTGTTCCCACCCAGATGGTTGATGGATCCGATGGTGCAATCTCGATTGCGCCGATGCTCGAAACCGGCTGCTGATCGAAAATCGGCGCCCACGTCGTTCCGCGGTTCGTCGACTTCCAAATGCCGCCGGTAGCCGAGGCTACGTAGATCGTATTGGGATCATGCCGAGGCACGGCGAAAGCATCGATGCGGCCGTCCATGGAAGCCGGACCAATGGAGCGAAAAGCTAGATGCTGAATCGCATCCTCGTAGGCTTTGTCATTGGCTGTCTCCCCGGATTGCGAAAATGCGAAACGGGGGACGAACGCAAAGACAGCTATCAACGCAAAAAGCAAGAACGGTCTGCGCATCCCAACTCCCCACTGCCAAATGGAACATGCGCCGCGCGTACCTGACCTACCGGGCAACTGATAGCGCGAAACTTTTGTTTCATTTTGCAGTTTGTAGTATCAGGGGACGGACAATACGCCTGGGG
The DNA here is from genome assembly GCA_030037775.1 of Candidatus Acidiferrales bacterium. Classification (GTDB taxonomy): domain Bacteria; phylum Acidobacteriota; class Terriglobia; order Acidiferrales; family UBA7541; genus DAHUXN01. Next base: position 1,934 of record JASHQB010000225.1, read on the forward strand.
TAGTACTACTGTCAAGCTTTTTGCCTCGAAAGTCTATCGCAGTGCAGGTGAGCCACTAGCTTCGCATTGGGAATAGTTTGCATGCGTGCCACAAGGGGCAATGTGGGATCGCACTGTCATTCACGTCGGTCGCACGAGAAACAATCGTTGCGTATTCCTGAAAGCTTTTACACCAACACCATGAATTACGGCGCGCAGCACTCGAGCCGGCTGGCCCTCGAAAATCGCGATGCATCTTGAACCATTCGCCGCAACGCAATCGAAGACGTGATCGTGTGCAAGAGAGCTAGACCCACTTACGGTCTCCGAGGGTGAAAACTAAAGGTCCAAAAGAGCGTTACGACGGCACGTGCAGGAACAACTGGAGAACTCTAGCGAATCGGATACTTTACTTTTTCATTCAAACGAGATCTTGGTGATCCAGAACGGAGGGAGCACACAGTGACGGGAAGGGTTGGTTCTCGGGTGCTTCTGAGGATTGCGATTGGCCGCTTCGCCCGTCAGCAGTTCTATCTCAGCACCCAGTTAAGAGGCTCACTGAGGAATTGAAAGCCGCACCGCTGGCCCGGCGTTTCGGGCCATTCGACGCGGACAACGCGGGCTTTGCCGACCGGCTGTTGGCTGATCCCCATCACAAATACTTCGACGACCGTGCCCGTCTTTAAAGATGTATTGCACCCGGCGAGAAAACCGTGAGCGCTAACATTCTCGGTGGAAGTGAGCAGCTCAAAAGCTTCCCCCTGTGCGGTGGTGCCCTTAACTTTCAGGGTCACTCTCAATTTGACGCGTGGCTCGCACCGCCGTTCGACGCGCTTGCTTCCCAGGAGCGCCACCAGACGGCTCTCTAGGGCGTCGAAATCAACGGGCTTTTGAAAGTAGCCCTTGGCTCCGAGGTTGGAGCAGAAATCTTTGTATCGCGACGCGGACTCGCCCGAGACGATCAGCACGGGGATGAGTTGAGTAAAGCTCATGGAGGAAAGAGTCTGACAAATCTCAAAGCCGGAATACTTGGGCATCATAAGATCGAGGAGAATTGCATCCGGCTTTTGCTGGAGAGCCAAAGCCAGAGCCTCTTCCGGGCAGCCGGTGTCGAGGATTTCGTAAGACTCTTTCAACCGGAAGCGAAGAACCTTGCGCACCGATTCGTCGTCATCCACAATGAGCAACCGCGGCATTCGCTTTCCTCCAAAAAATGGAATTAGCTCGCAAGCAGGAATTCATCACGTCAATGCCTTGCCATTTGCTTCTCAACCGAGTGCAAGATCTCGTCGACCCGCGCAGTCAGTTCGTCTCGCGTGAAGGGCTTGCGAAGAATCGAGATCCCCGATTCCAGGACTCCATGCGTGGCCACCGCGCCATCGGTGTATCCGGACATGTACAGCACACGGATGTGCGGATGGGCTGCGGTTAATTTGTCGGCCAATACGCGACCGCTCATGCCGGGCATGACCACGTCCGTCAGAAGCAAATCGATGGCAAAGTTGTTTCGTTCTGCGATCTCAAGTGCCTGAAAAGCGTCACTTGCCTCAAGAACGGAATGGCCGATCTCTACGAGCGTCTCCCGCGTCAGCTTTCTGAGCGAGTGCTCGTCTTCAACCAGAAGGATCGTCCGCGAGCTACGACTGGAATCCTGCGCGGGGGTTTCGCGTGGCGCGGCGATTTCCCTGGGCTCCTCGACACGCGGGAGATAGATCTTGAAAGTGGTGCCCTTTCCCAGTTGGCTGTCCACCCAGATGTAGCCGCCGCTCTGCTTGATGACCCCGTATACCGTAGCCAGTCCAAGACCGGTTCCCTTGCCCGACTCCTTGGTGGTGAAGAAGGGTTCGAAGATGTGAGATTGCAATTCGGCGTCCATGCCACAGCCGGTATCGGTCACCTTCAGCAACACGTACTTGCCTGGCACCACGTAACGAAAACGATTGACGTCACTCTGGTCGAGAACGGCGTTGCTCGTTTCGAGCGTCAACTTGCCGCCTTTCGGCATGGCGTCGCGCGCGTTCACGGCTAAGTTCAAGATGACCTGATCAATCTGGCCGCGGTCAGCTTTCACCATGCCGAGTCCATTTGGCAAAACAATGTTGAGTTCGATATCCTCGCCGATCAGCCGCCGCAACATCTTCTCCATTTCAGAGACCAGGGTATTCAGGTCGAGAACCTTTGGCTCAAGCACCTGCTTTCGGCTGAACGCCAGCAGTTGCTGGGTCAGCAGAGCGGCGCGCTTTCCCGCGTTTTGAATTTCGTCGACAGCTTCACGGTGAGGATGACCTTCATCAATCTGCCGCTGCAGCGCCTCGCTATAGCCGATGATGACGCCTAACAGATTATTGAAATCGTGAGCCACGCCTCCCGAAAGGCGTCCAATCGCTTCGAGTTTTTGCGACAGATACAACTGCTCTTCAAGCTGTTTGCGATCGGTAATGTCGCGGTTTACGATAACCAGCTTCTCGTCCTTCTCGCGATTCCTGGCGACGCTCACGGTCGATTCGACTACCAGCCAGCGGCCATCTTTATGACGAACGCGATACTCGAGACGGCGACCTACTCCGGATTTACGCGCTTCGGTGATCGCCGCAACGACCGCGTCCCGATCGTCCGGATGAATTTGCTCATAGGCGGACGTCTTCACCAGTTCTTCGGCTGAGTATCCAAGCAACTTCTGATAAGAAGGGCTGCTATAAAGCCGGCGGCCGTCTGCGTCCACGAGTGCGATCATGTCGACAGCGTTTTCGCTAATCAAACGGAAAAGCTCTTCGCGCTCGGTGAGGCGCGTACGAAAGCGATGAATCTGGAGCTGTTGAAACACCACGTAGATATCGAAAAGCAACACCAGCCCGACAAGGGCGCGGACCTCCAACTTCGTGTTGATTGAATAATACGAATCGACTGCGGGAAGGAGCATCGGCGCTGCGAAAGAAACGATGCCCAAGGTAAGCAACAGGGTGACGAGAATTCCCGAGGAGAACAACCACCATTGGCGCCGCTCAATGCGGCTCAAGCTGGCATCGAACGGCACGGAAGGGGCCTTTCCCAGAGTTACCGCCATCTTTCTCCCCGGTCTCCGTTAGGCGAATCTCCAGGTGCCGGGTGGGTAAGAGGAGTTCGCGACTTTGCTGATTCTCTCATAAAGCAATTCGCGCCATCCTGCGAGTCCGGGACAAACTGCACACTGTTGCGCCAAAAATACGCTGAGGCCAGTCGCAGCTTGAAACATATGTATCTTCGACGATCTAGCGTCGACTAGCGGAAGAAACTCCCTACTGCTTGCCTTGCTAAGCAGAAAAGCTGCGCAGGAGGGGGAATCACTGAGGAGGAACTGCGACCGATTGCTTTCGCGCCTCCTTGTCTTCGTACAACGCCTTATCTGCTCGATGGAACAAGTCTTCGGCCAAGTCGCCTGCCTGGTAATCTGTCCAGCCCACCGAGAAACTAACCGGTATGCGGTCACCCTCGAACTGGACCTCGATACCTTCGAGGCGGTGAAGAACAGAGGGCAGAGATGCCGGATCACATTCGGCAAGCACAAGAAGAAATTCATCGCCTCCCAGACGAACGGCCAAGTCTCCTTCGCGGACGCCCTTGCCGAGGCGATCGGCGAACCCCTTCAGGACCATGTCGCCAGCCGGGTGACCGAAGCGGTCGTTGATTTGCTTGAAATGGTCAAGGTCGAAAAGCACGATGGTCAACGCGTAACACCTGCGTCGGGCTCGCGCGACTTCCATCCTGAGGTGCCGTTCGGCGAAGCGACGGTTATACAAGCCCGTGAGTGGATCGGTTAGCGCCAGATTGCGCCACATCGAGGAATGGAACTGCCCCTCGGCAAGTTCGAAGCGCAGCCGATTAATCAGGAATCTCTCGTAAGTCAGATAGCCGATGAAGAGTAAGATCAAAGAGACAAGCCCAAAAACTGTCTCGAAGACACCCGCCCCAAGAACCGTCTTTCTTTCCTGCAAGATCTGTGGAAATGAGAGGGAGACCACCGCGGCGGTAAGCGCCAGCAATACCAGCATGGAAAAACCCCAGATCCACCATTCACGCCGCTGCAATTCGCGCAGACGCGCGGAATACTCCCAGTTGCGAAAGGTGACATTTTGAGGATCGACTGCTGGTTCTTGGTCGGTCACAGTGCCCCATTCGTATCACAGAACGTTGCCGTTCGCATCCGCTTAGAATGAACGAGCGAAATGTCTGTTTCGCTAAACGATTGCAGATCTAGAAGATACAGTCCATTCGACAAATAGTACCTTGGCTCTATTGCTGGGATCATCTAAGTGCACCAAACTGATACACCATGATAGCTGCATTGATTTGCGTGATGTCGCTCGCGGCGCTCATCCAGTTCGCCGTCTCCCAGTGGAGATCGATCTGGGTAACGATCGCTGCCCAACCGCTTTCGAACGCTCTCGAAGCCGCCACTGGGATCGCCAACGAAGCCATCGGCGCGGATCACTTCGAGATGCTGATCCGCACATCCCGCCAGATGGGTCCATCGCCGCAAGAGGGCAATCTGTGGCTGAAAGAGGTGAGCGTCTATTACCGGGCGCTGCGCACCTGCGTGAAACTGAGCGGCACGAAGCTTCCTTCTGTATCGAACTGGGCGAATCGAGAATTGAAAGAGTGCGCCAAATTTGCAGCGGCGATACTGGACCGGCGCCTAAGTGCGAATTTCGTGTATAGCTCGGAAGGCCAGCCTTCGTAATTGAGCTAATCATTTGTGTTATCGAAAGCAATCATCCCAGTGCGCCGGTAGCTAGTTGCGGCGAGCCACTGCTGCACAGAAACGTCCGAGCCATGCTCGTTCCTTCAATTCGTGCTTGAAGAAGCAGCCACTGGGCTTTACTAAGAACGGCTCGACTTCCTGCAAAGGACAACCTTTGTCAAGCAGGAGGAAAAGTGGCGTGCGTGGAGCGCGGGACCGAATCGTTGTCACGACCGTGTTTGTTCGGTGATTCGCGAGCGAGAAATCGAAAAGGATCGCGTCAAACTCAGTATAAGCGAGGCTCTCGCAGGCAATCGACGGCGAGGAAGTGCACTCTAAGTGGCTACGGCGCCCGAATGCATGCGCCAGTTGTTCCAGGAGCAGCAGCATCACAGCGTCATCATCTTCAACAATCAAGAAATGTCGTTTATACAGCATCGGTTTCCTCAAGGCCGCAAAAATGGGCGGTCGTTTGGGCCGAGCATTTTCGAACCCCGTCCACTTGGCCGAGCTGCCTTTTCCACAGAGAAAACTTAAGAATTGATTCAAAGTCCCGCGAACCCCCGGGGCAAAAAAAAACGATCTTAGGCAGATCAAGACTGCCGAAACTTTTGTGTCGTCTCGCGATACTAGGTTACGTACACACAGCCACAGGTAAAAAGACTTTGAAAATTCGCTTACCTTACTGAGCAGAGAGGCGCCGTTGTTCAGCAGAAAATAGCGACTCATGAATAGTATGGCTGCGAGAGTAGACGCGAGGGCGCGCTCGTTACGATGATTTCGGAGAATTCGCGTCTTCCTTGTACGCTCCGGTAGAGTATGAGAAACTTCTGTTTCGTTTTGGTGAAGATGAACCGTTGCCTAGTAGCACCTAAAAAAACTCGATGCGCGCCGGCGAACAGCTGAAAGATCTGAGAAACAAGCTTGGGATTACGACGCGGGACGTCGAAGAATACACTCGGAAAATTGCGGAGATGGAGGGAAGTGAGGATTTCTGTATCTCCAACGCGTGGCTCACTCAGATTGAAAACACGGATGCCACGCCCAGTATTCACAAACTCTTCAGCCTCAGCATCGTTTACCGAACCAACTACAGCGAACTCCTAGCCCTCTTCGGAGTGGAACTGGGAGAGATCTCCAAGTATCAATTCCTGATGCCCTTAGAAAAGACTCACTTGACCAAGGGATTTGCTTCGGATCCAACCAAGACGGTCACCTTCCCCGTTCGATTCGATCCTGGCTTCCACGTCGAGAGAAGCAACCTGCTATCACGAATGGTGGAAGTCTGGGGGGAGGTGCCGATCCCTATCCTTCAGAGCCTGGATGTGCGACACAGTCTCTATGGATACATCGGGTTGAAGGACTTTACGCTTTATCCGCTCCTGCGGCCTGGCTCCTTTGTCCAGGTCGACGGCACGCGAAGCGAAATTCAGGACGGCCCGTGGAAGTCCGAACTGGAACGGCCAATCTATTTCATTGAACTTCGAGACGGTTATGCTTGCTCCTGGTGTGAGTTGCACGAGAATCGATTGATGCTCGTTCCGCATCCGCTTTCGCCGTGCAGCATCCGCCAATTCCTTTACCCCGATGAAGCGGAAATTGTAGGACAGGTGACCGCTGCGGCAATGCGTCTGGTCAATTTTTCAAACGATTCTTCGCGCGGGATTCCAAAACTGCCAAAGCAATCCTGAAGTTCGAGCAAAAAAGTTTGGCGGAAAGCAAATCGCAGTTCAGCGGGATAATGACGCGATACGGTTCGAGTGTCAGCCAGGTGCTGACGAGCTCATTCTCTGAATAGTCGCCTTTTGCATACTCCTCCAATTCGCTGACCAGCTCCTTTAAGGGAGCTTCGGCCACTCGTTGAAAAACTTCTTGATGGCATTCCGCCAAAGCTTGACCGGCGATTTCCTGGGTAAACCGTGCGGCAAGGCCGTCATGATAGTACTTCCCCGTGTTGTAGTCCCGAGTGGCCGCCAGGTAAACCAAGCGCGCGATCTCGCCGCGAAGAGAGGCCAGACTGTGCTTCTTGAGGTCCTGAACCGCTGCGTTAATCTCCATAGGTCTAAGCATGAGCGCAGATTATCCCCCCGCGGGCCAATGCTGGCCGGGCGCTTGGTGGATGTTCGCGTGGTGGGCCTCTGCGGTCGCAAGAATCTTCTCCGACACGGCGCAGAACCGTGCCGCAACAATCATCGTGCAGCGTGCAACTTTCAGCGCTTGGAATGGCCCGCGCAACCAGATCAAACCGCGTAAGGCGTTGCAGGCCGTCAAGAACGCAAAATAATTGAGCGCCAGATTAAACTCGAGTGGAGCGGCAAGTTTGGCATTGTGCCGGGAAGACTTCACGTAGAAAGTCATCAGCAACTTTACTTGTTGCCGTGTATGGCGCAGCCAGTACATCGCGATCG
>JASHQB010000226.1 GCA_030037775.1 Candidatus Acidiferrales bacterium
CCCGCGGAATCCCTCGCGCCACGGTGGAAAAATCCATGCGCAACTCTTTGTGTTTTGGACTGCTTCGCGGGAAAACGCAGATCGGCTTCGCGCGTGTGATCTCCGACCGCGCAACTTTTGCTTATCTGGCCGACGTTTTCGTGCTTCCTGAATTCCGCGGCCAGGGCCTGGCGAAGTGGCTGATGGAGTGCATCCAAGCGCATCCCGAGCTGCAGGGCCTTCGGCGTTGGCTTCTGTTCACGCGTGACGCGCACGGCCTGTATCAAAAGTGTGGATTCAACTCCCTCGCGCATCCCGAGCGGGTGATGGAAATTCATTCCCCGACCATTTACGCGCAGCAGGCGTAGAATCGCAGTGCCGGATTGAAATTCTCCGCGGCGAGAGGGAATCGAAACATGCAAGTGAAACGAGGAAGGAAAAAGCGATGAGCACACCAGCCGTCACGCGCATCCCCAATCAAGGCGCAATGAGCGATTTCATCAAGCCCTTCGAAGTCGCCTCCAAAATGACCGACGTAGTCTACCGCGTGCGTTTCTCGCACATGTGGAATGCCATCGCCACGCGTCACGCCGATACCATCGACTGCAAATTCTACGTCGACGGCAAAGGCGTCGTCCTCGGCCTCATCCACACCGCCTTCGTCGAATTTCGCGACCGCTACAAGCGCAACCTCACCGACCGTGAATCCAGTTTCATCGCTGCGGAGTATTTGCGCGAACGGCTCGAACAGGAAGACGAGCACGAACTCTACGACGTGGCCCACAGAGACGTAATGCGCATCATCGAAAAACTCGGCATCCGCTAAACGCTTTAGCTCTTAAACGCGAGGGAACATCATTGAAGTTCATCGAAATTCGCCCTCATTCCGACTCTCACCTTGGACGACTTTTCGCTCCAAACAAACCCCTTGACTTCCTTTTTGCACTCTGGTAAATAATATTAATATAACCTCGATTTCTGCGTCCTTACGAGGCATCATTTGCATCTCTCGTCACTCGTACCTGAGCGCCACCATGGGATCCACGCGCATCGCTCGCCGTGCCGGTATGTAGCACGCCAGCATCGCCACCAGCACCAGCAGTAGCGCCACGCCCGTGAACGTCAGCGGGTCGCTCGCGCTCACCGCGAAAAGCAAGCTGGCCATCAGTCGCGTCAGTCCAAACGCCGCCGCCATGCCAATCGCAATTCCGGCCAAGGCAATTTTCCCGCCCTGGCCCAGCACCATGCGCAACACGTCTCCATGCTGCGCGCCCAGCGCCACGCGTATGCCAATCTCATGCGTCCGCTGCGCCACCGAATATGAAATCACGCCGTAGATTCCAATAGCGGCCAACACCAGGGCCAGCCCGCTGAACAGTCCGAGCAGTACCAGTGTGAGATTCTGCGTCGCGAGCGAGTTGCTTCGCAGTTGGTTCATCGTGGAGATGTTGAAAATCGGCTCGTCTTTGTCAACCGAAGCCACTGCGCCGCGGATTTCGGAAGTCAGCGTTGCCGGATCCAGCCGCGATTTCACTACCAGGTGCATGTCGGTTACGGCGCCCTGCCGCAACGGAGCGTACACTTCGAGCCGCGCCGGGTTCGCCAAGCCATAAAGTTTGGTGTCGCCAACGACGCCGACCACCGTAATCCATTTCGGCGGTGTGTTGGGCTCGGGGTGTCCCCACATGAATCGCTTACCGATGGCATTTTCATTCGGCCAGAACTGGCGTGCGAGCTTGGCATTTACCATGGCAACAAGCTGACCGTGTTCGTTGTCCGCGTCAGTAAAAGTTCTGCCGCGCACTAGCGTCATTCCCAGCGTGGCCACGTAATCGGGGCTCACCGTATGCTCGTCGGGATGCGGAAAACTTCCAGGCTTGGGCAGTGCCATACCTTCTATCGTGATATCCCCACGGTTATGGTCATCTGTCAGGGGAACACCCTGGCCAACCGCCGCGCTTTCCACGCCCGGCAGCGCGCGCACGCGGTCCAGGACTTGCTGCCAGAAATTCAGAATCGCCGGGTCTTTCGAGTAGCGCTGCTCGCTCAAATACAGTTCCATCGTCAGCACCCGGTCGGTTCGGACTCCCGCATCCACGCTCATCAGTTTGTACAGGCTTTTCATCATCAATCCCGCGCCGACCAGCAGAACCAGCGCCAGCGAGATTTCCGCAATCGCCAGCGCGGCGCGCAATCGGTTTTGGCTGGCCCCCACGCTGGCTGTCCTCCCGCCTTCTTTCAGTTCGGATTGCAGGTCTTGCTTGGTTGATTGCAGCGCCGGAACCAGCCCGAAAATGAACGCGGCCAGCACCACCACGCCCGCTGTAAACAAAAGAACGGCGCCGTTGAGGCTGACCGTGGCGCCACCGAGTGCGTCCATGGGAATCAGCGCCGTGAGTCCGCGCATCCCGCCGGCCGCCAAGGCCAGCCCCAAAATCCCCCCGAGCAGCGCCAGCGCGAAACTCTCCGTCAGCATTTGCCGGACAATGCGGCTGTGGCTCGCGCCAAACGCGATGCGCAGCGCGACCTCTTTGGTCCGCGCCGCTCCGCGCACCAGAAACAGGTTGGCCACATTGGCGCACGCGATCAGCAGCACGAACGTCACCGCACCGAGCAGAATCAGAATCGCCGGGCGCGTGTCGCTCACGAACGCATCGTGAATGGCCTGCAATCTGACGCCGAACTGGTCGTTGTCGGCGGGATATTCCTTCGCCAATTCTTCGGCGATTCCTTCCATTTCTGCGGTCGCCCGCCCCAAAGTAGCGCCGCCTGCCAACCGGCCGACCACCGTGCTATCGCCGCGGTCGCCGCGGTTCGTCGCTGAGGAATTGTTTGTGACCCACACGCCGATGGGCAGCATCAGCTCACTCTTCTCCAGCCAGCGGTAATTCGCCGGCAGCACCCCCACGATCGTAAAGCTGCGGCCGTCGAGCGTTATCGTGCGCCCAAGCACGTTGCCAGCCCCCCCAAAATGCGACTGCCAAATCGAATAGCTCAGCAGCACCACCGGCGCGGTGCCCGGCTTTGCCTCCGAGGGATCGAAATCGCGTCCCAGCAAGGGCTGCACGCCCATCATCGAAAGAAAATTCGGCGACACCGCCGTGCCCGTTATGTTTTCCGGCTGGCTCACTGCCGCGCCCGCAAGGTTGAAGCTCATTTTCTCGACGTAGGCCATCTGCGAAAACTCTTTGCTTTGCTCCCGCCAGTCCTGGAAGTTCAGATACGACGTGCTGACGTTGCCCACCCGCGGCGTCGTTTCGTTCAGCACGACCAGCTCGGAAGGATTGTGGTACGGCAGCGGCGCCAGCAGCACGCCGTACACGAACGAAAAAATCGCCGTGTTCGCGCCAATCCCCAGCGCCAGCGTGAGAATCGCTATCGCCGTGAACCCCGGAGTTTTCGCGAACATGCGCAACGCAAATCGCAAATCCTGCAACAGATGCTCGAACCACGCCCAGCCCCAGGCTTCATGGCTCACTTCGCGCGTCGCCAGCGCATTTCCAAAGTTTCTTCGTGCCGTCATATGCGCCTCCTCGGCGGTAAATCCGTTCGCCGTATGTTCTTTTTCGCGCAGCTCCAAATGCAGACGAATTTCGTCGTCCATCTGATCGTCAAATTGCTTGCGGCGAACCAGCATCGCCACCCGTCGGCCAATTTCACCGAGCCAGTTCATCGCTGTTTCTTCCTTTGCTTTTCTCTTATCACTCGTCACTCATCACTCGTTTTATTCATACCGCAGCGCCACCATCGGATCGACCTTCATCGCCCGCCGCGCCGGAATGTAGCTGGCAAGTAGCGCGACACCGAGCAGAACGATGATTACGGCGGCGAAGGTCACAGGATCCGTCGCGGAAACGCTGTAGAGCAGGCTCGCCATCAATCGCGTGAGCAGCAACGCGGCGACGACGCCGACGCTCAAGCCCAACAGCGCCAGCCTCGCGCCTTGCCCCACGATCAAGCGCAAGACGTCACGCCGTTGCGCCCCGAGTGCCATGCGGATGCCGATTTCGTGCGTGCGTTGCGACGCCGAGTACGAGATCACCCCGAAAATCCCCACCGCGGCCAGCACCAGAGCAATCGCGCTGAACGAACCCAGCAGGAAAGTGCGGAATCGTTCCTGGGAAACCGATTGGCCGAGCACGTCCGGGAACGATTCGATATCCGTGACCGGCAGGTTTTTATCGATCGCGTGAGTTGCTTGCCGAATGCTGGCGGCCACGCTCGATGCGCTCAAGGAACTTCTTACAACCACTTCTCCTCCATAGAGAGGCGCCTGAGCGAATGGCACATACATCATCGGGCCGGGTTTCCGGCTCAGCGCCGCGTCTCGCACGTCGCCGACCACGCCGACGATCTCGTGCGACACATCGCTGTTCGGCGGAAATCCGAATTTCATTTGCCTTCCGATGGGGTCCTGGTTCGGGAAGTAACGCTGCGCCAGCGTTTCGCTGATGATCGCTACCTTCGGATTGGCGGGCGCATCTTGCTCGGAGAAGAAACGGCCCTGCAGCAGCGGAATTCGCATCACGCGAAAATAATCAGGACTCACCGTGAAATAATCAGCGGTAGTGGATTTGCCGGGTGGCAGCGGAGGATTTCCTACAATGCTGAACGCGAAGGTGGCTTCGCCTTGGCGGTCCATCGGCAGCGGAGCCGCCAGAGCAGAATCTTGCAAACCGGGCTGCGCATGAAGCCGCGCCAGTAATTCGTTGGAAAAGGCCGTCCATTGCTGCGGCGTTGAATACTGAAACTGGGGAAGCGAAACCTCGGCTTCGATCACCTTTCTCGGATCGAAGCCCGGATTGACCGACGTGACCATCGCGAAACTGCGGATGAGCAGTCCGCCCCCGACCAAAAGCACCATGGCCAGCGAAATTTCCGCG
>JASHQB010000227.1 GCA_030037775.1 Candidatus Acidiferrales bacterium
ATCGAATCCACAATGTGAATGAACGCCTCGTAGCACGAAAAGAATCCGTGCCGCCCCGTCAGCAGATAGCCTTCCAGCCATCCCTGGCACAAATGCTCGCTAAGCACCTCCATCACCCGTCCGTCTCGCGACAAATGTTCGTCGGTCGGCAGAAGCGCCTCCATCCAGATTTTGTCCGTGGCCTCGTACAACGCGTCCAGCCGGTTCGAAGCCGTTTCGTCCGGCCCGAACACGCGGAAATGTTTCGATTCCAGGTTGAGCTTCATCACGTCGCGCAAGAACCGTCCCAGAACGCGCGTGGACTCGGCCACGCTCGTGCCCGGCTTCGCCACGCTCACCGCGTAATCGCGAAAGTCCGGCATGGTTAGGTCTCTCAGCAGGATTCCGCCATTGGCGTGCGGGTTGGCGCCCATCCTTCTGTCGCCCTTCGGCGCCAGTTCCGCCAATTCCGCCACGAACTTTCCATTCGCATCGAAGAGCTCCTCCGGTTTGTAGCTCTTCATCCAATCTTCCAGAATTTTTAAGTGCTCCGGCTGCTTCTCGAAATTTGTAATCGGCACTTGGTGCGCCCGCCACGTGTTTTCCACCGGCTCGCCGTCCACCACCTTCGGCCCCGTCCATCCCTTCGGCGTGCGCATCACGATCATCGGCCAGCGCGGCACTCCCGCCGGCTTTCCGTGCCGCGCTTCGTTCTGAATCGCGTGAATCTCTGCGAGCGCCGCCTCCAGCGTCCGCGCCATCAGCGGATGCATCGCGTCCGGCTCGTGCCCTTCCACAAAATGCGCCTTGTACCCGTAGCCGCTGAAAAGCTGCTCCAGTTGCGCATCCTCCATGCGCCCCAACACCGTCGGATTCGCGATTTTGTATCCGTTGAGGTGCAGGATCGGAAGCACCGCGCCGTCGCGCGCCGGATTCAAGAACTTATTCGAGTGCCAGCTCGTCCCGAGCGCTCCCGTCTCCGCTTCGCCGTCGCCCACCACGCAGCACACCAGCAAATCCGGATTGTCGAACGCCGCACCGTAGGCGTGCGCGATCGAGTAGCCCAGCTCTCCGCCTTCATTGATCGATCCCGGCGTCTCCGGCGCCGCGTGGCTTGGAATCCCTCCCGGAAACGAAAACTGCTTGAACAGTTTTCGCAGCCCTTCTTCGTTCTGCTCGATATTCGGATACAGCTCCGAATACGTTCCCTCCAGATACGTGTTCGCCACGATCCCCGGCCCGCCGTGCCCCGGCCCGGTCACGTAAATGGCGTTCAAGTCGTGCTTCTTGATCAGCCGGTTCATGTGAACGTAAATAAAATTCAATCCCGGCGTCGTGCCCCAATGCCCCAGCAGGCGCGGTTTGATGTGCTCCAGTTTCAGCGGCTCGCGCAGCAGTGGATTTTTATAAAGATAGATTTGTCCCACGGAAAGATAATTCGCCGCGCGCCAGTAGGCGTGCATTTTGCGCAGCTCTTCGGCGGAGAGAGGTCCTTTTGATTCGGGAAGTTTCACGGAACCTGCGGATGTTGCCGACGCCATAGCGCTAACCTCCCTTGGCGCTCGTGGCCGGACTCCGAGCACTCCGCATTTTATCGCAATGCGCCGCCCGGCAACATCAATGCCATGTAACATCCGGGCGCTGCCTTGTTCGTCTCCCTAGCGCCGCCACGAATCGACCAACCACGAAAATAAAAAGAGGCGCCCCGCGAAACAAAGTGGAGCGCCTCTCGCTGTTCGATTTTGTGCTCGCCTCAGATGTCGTAATACAGCTGGAACTCGTACGGGTGCGGCCGCATGCGCATCGCGTTCACTTCGTTCTTCATCTTGTACTCGATCCACAGGTGAATAATGTCCTGGCTGAACACGTCGCCCTTCAGCAGGAATTTGTGATCGTGCTGCAAGGCCTTGAGCGATTCTTCGAGCGACCCGGGAAGGGAAGGAACGTTCTTCAGCTCCTCCGGCGACAGATCGTAGATGTCCTTGTCCAGCGGCTGGCCCGGATCGATTTTATTCTCCACGCCGTCGAGCCCGGCCATCAGCATCGCCGAATACGCCAGATACGGATTGCACGATGGATCCGGCGGACGGAATTCCAGCCGCTTCGCCTTCGGGCTCGCCGAATACATCGGAATGCGCACCGCCGCGGAACGATTGCGCCGCGAGTACGCCAGGTTCACCGGCGCTTCGAATCCCGGCACCAGGCGCTTGTACGAATTCGTCGTCGGCGCGATCAATGCGGCCAGCGCTGGCGCGTGCTTCAAAAGCCCGCCGATATACCACAGTGCCGTCTGGCTCAGTCCCGCGTAGCCGTCGCCGGCAAAAAGCGGCTTGCCCTTCAGCCACAACGATTGGTGCGTGTGCATGCCGTTGCCGTTGTCCTGGAAAATCGGCTTGGGCATGAACGTCACCGTCTTTCCGTACTGATACGCGGTGTTGCGCACCACGTATTTGAACACCATCATGTTGTCCGCGGCCTTCAGCATCGTGTCGAACTTGAAATCGATTTCCGTTTGCCCGCCCGTCGCCACTTCGTGGTGATGGCACTCCACGTTCACCCCGCACGACTCGAGCTGCATGATCATCTCGGTGCGCAAATCCATGTAATGATCCGTCGGCGGAACGGGGAAGTAGCCCTCCTTGTAGCGCGGCCGATACCCGAGATTGTGTTCCGCGCGGCCCGAGTTCCAGCGGCCTTCTTCCGCGTCGATGTAATAGAAAGCGTGCTGCTCGCGCTGATCGAAGCGCACATTGTCGAAAATAAAAAACTCCGCCTCCGCGCCGAAGAACGCCTGATCCGCGATTCCCGTGAAGCCCAGATACGCTTCCGCTTTCCTCGCGATGTGCCGCGAGTCGCGCGGATACGGCTGCTTGGTCATCGGATCCACCACGTCGCCGATCATCACCAGCGTCGGCGTGTCGCGGAACGGGTCCATGAACACGGAATTCGCGTCCGGAATCAAAAGCATGTCCGATTCGTGGATCGACGCCCATCCGCGAATCGAACTGCCGTCCATGCCAAACCCATCTTCGAAGGATTGCGCGGTCAGTTGGTGTATCGGAAAACTGACGTGATGCCAGACGCCCGGAATGTCGATGAAACGCAGATCGAGAATCTTGGCGTTGTGCTTCGCAGCGTAATCCAATGCTGATTTCGGGTCCATCAAGCCTCCCCCGCAGCTAAACTGCGGCGCAGAAAATTTAAGCGGCGACAATAGCGTAGAGCCATCGGCACGTCAAGCGCGCCCCTCCCCGCCCCGCCGGAAATTCCCCCGTCCATTTTGGCCCGGTTCCTTCTTTCGGCAACTTTCCCCGCAGCCACAGGCGCCGGAGAATGCACCAAAATGTAGAATGTTTCTGGATGACTCCACCGACTCTTCTCGAAATCGCCATCACTGGCGCATTCTCCTACACCGGCAAATATCTCGCGCCGCTCCTCCTCGCACGCGGACACAAAGTCCTCACCCTCACCAATCATCCTGACTCGTCGAATCCGCTCATCCACCAGATTCGCGTCGCGCCGTATCGCTTCGACGAGCCCGAGAAACTCGCTGCCTCTCTCGCCGGCTGCGACGTTCTCGTGAACACCTACTGGGTGCGTTTCCCGCACGGAGCAATGACCTTCGAGCGCGCCGTCGAAAACACGCGTACGCTCATCAACGCCGCGAAGTCCGCCGGCGTCCGCCGCATCGTTCACGTCAGCATCGCCAACGCGTCGCTCGATTCGCCGCTCGCCTATTACAGCGGCAAGGCCCGCCTCGAAGAAGCAGTGCGCAACTCCGGCCTTTCTTTTGCGATTCTTCGTCCCACGGTCATCTTCGGCCGCGAAGACATTCTCATCAACAACATCGCCTGGTTCGTCCGCCGTTTTCCCTTTTTTGCTGTTCCCGGTGATGGCCGCTACGGCATCCAGCCGATTTTCGTCGGCGACATGGCCGCGCTTCTCGCCGACGCCGCCGAACGCACCGACGATTACGCCATCGACGCCGTCGGCCCCGAAGCTTACTCCTTCAACGATCTCGTGGCTCTTATCGCCAAAACCATTGGCCGTCCCGCGCGCATCGTGCACGCACCCGCTCCCGTTGCTTACGTCGCGACGCGCGCGATGGGCTGGTTTCTTCGCGACACCGTTCTCACCTGGGAAGAATATCGCGGCCTCATGGACGATCTTCTCGTATCCCGAGACATTCCCGCCGCCACCGCCCTCGTCGCGCAAAGCCTTGGCGCGTCCGCGAAAAGTCTCGCGATGTGGCTCGACGAGAATCGCGCCACTTTGGGCGTTCATTACGCCTCCGAAGTCGCCCGCCACTTTTGACTCGGTCCGCACCGCACATGTTGTCATTCTGAGGAGCGTTCTTCGCGACGAAGAATCTCGCCTCGACGCCTTTCGCTGTCATCCTGCCTGCCCTGAGCGCTCTAGCGAAGGGAACCCGCGCCGCCCTCGTGTCATTCCGAAACCGGCTGCGCCCTCTGCACGCGGTGGTGAGGCCTGCCTGCCGCTTGCCCGCCTGGGCGGGCAGGCAGAGATCTGCTTCTCCGTTGCCATTCTCGCCATTATATGCTCTAATATCGTTGTGCGGCCTAAACCGCCGCTGCACATGAATTCTCGGCCCAACGATTGGGCCATTGACCAATCGTCCTGGCTTTCGCTAGGACGATTTTTTTTGCCCCCACGCACAAAAAAGGGGCGGAAAGGACATCTCATCACCACCTAAAGGAGAAACCATCATGCCAGCCACCACCAAACCCCATTCTTCGCCTCATCAGACTCGCTCATCGCAGGACGCCCAGCGCGCCGCTCGACAGGCCGCCACCACTCTCGCCCGCCACGCCCGCAAATGCGCCATTTGCAAACACCCTCACCGCGCCGCCATTGACGACGACTTCGTCAGTTGGCGCTCCGAGTCCTCCATCACCCTTGACTATCAGCTCCCCTCGCGCTCCTCCATTTATCGCCACGCCGCCGTCACCGGACTCCTCCAGCGCCGTCGCCTCAATCTTCGCGGCGTCGCCGAACGCATCCTCGAACGCGTCGACGAAGCCCCGCCCACCGCCGCCACCATCCTCCGCGCCATGCGCATCTTCGCCCAGATCACCGAGGACGGCCAATGGCTCGAGCCCGCCAAGCGCACCATCGTCACTCACATCCACATCACCCAAG
>JASHQB010000020.1 GCA_030037775.1 Candidatus Acidiferrales bacterium
GCCGGCGAATCGAACATCTATTTTTCCGCGCTTTCGAACCAGACCTGTGTCACATCGGGCGGCAGCAGCGGTTGTGCGATCCAAATCTCGCAGTCCGTGCCATGAGTGAGGCTGGCAATCGACGGGCGTCAAGCGGCCGTGCAATGAGCGACGAGAAAAAAGAGAGATCGGCAACACAGCACGCAGCTGCGGCGGCGGCCCAGGAACGGAAAAAGCCCTACGTGAAACCCTCGTTTCGGTGCGAACGCGTTTTCGAAACCATGGCTTTGTCTTGTGGAAAGGTTTCGACGACGCAAGGCCTGTGTCAATTTAATCGGAAGAATTCTTGAAGCGCCTGCTACGCGAGGAATGCCTGCTTGCGCACGCGGGCTCGCAGCGGCGCTTCGTCCTTACCCCTGCTAGCGGTTTGCTGCAGATTGCCGCGCGGCCGCGAATGACTTCCTGAGTGCCGTCTTTCCGCACCTGTGCTTTCATGCTAGCTTGCTTTGGAAATGTTCCTGGGCCGAAAAACTAGCCGCATCGACGCTCGCGGCCCCGCCCCGCACTCGTTGTTGGGCGCACGCGAAGTTCTCTTCGCGGTTCTCCTGGCAATTGCCGCGGCGCTTTGCAACGCCGCGTCTCCACCACGCCAGAGCGCTCCCGCAACGGCGCCAACGTTTTACAAAAACGTCCTGCCCATCCTCCAGCAGCACTGCCAGTCCTGCCATCGCGCCGGCGAAATCGCTCCTATGCCGCTCGTCACTTACGCGCAAACGCGCCGCTTCGCCGTGCAAATCAAACACAACGTCACCGAGCGTGTCATGCCTCCCTGGTTTGCCGACCCCTGCTGCGGCCATTTCTCCAACGACCCTTCGCTCACCGCGCAGGAAATCTCGACTCTCGCCGCCTGGGTCGACGCCGGCGCACCCGCCGGCAACCCCCGCGACGCGCCTCCTCCGCGCCATTGGGCCACTGGCTGGCTTATCCCCAAGCCCGACGACATTATAACCATGCCCGCGCCCGTCTCGCTTCCTGCCACCGGCGACGTCGAATACACCTACGAAATCGTCCCCACGCATTTCACCAAAGACAAGTGGGTGCAGCTCTCCGAAATTCGCCCCTCCAGCCGCGCCAACGTCCACCACGCCGTCGTCTACGTCCGCCCGCCAAATTCCAAATGGCTCGCGCACGCGCCCATCGGCGTTCCGTTTACCGCCTCCACGCTCACGGATCCTCAAGACCAGCGCGACGCCAAGTGGACCGATGCCGATATCCTCCTCGTCTACGCCCCCGGCAGCTCGCCCGACAACTGGCCTGCGGGCATGGCGAAATTCATTCCCGCAGGCTCCGATCTCGTTTTTCAAATGCACTACATCACCAAGCGCCGCGCCGCCACCGACCAGGCCAGCATTGGCCTAGTCTTCGCCAAGCAGCCACCCGTGCAGCGCGTCCTCACCCTCCAGCTCACCAACGACTGGTTCGTCATTCCTCCCAACGATCCCGACTATCGCGCCGAAGTTCACGGCACTATTCCGAACGACTGTCTTCTGCTCAGTTTTTTCCCGCACATGCACCTGCGCGGCAAGCAATTCGAATACAACATCATTCATCCCAGCGGCACGCCCAGCGGCACCATGCACGACACCGTCGAAACCCTCCTCCGCGTCCACTACAATTTTTACTGGCAACTGAGCTATCGCCTCGCCCAGCCGCTCTTCCTCAAAGCCGGCACCGAGCTTCAGGCCGTCGGCTGGTTCGACAACTCCAAAAACAATCCGCACAATCCCGACTCCACCGTCGCCGTCCGCTGGGGCGACCAAACCTACGACGAAATGCTCGTCGGCTTTTTCGACGTCGCCGTCCCCGCCAACATCGATAAACAGCACTTCTTCATCCGCCCCAGCCGCGTGCACGGACGCTGACGTCGGCAGTCGCGTTCTCGCCAGACTCAACGTCATCAAGCGCAGTCTTGAAAGTCGAGGACCAGCAGTGTGATGTCGTCCTCCTGCACGCGGAAAGAGTCGTAGCCGGAGAATCTAGCGACCTTATCGAGCAGGGTTTTGACGAAACGCGCAGCGGGAATATCGCGCTGCGTTTCCAAAAATTCCTTGCAGCGTGACTTGCCGAACTCTTCTTGCGCCGCGTTTTTCGCTTCGAAGATGCCGTCCGTATAGAGCAGACAACGATCTCCGGGACCAATGCGAATCTCCACGGAAGAGTACGCCGCTTCCGGGAACATGCCGAGCATCAAGCCATTCTCTTCGACTTCTCTCACGGCGCTTAACGTTCTTGATGCAAGCATCATAGGCGGATGGGCTGCAGCGGAATAGCGCATCACGCCTGCCTCCAAATCTACAAAAATATAGGCTGCAGTGACGAAATGCTCTTCGAACTTGCCGCAAAGCGCGCGGTTCAATCCGGCGAGAACGAACGCAGGATCGTGCGCATTGGCTCGCTGGCTGGCGAAAGCCACCTTCAGCATAGAGGCGATTAGGGCAGCCGGGACGCCGTGTCCCGTAACATCGGCAATCATCACCCCCACGCGCTTCTCGTCGACAAGCAGGAAATCGTAGAAATCCCCCGCCACGGCACTCATGGGCACGTAGTGCGCCGCAATTTCAAGTCCCTTGAGGCTGGGAACGCTTTGCGGAAGCGTCGAGGACTGAATCCGGCGAGCGATTTCCAACTCCTTGTTGATCGCGACCAATCGTTCTTCTTTCGCCAAAGTCCGGTACGCGGCCACGTATCCGAGGCACCCGATGAATACCAGAAATCCGACAAACTCCACTCTGTGCGCCGGCAAGATCCGCGCAAAGATATGAAGACCCCGCAGATTTTCCATCACGACGAACAGCATCCAAATCAGAAAGCCCGCGGCAACAATGCGGAATTCGCGGCTCAGCCGTTCGCGCAGGCCCGGACGCAATTGATTCGCGACTAGAAATAGCGCGAGGCCCGCGAGCAGCGCGAGCAGAAAGATGTTATTTGCAACGTTGAGTTTGGCCAGACTGACTCCAAGCGCGGCTGCGACGATTCCGAAAATTGCGAAGGCTGTTTCCACCGCCAGAAGCCCGCGGCAGAAGTCTCTGATCTGTCCGTAGGAGACCTGGTAAAGGAAAAGGATAAGGGGAAGGACAACGGTGCATGTGATCACCCAATCGGAGTAGGCCCAAAATACTCGCGGCTCATCGAAGAGAGAGCGAAAGCTCGGGCTCGACACCAACAGCCTGATCGCATAGAGAGTACATAACAGGCTGAGTGAAATCAGGGTTAAGTCGCGCGACCTGCGGCCAAAACAAAAAAGGGCGATTGCCGCAAAAGCTATGGTCAGGATCGCGACCGCAGCTGCGATGGTCGCGAACTGCCAGCGGAGCTCTGACCGCGACAATGTTGGCACAGCTTGAGCCAGCAGAAGCGCGCTTGGGTTCCACGCATCGCCCATAGGGAATTGGATTGTAGCCGAGCCACGACTCAAAGCACCAGCCGCTTCAAGGCTGGAAATGTGCTCCTTTCGCGAAGTAAAAACTCTCGCATCGCCGACTAATCTGTCATCCCCAGGCAAGTCGCGGAACTCTTTCCGCCCCTATTGCGTATTGACATACGGGTCTGGGCGTTTCACAATCCGCGCAACTCGCAGCGCGAACACGCGAAAATAGCGAACATGGTACGCCTCGAAAATCTAACGAAGGAATACGACCTGCCGCCGGTGAAGGGAAGGCCCGCGCAAGTCGTCGCCGCCGACCGCGTCAATCTGCAAATCGCCGACGGCGAAATTTACGGCTTCGTTGGCCCCAACGGCGCCGGCAAAACCACCACCCTCAAAATGATCTGCGGCCTCCTCGTTCCCACTTCCGGCATCGTCGAAGTCCAGGGCATCGACGTCGAGCACCGCCCCGAAGACGCCCTGCAATTCATCGGTTACCTCGCCGATTTTTTCTCTCTCTACGACGACATGAAAGTCTGGGAGTATCTCGACTACTTCGCGCGCGCCTACAAAATGCCCGCGCACCAAATTCCCGCGCGCGTCACCGAAGTTATCGCCTGGGTCGGCCTCGAATCCAAGCGCGACGCCTTCATCCAGGGCCTTTCGCGCGGCATGAAGCAGCGCCTCGGCATCGCCCGCGCCGTTCTGCACAATCCGCCGGTGCTCGTTCTCGACGAGCCTGCCTCTGGGCTCGATCCCAAAGCCCGCGTCGAACTCAAAGACCTTCTGAAAAATTTGAATCGCGACGGCAAGACTATCCTCATCAGCTCCCACGTTCTCTCCGACCTCGAAGAAATCTGCACCTCTGTCGCCATCATGGAAAAGGGCCATTTGCTGCGCTCAGGGAAACTCGCAGCCGTCATGGAGCAGTCCACCGAAACGGCCGCCAAGCGCCGCATCCGCATTCGCGTCGCCGAAGTCAGCGACCAGCTCATGGAATGGCTCTCCGCCCGCGACGGCGTCACCGAGGCGCACCCTTCTGCGAAAATCATTCCCGGTTCTTCCAGCGTCGATTTTCTTTTCTCCGGCAGTGACTCTGCTCTTGCCGCGCTCGTGAAGGAGCTCGTCGTGGCCGGCGCCCCGGTCTGCGCCGTCGAAGGCTCCGCGGAATCCTTCGAGCAGATTTACGCGCGCCTCTCCGGCGGGGAAGTGATGTGACTTCGCCATGAATCTCTTCTCCAATCCCGAAATTCTTCGCAACGCGCGCATCCAGCTCCGCCCGCGCAAACTCCTTATCGCCGGCGTGATCTGCGCCACCATTTCCATTGTGGTTGGCTACGTCTTTTTCAAGGGCAACGTCAGCGTCAACGGCCTTCCTGTCAGCGACCGTGGAGACCTGTTGCTTCACACCATCCTGTGGATTCAAGCCGCTGTCCTCGTCATCGGTGGCGGCATCGCCTGCATCCATGCGATTCAGCGTGAAAAAGACCAGAACACTTTCGATTTTCAGCGCCTCACGCGTCTCTCGCCGCTCGAACTCACCCTCGGAAAACTTTTTGGCGCTCCGCTCATGGTTTTCTTCGTTTTTCTTTGCTTCCTTCCCGCCGCCATCTTCGGAGCCGCCGCCGGAGACGCTTCCGCAAGTATTGTTCTTGTCGCCTACGTCCTCCTGATTCTCGGCGCCATCGTCTACAACTCCTTCGCGCTGGTCATGTCCCTCTTTCTCCGCCGCGGCACCGTCACCTGGGCCATTCTGTTCTTCCTCGTATTTGTCGGCTATTCTTCGAGCTCAAACGTTTTTCTAGCTGCCTATGTCGCCCTCGGCTCGATCAGTCCGTTCGTCGCCATTGACCTCGTCAAGCAGAATTCGTGGTCCCTCGCTTCAGAAACCATTTCCATCGGCGGCCGCACCTTCCATCCTCCAAATCCGTTTCACGACGTATTTTTCGGCGCGCCCGTCCATCACGCCCTGGTTCTCTTCATTCTTTACGTCACCATTCTGGCGTGGCTCATTCCCGCCGTCGCGCGCAACATCAAGCGCGACCCCACAAATTACGAGCTCTATACTCCCGGCCAGGCTCTCGGCTTTCTCTGCTATCTGAATTTCATCCTGTTCGCGTTTTTCGTGTGGCGCACGCCGCAGATGTCCGGGCCTTTTGTTGCTCGGCCTCAGTCCTTCACTCCGCTCGATATCCAGTCGCTACTGCTTTCGACGAACATTCTCCTGTTCTTCATTTTTGGCTTCGTTCTTCTCCGCAACCGCAACCAAATCCGCCGTTATCTCCATGGAGGTGATCCCGCTCCCACAGCGCGCCTCGAAACCTGGCCTGCTCCTTATCTTTTCCTCGGCGCGCTCATCGTGGGCGTCGCCATGATTCTCATCATCCAGTGGCAACGCGACCCATCCCTCGAATGGAGCCTCGCCGTCGCCGGCTTCCGCCTCGTCTATTTTGCGTTCTGGCTGATCTGCGATTTTCTTTTCCTGCAATGGATGAACCTTCGCCGCAGCGCGCATCCTCTTCTGATGGGTGTGCTCTTCCTCGGCGTCTACTATGCCTGCGCCATCATCGTCGTCGGCGCGCTGCATCTCGGGAGCAATCCTTTCACCGCCATCTTCCTGCCCACGCCGCTTTTTGGTTTGAACACCGCCGCCTGGTCCGCGCACCAAGCTGTCTTGATCGGCGCCCTCATCGCCCAAATCGCCGCCGGCATCGTCTTCATGCTGTTCCAGCGCCGCGCCCTCGCCGAACTCCGGCCGCGCCCGTCGTCCATCTCTGCCAGCGCCCAACCAAGCGGCGTCGCATCATGATTTACGTCGTCGTCTTTGACTCTTCACTGACCACTGATCACTGGCCACTGCCTTCATGATGCGCGCCACCGAGATCGAATTTCGCGCCCGCTTTTGGTTCATCGGCGGAATTTTCTGGGCGGGATTCGCTTCCTACAGCATCGACCCAAAAAACGCCGCCATCGCGTTCGCCAAAGTCATCTTGGGCCGCACCTTCATTCCGGATTCTCCCGCTGCCGTACCCAAGCTGCGTCTCTTTTTCGCCTTCGGCGCGCTCCTCGCCCTCCTCGCCGCGCTGCTCCGCACTTGGGCCGCTGCGTATCTCCACAGCGTGGTGGTCCACGACCACGCGCTCCATTCCGAAAAGCTCGTCGCCGACGGCCCCTTCCGCTGGACGCGCAATCCTCTTTATCTCGGCGGGGTCCTTCTCGCCGCCGGAGTCGGATTTCTCGCCAGCCGCCTCGGCTGGTTCATCATGACCTTCGGCCTGCTGCTCTTTTACTACCGCCTCATCTTCCGCGAAGAAGCCGCCCTCACGGCCTCGCAAGGCGAATCCTTCCGTGCTTACTGCGCCGCCGTGCCGCGCTTCTTTCCCGCGCTGCGTCCGCGCGTCCCCGCAAGCGGCGCCAAGCCTCGCTGGGGCCAGGCCTTCGCCGGAGAGGCATTTATTTGGGGTTTCGCTCTTTCCGTCGTCGCCTTCGCCATCACTCTCAGCGAGAAGATTTTCTGGATCGTTCTCGGTGTCAGCCTCGGTGGTTATATCTGCTACTGGATGGTTTCCGGCCGCATCGCTCGCCGCGCCGCCAGCCAAAACCCGCAAGATCCTTCCACTTCCGCCTGATCGTTTTCGCCCTTGCTCTTAGCTTTCAGCCGTTTCCGCCGCGCAGATCAAACTTGCGCAAAACAACCTCGCAATGTCACAGTAGCCGCCTAAAATCTGCCAATGAGAGGCTCATGAACATGAACCGTTTCTGCCGCGTTGCCTTCATCTCGTTCATCTCATCGCTCTTTGCTTGCACTGGTGCCGTCGCGGCCCCGCAGGCCAATTTCCCGCCGCCGCCCAAGCCTTCTCCCGCCGTCGAACAAGCCATGCGCGCCATGTTCGGCGTCCACGAAATTTCCGAAGCTGCAATCTCCCCCGACGGCCAGCGTGTCGCCTGGGTCGAATCCCTCACCGGCAAAAATGGCGCGCCATCGCTCAATTCCGCCATCTACGTCACTGACTGGAAATCCGCTGCCGCGCCCCAGCACATCACTGCTGCTCAATCCGGAGCCGCGGCCGCCGAAAGCGACCTCGCCTGGTCGCCTGACAGCACGCACCTCGCGTTCTTTTCCGATGCCGCCCACGTCGGCCAATCCCAACTGTATGTTTGTATGCCCGATCCAGGCTGCCAACCCTCCGTCGTTCAGGTGGAATTTGGCCGCGGGCTGCTTCAGCTCACTCACATCAAGGGCGACGCTTCCGCGCCGCTCTGGTCGCCCGACGGCAAAACCATCGCCTTCCTCTACATTCCCGACGCACCTCGCGCCGCCGGCCCGCTCGCCGCTGAAACCCAGCCGGAAGGCGTCATTCGCACCGCCAACTACGAACAGCGCCTCGCTCTCGTCGACCTCGCCAGCGGCCAACTTCGCTTGATCTCTCCTGCCGATATGTACGTCTACGAATTCGACTGGTCGCCCGACTCCGCGAAAATCGTCGCCACCGCCGCTCACGGCAACGGCGACAACAACTGGTGGATCGCCGACCTCGATATTTTTGACGCCGTCCATCCCGCCCCGCCGCAATCCATATTCAAATCCACCACCGAAATCCAGATCGGGACGCCCAAATGGTCCCCCGACGGCCAGTCCGTCGCCTTTATCGGCGGCCTCATGAGCGACGAGATCTCCGTCGGCGGCGACGTCTACACAATTCCCATCACCGGCGGCGATACTCGCGACGTCACGCCCGAGATCAAAGCCACGCCCAACTCCGTCCAGTGGGCCTCCGATTCCCATTCCATTATCTTCAGCGAAATCGCCGACGGCCAAACCGGCATCGCCTCCGTCAATCTCGATTCCGGGGCCGTCTCCACGCTCTATATTGCCGGCGAACGCATCGGCCCCGGCTTCGGCCCGGGCATTTCTCTTTCGCGTGACGGCAAAATCGCCGGCGTCGTGAGCCAATCTTTCAGCAATCCGCCGGAACTCTGGGCCGGGCCCATCGGCAGTTGGAAACAGGTCACTCATCTCAACAGCACTCTGCATCCTGTCTGGGGCAAACCCGAAACCCTTCACTGGAACACCGACATCGGCCAAGTCCAGGGCTGGCTGGTCTATCCGCTGAATTATGATCCATCGAAAAAATACGGCCTCGTTGTCGACGTTCACGGCGGCCCCGCTGCCGCCAACTTGCAAGGTTGGCCCAGTCGCCGCGGGTATGCCGCTGCGCTTCCCGCCGCCGGATATTTCGTCCTTCTGCCCAATCCCCGCGGTAGCTACGGCTCAGGCGAGGCCTTCACCCGCGCCAACGTGAAAGACTTCGGTGGTGGAGATTTTCGCGACATCATGGCTGGCGTCGACGCCGCCATCGCCGCTGCGCCCATCGAACCCGACCGCGTCGGGATCACCGGCTGGAGCTACGGGGGCTACATGTCCATGTGGGCCGTCACGCAAACCAATCGCTTCAAGGCCGCCGTCATCGGCGCCGGCCTCGCCGACTGGCTGAGCTACTACGGCGAAAACGACATCGACCAGTGGATGATCCCTTATTTCGGCGCCACTGTTTATGACGATCCCGCCGTCTACGCCAAAAGCGGCCCCATCCAATTCGTCAAAAACGCGCAGACGCCTTCGCTCATCGTCGTCGGCGACAGCGACGGCGAATGCCCCACGCCGCAGTCGTTCGAATTCTGGCACGCGCTTGAGAATTACCACGTGCCCGCCGAACTCGTCGTTTACCCCCACGAAGGCCACATGTTCGTTAACCCCGCGCACAGCCGCGACCTTGTCCTCCGGGCCATCGCCTGGTTCAACGAATATCTGAAGTAAGACAGGGTAGTTGCTCGTCACTCGCTTGCCCTGAGCGCTTCTTGCGAAGGATCACTGTCTTTAATTAAGATAGCGCCGCTTCTTAACTCTTTTCGCGAGGGCCTCATGCGCCGAATCGTCACTGGCATTTCCTTAGTCGCTGCTTTATCGCTTTCCGTTTTCTTCACCGTGGGAGCCAATCTTCCGGCCAAATCCAAATCCGCCGCCAAGTCATCCAAAGTTCGCGCTGCCAAATACGGCAATGCCGACTCCATCACCGAAGACGAATTGAAAATCTACGATTACTTCCTCGCCTCCGACCAGCTTGAAGGCCGCAACCTTCCTTCGCGCGGCTACGACACCGCCGCTCTCTACGTCGCCAGCCATCTCGCCGAATGGGGCCTCAAGCCCGGGGGCAGCACCAGCGACACCAATGGCCCGCTCCAGCCCTACTTCATGCCCATTGACCTCAGCACTCGCGAAGTCCTGCCCGAACAAAGCGCCGCCTCTCTCGTCGGCCCTCCGCCCAATAATTTCGGAGGCGGTCCCGCCGAGCTTCGCACCGTGAATTTCGAATACGGAAAAGATTGGGTCGCTGGCTCCGGCGGCGGCTTCCGCTTCGTGCCGCCCGCCGATTCCTTCGACGTCTCCGGCGGCCTCGTCTTCGCCGGCAACGGCTACGTCATCAACAAATCCAACACCAATCCTTATCAGGGTCTCGACGTCAGCGGCAAAATCATCGTCGTGGCCGGCCTGCCGCGCGAACTTGCCGCCGTCGCCGGAACGCGCCGCCCCGCCGGCGCCGCAAATCCCCTTGGCGAGGAATGCACCGACTTCCTCACGCCCGAGGAATACGCCGCGAAAAACGGCGCCGTCGCCGTCGTCCACATCGCCGATTTTCAGCAGCTCAACATGATGGCCGACCCCAACGGCGGCCGCGGCCCCGCGCTCAACGGCCCTACTTATGAAGTCACCAAATTTGACGATCCACCCGCCTGCCCCAGCGCGCCCTCCATCATCGCCGGCGTGCAAATGACCAACTATCTTTTCGCCGGCGAAAAGGTGAACTCCTCTCAGGCTTTCTACTCCGCTGCGCCGAATTCCCACGACACTCCCTTCGCTTTTCGCCCCGAGAAAAAACTCACCCTCCACGCCGTCGTCCAGACGCAGCACGGCCACGGCGAAAACGTCGTCGGCATTCTCGAAGGCTCTGACCCCGTCCTCAAAAACGAATACGTCGTCATCAGCGCCCATCTCGACCACATCGGCCTGAGCGCGCCGCTGCCCAATGGCCACAACGTCAACAACGGCGCCGACGACGACGGCTCCGGCTCCACCGGCCTGCTCGGCATCGCTCGTTCTTTTGTGCAAGGCGCCGCCCAGGGCATGCGCCCCAAGCGCAGCATCACTTTTCTCTGGAACGCCGGCGAGGAAAAGGGCCTGTGGGGCTCGCGCTACTTCAACGAGTTTCCGCCCGTTGATCTTTCAAAAGTTGTCGCCGATCTCAACATGGACATGATCGGCCGCACCAAAAATCCCAATTCCGTCGACCCCAATCCCACTCACGTGCTCGTCAGTCCCGGCGAAGTGATGCTCGTCGGCCCGAACATCAGCAGCGACGACCTCGAAAAAATCATTGAGACCGTCAACAACAGCTACCAGAAACTCGTCCTCAATCATTTCTACGATGTCACTGCTCCCGACGCCACTCACGACAATCTCGGCCCCGGGCCCACCGGCCAGCGCATCTTCTACCGCAGCGATCACTACAATTTCGCGCGCATGGGCATCCCTATCGCCTTTTTCAGCGACGGCCTGCACGTCGATTATCACCGGCCCACCGACACGCCGGAGAAAATCGACTTCCACGAAATCCAGCAAGTGTCGAAAACCGTCGCCGCCGTCGCTTGGGTTCTCGGCACGCAGCGCGGCCGCCCAAAATTGAACGCCAATCTGCCGGATCAACTCATCAAAGACATGAAGTCCGCGCAGACCGACGGCTGGGGCAAAGTCACTCCCGTTTTGACGCCCCTCC
>JASHQB010000228.1 GCA_030037775.1 Candidatus Acidiferrales bacterium
GTCCACGAATCTTCCACGTCGATGAAATGCGGGCTCGCCGTCCACGAAAAATCGATCACGTCCTCGGAATGAAAGATCAGCGACTTCGTTCCATCCGTGCTGTTGCTGCTCGAAATCAAATCCCCGCCCGCGCCCACCACCTCATTCTGCGGCACCGTCACGCGGACGTCGTACGTCCCGAAGTCCGAGAAAAATTCCGTCGTCGCATGAAACTGATGGCAATTCCACGCGTTGTGCCACCACACGCCGACCTTGGGAAACCATTGCCCGACCATGAAAAAATCCCGCACGTAACCGGTGCGCTCCACCACGTACGGAAGCTGGTCGTGAAACACCATCTGAAATTGCACCGACGCCCCCGGCGCAATCGGTTTCGGCAGCGTCACCTGCATCACCGTCTCGTCGTTCTTGTTTCCGTCGTCCGGCTGCATGAATTGCATTTTGTCCGTCACGTCGCCCATTCCTGCCACTTCGAACTTGCGGATCGTGATGGATCCGTAGTGCTTCGGGTCCCAGCCGCTGCCTGCCGCGTTGCCGCGCGTCCCGTAGAGCCGTACTTCGGTCATGAACGTGGATTTCGGCTGGAACGCATTCAGATAAAGATGGAAGGGAAAAGTCTGCTGCGGCTGGCCGGTCAGGTTTTTGTACGTCAGCCACTCCGTCGCATCGATGGTTTTCTTTGTAGCATCGAGCCGCGCGTCGATCTGGTAGTTCACCACGCGCGTCGAGAGCGGCTGGCCTTCATTCGCCGGCGTATACATTGGCGGAGGCGTGCCTTGCGCCCGGCTCGTCGTCGTCACCAAAAAAGCCAGCGCCACGCCTCCAAGAACGAGCAATATGCGCAGACTCTTCATCGACACCTCCCCAAACCAGTCGACTGTGCCAGTCTTGAATGCCGAACAGCATATTCCACCGGCACGGCGCGAGCAATCAGTTGCTTTCCGGCTTCGCCTTGTCATTTGAATTTGGATCCCGCGCGCCATGCTACTTTCGCGCCGCCAAGTTGACGCTCTCGTTCCCGCTGGTTAAACTTAAACTTAGGCGCCACGCCAGCGCAACTTACAGGCTCCCAGTTTTGCTGTTGATGAACCGAAGAACATGACTCCAACTCCAGCCCTACAACAACAGCGTCACCGCCAGGTGCTCGCCGAAGTTGTGCGCGCTTACATCGAAACCGGCGAGCCGGTTTCCTCGCGCACCATCGCGCGCGTGCATGCCGAGCCGCTCAGCTCCGCCACCATGCGCAACATCATGGCCGACCTCGAAGATGAGGGCTATCTCTACCAGCCGCACACCTCTGCCGGCCGCGTTCCGACCGCGTCCGCGTACCGCTTTTACGTCGAGCAAATCGCCGCGCAGGCTACGCCGCGTGTGGAAGACCGAGACTGGATTCGCCGCGAACTCGAATCCGCCACCACGCCCGAAGGCGTCATGGAGCGCGCCAGCCATGTCCTCGCCGCCGTTTCGCGCGGACTCGGCATCATCATTTCGCCGCCGCTCGCGCGCACCTTGGTCGAACACATTCGTTTCTTGCTCCTGCCCGACTCCCGCGTCCTCGTCGTGCTCGTCACCAGCGGAGGCATCACCCGTGACAAATGCATTCGCCCGGAACGCGCGTTTCTTCAGCCCGAGCTCGACCGCATCGCCGAGTTTTTGAACCGCCATTACCCGCGCCAGACGCTGGAATCGATCTGCGCCGATTTGAAGGCCCAGCTTGCGCTCGACCGCGAGCGTTATGAGAAGCTCATCAGCGGCGCCCTCCTGCTCTGCGATCCGAAGCTCCTCGGCGAAGATGCTGAACGTGTCGTCTACATCGGCGGTGCCGCGCAATTTGCCGCCGCTGCGGAATTTCAGGATCAACAGCAGCTCGGCGAATTGCTCAGCGCCATCGAGGAGCGCGATCGCCTGGTCGCCCTCCTCAACGGCTGCATCGAAGCGCCCGAGCCCGTGCACGTCGAGCTCGGCGTCGAGCAAATGTCCAGCGTAGGCAAGCATCTCGCCCTCGTCAGCGCGCCATATGGTCATGGAGAGCCCCCGCGCCCCGGAGAGCCCGTGCGCCTAGGCGAGCAGGGAACTCTCGGAATTCTCGGCCCCATGCGCATGCATTACGAGCGCGTCATCACCGTCGTCGCCCTGATGTCGCAGTTTTTCTCCGAGGAAACCAAAGGGGACAAGTTGTCATGAGTGGAAATATAGGCGCGCAAAAAAACAGAGAGGAATCCTCCGGCCAAAGTTCGAAGGGCGTCGTCTTGGCTTTTGTCGACGCGCTGAATCGCTCCGATTTCAAAGCGGCCAGAAAACACGTCACCGACGATCTGAAATTTGTAGGCGCTCTGGGCTTCCGTGACGGCGCCGATGCCTATTTTCGTGATATGGAGCGCATGCGCCTGAAGTACGACGTGAAGAAAGCGCTCGCGGAGGGCGACGACGTTTCCCTCTTCTACGATGTGAACATGGGAAACGTCACCGTGTTTTGCGCCGGATGGTATCGTTTATCGCAAGGCAAAATTCAGTCGTTTCGTGTCGTTTTCGACCCGCGGCCCGTTTTGGGAGCCGCCGAAAAAAGCAAATAAGCAGTTTCTCGTTTTCAGCCGGAAAGGGGACAAGTTGTCGTGAGCAGGAAAGACGATTCAGAAAAGGACTGGCAGATGAACCCCGGCGACAGCGCCGGCGCCGAAGCCGAGGGCCCAAGCGCCTCAGGCGGCCAGTCCACGGAAAAAATCATCAGCGACGAACTTGAGAAACTCGCCGCCGAAAAAACCGACCTGAAAAACACGCTCATCCGCCTCCAGGCCGATTTCGAGAATTATCGCAAGCGCATCGAGCGCGAGCGCCATCACGAACGCCATCGCGGCGCCGAAGTCCTCGTCGAAAATCTCTTGCCCGTGCTCGACGGTTTCGACCGCGCCATTTCCGCGCATCGCGATCCCGCGCATGACGAATATCGCAAGGGTTTCGAATTGATTCGCAAGCAAATGCTCGACGTGCTCACCAAGCAGGGTCTGCAGAAAATCGAAACCGAAGGCAAGAGCTTCGACCCGCATTTT
Organism: Candidatus Acidiferrales bacterium; assembly: GCA_030037775.1. GTDB lineage: Bacteria > Acidobacteriota > Terriglobia > Acidiferrales > UBA7541 > DAHUXN01. Next base: position 3,048 of record JASHQB010000228.1, read on the forward strand.
CATCACGCCATCGAGCGCGTCGAGACGCCGGACCATCCCGACGATGCCGTCCTCGAGGAATTGCAGGCCGGCTACGTTTTCCACGGCAAAGTGTTGCGCCCGGCCATGGTCCGCGTCGCCGTAAATCCCGCCGGCCACAACGCCGCATCTAATTCCACGTCCACTTCCAGGGGGAACTGAAACAGAATGTCTGCCGCATCCAAAAAGGACTATTACCAAGTTCTCGGCGTCGCGCGCGACGCCGCCGCTGACCAGATCAAGAGCGCCTATCGCAAGGCCGCCATGCAATGGCATCCCGACCGCAATCCGGAGCACAAATCCGAGGCCGAGCACCGCTTTCGCGAAGCCAGCGAAGCCTATAGCGTCCTCTCCGATCCGCAAAAGCGCGCCACCTACGATCGCTACGGCCACGCCGGCCTCAGCGGCCAGGTCTTCGACGCCAGCAATTTCGGCTCGATTTTCGAGGAGTTTCAGGACGTCTTCGGCGAGATGTTCGGCTTTCAGGACATTTTTGGCGGCGGTGGACGCCGCCGCAGCGGCCAGCCGCGCGCCCAGCGCGGCGCCGATATGCGCTACGACCTCAAGCTCTCATTCGAAGACGCCGCCGAAGGCGTGAAAACCAAGCTGAAAATCCCGCGCATGGAGGATTGCGCCGCCTGCCACGGTACCGGCGCAAAACCCGGCTCCGGCATGGAAGTTTGCCAGTCCTGCAAAGGCCGCGGCCAATTGCATTACCAGCAGGGATTCTTCGCTGTTTCGCGCACCTGCCCCTCGTGCCACGGCGCCGGGAAAATCATCAAGGAAAGCTGCCTTGAGTGTCGCGGCCAGGGCCGCATCGAGCGCGCCCGCACCATCGAAGTCTCCATCCCCGCCGGCGTCGACAACGGCATGCGCCTCCGCGTTCCCGGCGAAGGCGAGCAGGGCTCGAACGGCGGCGTTCCCGGCGACCTCTACGTCTTCATCGAAGTGAAAGAGCACGCCTTCTTCGAGCGTCGCGGCGCCGATCTCTACTGCAACGTCCCCATCACCGTTTCGCAAGCCGCCCTCGGCGCGGAAATCATCATCCCCACCATGAGCGGCGACGAAAAACTCACCATCCCCGAGGGCACCCAGCCCGGCACTCTCTTCCGCCGCAAGGGCAAGGGCTTGCCCGATCCTCATGGCGGCAAAGGCGATCTTTACGTTAACGTTCGCGTCACGATTCCTTCCAAGCTCACCAAAGAGCAGAAGGCGCTCTTCGAGCAGCTCCACCGCGTCGTCAAAGCCGAAAACCGCCCCGTCGAACGCAATTCCAGCTTCTTCGACAAGGTCAAAGACATCTTCAGCTGACACGCTTTTGGTGTCATTCCGAGCGAGTCCTTCGCGTTTCTCAGCGAAGGGCGACGAGGAATCTGTTTTTTTTTCGGGTAGGCGCGGCCTTGCGCCGCCGTGCCATCCCGACCCGGCCGCGCCCGCTCCGCTTCACTGCGCCGCCGGCTTCTGCCCATCTTGCCGCGTGTGCACCGAAAACATCATTGGATTTGCACGCTCTGGCTGGTCGCGCTCATCTGGCCATGCAAAGCTTCCTCCACCACCACCCGCAAACGATACTGCCCGGCGGGCGCTTCCAGCAACATTCCGCCGCCAATCCCGCTCTTCGCAAACCGCTCGAAACTCTCCGCCTTCAGCGCCAGTCGCATCTGCGCTTCCTTGCCCGTGACGATTTTCCCCTGCGCATCGAACAGCACAGTCACGAATGTCAGCATGTCCACGTGCTGGTCTTGCTGTACGTCGAACGGCAGCTTCTCGATATCCACGTGCGTCTGCACCCTGACTTGTCCGACGCCCTTGCTCGCCGTGCCGGGCTGCGCGCGGACGCTCAGCGGGAAGTCACTGCGCTCTTCCGAGCCATGCACCTCCGCATCGATCTTTTCCTCCGCCGTCTGTGGCGCCGCCTTCCCGCTCGCCTCCTTTGTCGGCGCGAAGTACCCCGGCCGCGCCTGCACCTCGAATTTGCTCGGCCCCGCAACCTCCACCTTCAGCTTGTGAAACTTCCCATCGAACTTTTCCTTCTCCGGCGCGAAGCCCAGCAGGTATTCGGTCTCCGGCGCCGCCGCCAGCGAATAGTATCCGGCGGCCAAGTCATTCCGGTTGTGGAAGTATCGCCCGCCGGTGCCCACCACAAAATCGACCATCGCGCTCATCGTGTTGCTCATCGCCGGCCCGAAACTCTCCACATCATGCGCGGCCGCTCCATCGGCTAAGTCATCGGTGTAGCCGTGGTTGGGATCCATGGTTGAAACGGCGGTATAAAGACCCTTGGCGTCCAGCGCGTTGATCACCACACCCGCACGCAACGCGCTATCGACCAGCTTATCCACGCCGGCTTCCAGCGTGGTGGTCAGAAATCCCGAAGATGACAGCACGAGCACGCGCTCGCCCGGTTTCGTCGCCAGGTAATTGACAACCCCCTGAACGCTGTTCAACGTGTCCTCCGACATCTGGCGAATCGAATCCCACATCTGCTTGGATTCCGCTTGAACCACCTCCTGTTGTTGCCTTCCACAATCGAGGCTCCCCAAATTCGTTGCGTCGACGCAGTTGCACTTCACCGCCTCGGCGACAGCCGCCTGGTACGCAGGAGGACTCTGCGGAGGTGTATCGCTGATGGGAGGCAGCACTTCGGTCGCGATCTCATCGGCATCGTACGGCGTGATCCGCGGACAACCGCTGCTTTCGATCGTCCGTCCGCGGAACCTCAGCTTCTCAATCGCATCCAGGATTCCCTGTGCGTTCGTGGTGAAGTCGACGTCCCCCGAACCAGAGGTGGCCAATAACGCGATTTGGTCTCCAAGGCTGATTCCCGTGTGAATAAAATTCTCCGCGGCCAGCTGCACATGTCGCATGTCGCCAAACGGCGTGTTCAGGTCGTCAAAATAGAGCGCCACGTAACGCGGCCGTGAGGGTGCTGGCAGGTTCGCCGGGGCAGCTGCGGGCGTGGACGGCACAGCGGCGCTCACCGGCACATGCAACTCCCGCGTCTCCACCGAGAAGCTCGAAATCGCCTGCTCCTTCCCG
>JASHQB010000229.1 GCA_030037775.1 Candidatus Acidiferrales bacterium
AGGCTGGCACGTTTACTGGGAGAATCCGGGGGATTCCGGCGAGCCGCCAAAAGTGGAATGGCAAGTGCCCGCGGGATTTCGAGTGGGAGCAATCGAGTGGCCAGCGCCGCAGAAACTGACCGCGCCTTCGATTGTGGATTATGGATATGAAAACCAAGTCATGCTGTTTGCGCCTTTGAGTGTGCCGGCAGATCTGCAAGATGGCGGAGACGTGACACTGGGCGCGAAGGTGAATTGGCTGGTGTGCCGCGAAATGTGCATTCCCGGCAAAGCGCGGGTATCCCTGACGCTCCCGGTAAACAGCGCGGTCAAGGGATTTAAAGGCACTGCTTCTTCGGCGGCTGTAGGCATGTTGATGAACGCACGAGCCGAAGTGCCAAAACCACAGCCCGCAACGTGGAAGGTTTACGCGACGAGTGAAAAAAACGATTTTGTGCTGACTGTCGAGACGGGAAAGCGGGAAACCGCAGTAACGTTCTTTCCTCTTGAGGCTGAGCAGATCAACAATGACGCGGCGCAGGCCGCGACACCTTTTGCACGTGGCGTGCGTCTAAAGCTGCAGAAGTCAGACGGGCTGCTGAAGCCGATTGCGCAATTGCGAGGGGTGCTGGAGCTTGGCGCGGGACGCGCTTACCAGATTGCGGCGCCCGTACACGCGGCCCCCACGGGAGATTAACAACCCATCCGAATGCAAGGAGGCAAACATGAGACAAGGGATCATCAGGGGCCTGGTTGTGCTAGCGTGCGCGGGAATGATTGGGACGCTCGCGTGGGCTGCGCGCATCGGCGAGGCCGCCCCGGATTTCACGGCGACGGACTCGAATGGACAAACGCATCACCTTTCCGATTATCGCGGCAAGTTTGTGGTGCTGGAATGGACCAATCGAGGCTGCCCGTACACGCGAAAGCACTACGACAGCGGCAATATGCAGCGGCTGCAGCAGGAATGGACTGCGAGGGGCGTGATCTGGCTGACGGTGCTGTCCTCGGCGCCGGGTAAGCAAGGTTACATGGACGCCGCGGACGAGAACGCGTACCTCAAGCAAGAGAACGCGCATCCGACGGCGGCGCTGCTCGATCCTACGGGCGCGCTAGGTCATCTCTATGATGCAAAAACCACACCGGACATGTACGTCATCAATCCACAAGGCATGCTGGTCTATGACGGTGCGATCGACGACAAGCCGACGACGGACGTAGCCGACATTCAGGGCGCAAAGAATTATCTGAATGAGGCGCTGGAAGACGCGATGAGCGGCAAGCCGGTGAGCGATGCGGTCACACGGCCGTACGGTTGTTCGGTGAAATACGCGGGCGAATAACGAAAGACAGAAAGCCTTTTCCGCGCGGCGCCCGTTTTTCCCGGGCGCCGCTTTTTCGTTTACGTAAGGCCGCGGCCGCCGTCGACGGGGAGAATCTGGCCGGTGACGAATTCTGTGGTAGCGAAAAAGAAGACGGCGTCGGCGATTTCAGAGCCCGTGCCGGTACGATGCAGCGGCGCGCGATGAATGTAATCTTCGTCGGGCGCTTCGCCGGGAAATTGAATAGTGCCGGGGGCGACGCTGTTTACCAGAATTTCCGGCGCAAGCGCGCGGGCGAGGCAGCGCGTCAGCATGATGACTCCCGCCTTGGAAACGCAATAGTGTGTGAATTTCGGCCAGGGCAGCATCCCTCCAAGCGATGAAATGTTGATGATGCGGCCGTGGCCGCTCTTCTTGAGCAGCGGCGCGGCGGCTTGCGCGCAGAGGAATTGAGCCTTCAGATTCGTGGACATGATGGTGTCCCATTGCTCTTCGGTCAGGTCCAGGAAATCGGCGGCGAAAAACATTCCAGCGTTGTTCACGAGAATATCGAGGCGAGAAAATTCGCGCTCGATGGTCGAGAACATGCGCTGAACTTCCTGCTTGCGGGCGACGTTCGCGGGGATGGCCAGGGCGCGGCGTCCTAGCTTGCGAACGTCAGAGGCAAGACTCTCCGCTTCCGTCTGAGAGGACTCGTAATTGATGACCACATCCGCGCCTTCGGCCGCAAATTTTTCCACGATGCTGCGGCCGATGCGCTTGGCGCCGCCGGTGACGAGCGCGACGCGGCCTTCCAGTGGCTGAAGCATTTGTGACTCCTAACCAGCAAATTCACGTTAGCATCGTCCGGCGCGCGGGCCAACAGTTTTGACGGCGCTCTCGCGCAAACGATAGAATCAGCCTGGCAATCATCGCAGGAGGCGGAATGAAACTCGATTTGCTGGCGATTGCGGCGCATCCGGACGACGTGGAGCTGACCTGCGGCGGCACGCTGATCAAGATGGCGCAGCGCGGACATAAGACGGGCGTTCTCGATTTGACGCGCGGCGAAATGGGAACGCGCGGCACGCCGGAACAGCGCCTCCACGAAGCGGCGCAGGCGGCGCGAATTATGGGCCTGGCGATGCGCGCGAATCTGGGGCTGCCGGATGCACATCTTGAAGTCAGCGAGAAATACAAACTGGCCGTGGCGGCCAAAATCCGCGAGTGGCAGCCACACACCGTGATTCTGCCGTACTGGGAGGGGCGGCACCCGGACCATTACAACGCGGGGCGGCTGTGCTATGAAGCGTGCTTTCTTGCCGGCCTCAAGCAATTGCCGATTCCTGGCGAAGCATTCAGGCCGTTCAAGATTTTGTATTCGACCACGTACGATGAGACGGTGAGGCCGTCGTTTGCGGTGGACATCACCAAGCAATTTGAGAAGCGGCACAAAGCGATTCTGGCGTACGAGTCGCAGTTCAGGCCGCAGAGGGCGGAGAAAAATTCGCGCGTCCATATTCCGCTCGATGAGCTGGAAGATCGCGTGAACTTGACTTCGCGGCATTACGGGCGAATGATCGGCGTAAAATACGCGGAGCCTTTTTTGGTGCGCGAGATCATGCAGGTGGAGGACGTGGTAAAAATGCCGGTGCGATCAGTCTAGAAACGGACTGCTGCCGCGTTTCTGACTGTAGTCTTTCAGGGAGAAGATGCGAAAGGTGAGAGTCTTGATCCTGGCGATTGCGGCAGGCGGGTTGCTCACGCAGCAGGCCAGCCACTCGGCGCCTGCGGCCGAGCAGCCGGAGAACGCGCGCGGGCCACAATACGACGTGCAAGGCCGCCTGGTGCGACCGCAGAATTATCGCGAATGGATTTATCTCTCTTCCGGGTTGGGAATGGCGTACAGCCCGAATCCCAGTGCGCCGCCGGCGTTCACGAATGTGTTCGTCGAGCCGGGCGCGTACCGAGCGTTCACTGCCACAGGGCGCTGGCCGGACAAAACGATGTTTGTGCTCGAAGAGCGCGCAGCGGCGAGCAAAGGATCGATTAATAAGGGCGGACATTTTCAGACGGACCTGCGAGGAATCGCCGCGGCGGTAAAAGATGAGAACCACTTTCCCGAGAAGTGGGCATATTTCAATTTCGGATTGAGGGCAGAGAGCGCGCCTGCGAATCCAAAGGAAGCGTGCTGGCAATGCCACAATCAGCACGGCGCAGTGGACAACACGTTCGTGCAGTTTTATCCCACACTCAAACCCATCGCGATGAAGTTCGGAACTTACAAGCCAAGAGAATAGCTCAGGCCGCGCCAGGAAGTTTTTGTATCAGCTGACGCGTGCGGCGATTTATCGCGCCGAGACAGGGCAGCCGGCGTCATTTGAAATCCAAGTGATGCCATCTTTGTCAAGGCGGACCTCGTTGATGGGCGGCCCGACGTTGCCAGGCGAATCGTCGATTTCGAGCTGAACGAGCTTGGTGGCAAGCGCGGGAAGGTCGAAATCTTCGCCGGCGTTGGCACGCATGAATCTTTCGGCGGCAGTCTTCTCTCCCAGAGAAACCAATTCCCTGCCGTCCGAGCAATCGCCCGGACAGGTGATGCGGTTAATCTTGATCGCGGGAACCGGATTGGCGATCCACCCAAATCCACGCGCCGCGAGGTGCGGGACTCCCTCGTGGTATTGCGCGAGGATCAGGCTCACCACCTCCCTGCTATTGTGCATCGCGAAGGCGTAGGTGCCCGGATCTTCGCGCTGCAAGCGATGCAATTCCGTTAGCAAGGATTGAGAAACGGCATTCTCCACGCGCGTAACTTGATCATCGAAATTCGCTGAGGGCAAGAGACTTTGCGCTACGACGTCCTTTACAGAAAAATTGCGCTGGGAATCCCGATCGAGTCCAGCAACAGCAAAATAAAGCTCACCATCATTGTAAATCTTGCAGACCGTCGGTGGTCCCGGCTGCCCGAGGTAGGTTGCCTTGCTGTCGGTGGCAATGATGACAAATTCCGCCGTGCGCACAGCGATGATGGTTGTGGCAAAGGCCGAAGCCGGCACCAGGAAAAACGCCAAGAGAATGCGGCCGGCGCGCGCTGCATGAGTGAGGATCTTCGGGGGACGGTCGGCCATCCGGAACTCCACGACTGGGCCTAAAACTCTTCCGATTCCTGCGTAAAGCGAAAGCCCGGCAAGCTAGGCGACGCGCCCGCATGGACGACGCGAACACGCAGGGGGGCGTCCGTTTCGGAGCCTGCCTTGCGCAGGACAGCAAAGGTGGCCAGCGCCTCGTTATAGACCTTCGTCACGAGGTACGAGTCGCCGGTATCATCCTTCTTCCATACCTGGCCGATCTGTATTTTCTTGAGGGCCATGCCGCTAGAACCACTGTAGATACAACAGCAAACAGCGTCAATAGAACTCAGCCTACAGGTTATCATAGACACTACGAGGGGGCCTGCGGCTTGGGGCTGACGAGGTCAGACATGGAGTGGGGCAGAAAGAAACTCTTTTGGAGCAGCCTGCATCACATTCGTCAAGCATCAGGACCAATGGGGGTGTATAATACCCGTATTGGCAAGGAGGAGGGTCCATGAAGAAAACCTCCACGAGTTTTGCAGTTTTCCTTCTGGCGATTCTTATCGGCGCCCCCACGGTTCTGGCCCAATCCGACACGGTAAAAACGGGCACAGAATCTGACGTCAACGCGATCGGCAATCGAAAAGTGGGCCATGGCCCGGATATGTATTCGATTCAGCGTGAAATCGCGCTTGGAAAACAATTGTCGGAAGAAGTGGAAAAAGTTTCGAAACTGATCCAAGACCCGGTGATCGTCGGCTACGTCAATAAGGTCGGACAAAACCTGGTGAGAAACTCCGACGCCGAAGTGCCCTTCACTATCAAGGTGATCGATGACGAGCACATCAACGCGTTTGCTCTCCCCGGCGGCTTCTTCTACGTCAACACGGGTGTGGTTTTGCATGCGGACACAGAATCGGAACTCGCGGGCGTGATGGGGCATGAGATTGCGCACGTCTGTGCGCGACACCAGACGCGGAACGCCACAAAAGCGAACATTATGCAGATCGCCTCTATCCCGCTGATTATGACGTTGCCCGGCACGTGGGCTGGCTACGGGATCTACGAGGGGATGAATTTTGCGATTCCCATGACGTATTTGAAGTTTGGCCGCGATGCGGAACGTGAAGCGGACTATCTGGGTCTCCAGTACATGTACAAAGCGGGCTACGACCCGAATGCGTTTGTGGCATTCTTTGAGAAAGTCGAAGCGGAAGAAAAAAAGCAGCCAGGAACGATTCCTAAGATTTTTGACACCCATCCTCCTACGCCGGATCGCATTATCGCGGCGCAAAAGGAGATTGCCAGCATCCTTCCGCCTCGCCCGGAATACATCGTGACGACCTCTGAATTTGACACGGTGAAAGCGCGTCTCGTACGGTTGGAATCAGGCGAGAGGATTCAGCAAGCGCGCGCCGGCAAGCCTACGCTAAAAAGCAAAGCGGAACAGAAGTCCGATCAAGCTCAACAGGGGCAAACCGACAGCGGCGACGACAACGCGCCCGTGCTGAAGCGCCGGCCGAACTGAAACAACATAAATCATTTCCTTATCGCATGTGAGAAGCGGCTCGAAAGGGCCGCTTTTTTTCGCACAAGTTACTGAAACCGTGTGCGCTCCCAAAAACGCCGCATGCTTGGCACGGGCCTATTAGGCGTTGGATTCGCGTTTCGGCGATACGCTTGCTAAGACAGCTCAGACGAACAAGTCTTTAAGCACATAACCTCCACTTGGTCTTTCCGAGGCCGAGTGGAGATTTTTCTGTCAGATCTCCGGTCAAGGAGAGGCTACGACCTGCGTTGTTCGGTGAGGTCAGCGACGCCCATGCGCTTGAGCGATTCGCTGTAATAGCGGCGATACAGGATGTCCCATTCCTCGCTGCCTTCGAGGATCTCCTTTTTCTGCGAAGCGATCTTGGCGCGGGCCTCAGCGTCCACTTGCTCTTCCTGTTTCAGCAGTTCCTGCAAAATGGCGACAATTTCCTGACGGATGGTATCGCGGTCTTCCACGAAGTCCAGGTCTTCGACGGAAACAAGAAGGTCAATGATTCGGTGAGAGAGGCGTACCGTCTTTTCGCGGGTGAGTCGCATCAGCGAAGGATCAACTTCCTCTGGCGCGCGAGCTCGCCCTTCACTTTCTTGTACATTTCCTGGTAGGAAGCCCCCACTTTGCGCATTTCGTCGTTGTGCTGGGCCAGGATGTCGCGGACCTCTTCATTCAGGCGATCCTCAACGGTGAGCTCGTCGACCATGGTTTGGCGCACGCGCTCGGAAAGCTGCTCAACCGACTTGGCCTCAATCATTTGGCGGTCCACAAGCCGCTTGACCACTTCTTTAGACATGTATCCGACGAAATCGCGCGAGAGGAGCATCCGTTTTTGTTTTGCTACCGAATCGAGTGTACTTGGCGAGTACCAGAACGTCAAGCCGATGGGAATTATTGTGAGAACGGGCGAAATAAACCGTTACGGTCGCGGTTGACGCTCAGGGAGCCTTCGGATAGCATGGTACGGGCGGTTAGCTCAGAGGTTAGAGCATCCCGCTTACACCGGGAAGGTCGTGCGTTCAAATCGCACATCGCCCACCAGTGTTCGTTTCATTCCGCAAGCATGCGGGGACGTAGTTCAGCCGGCTAGAACGCTGCCCTGTCAC
>JASHQB010000230.1 GCA_030037775.1 Candidatus Acidiferrales bacterium
AACAGGACCTGAATGATGCGAAAGCTGGGACTTGCCGGTGCGGCGCTTTCCGTAGCTGCCTTCCTCCTTATCAGTCAGTTTTCCGCACGTCTTGGCGCCAGAGACATTGGCCAGCGCGCACGAATCCTCATTACCGAACCGATTGACGAGAGCAAGCTCGTCACATTGCGGGGCAACACGCGCCCCGAAGCACGCAATCCTGCCAACGATCGCGGCCGCGTCGACGACTCATTTCCCATGGCGCACATGCTCCTCCAGTTGCGGCGCCCGCCAGCGCTCGAGCAGGAGTTCGAAACATATATCGAGCAGCTCACCGACAAGACTTCGCCAAATTTCCGCCACTGGCTCATGCCGGCGGAACAAGGCCGGCTATACGGGCCCGCACAAGCCGACCTGGACACGATTGAGGCCTGGCTCGAATCGCACGGGTTCACGGTCAACTATATTTACGCCAATGGTATGGTGATGGACCTTTCCGGAACCGCGGGTGAGATCCGGGAAACATTCCACACTGAAATTCACAATCTCAACGTGCGTGGCGAATCGCATTACGCCAACATGAGCGACCCAGAGATTCCGGCGGCGCTGGCGCCCATCATCGTGGGCATTGTCTCGATGCACAACTTCAAGCCTCAGGCGATGAACGAGCGGCGGATCGACTACACCTTCGCCGGGTGCGGAGGAGGAACATGCTATTCCCTCGCGCCCGCTGACTTTCAGGTGATCTACAACCTGAACCCGCTTTACCGCTTGGGGCTAACCGGGACCGGCCAGACCATCGTCGTGGTCGAGGATAGCGACACATACGGAACAGACGTCGCGACCTATCGCAGCACATTTCTGAGCAACTATTCGGGCACGGTCACCACAGTTCATCCCAGCGGAAGCAATAGCTGCACGGATCCCGGAACCAATGCCGACGACGCAGAAACGGACATCGATGCGGAAGTCGCGAGCGCCATCGCGCCCAACGCGGCGATCGAAGTCGCCAGCTGCACGGACACGGCAACGTTCGGCGGACTCTTGGCGATCGAGAATCTCCTTACCACCGCCACACCTCCGGCGATCATCAGCATGAGTTACGGCGAATGTGAGGCAGTCAACGGGGTAGCTTCCAACGCCGCATTCAATTCCGCTTTTCAGACCGGGGCCGCGGCCGGAGTCTCCATTTTCGCTTCGGCGGGCGATTCAGGCCCGTCGTCCTGCGCGCCTCTCTTCACCAAAGGAAGGGATTACGCTTATCCGGGCGTGGGGGTCACAGGATGGGGCGAAACTGTTTACAACGTGGCGGTGGGCGGGACGGATTTCGAGGACACCTACAATGCAGCCGAGGGCTCGCCTCTAACACCGGTAAGCACATATTGGAATTCCGCCAACACCAGCACCACGGACAGTTCGGCGAAATCCTATATTCCTGAAATTCCCTGGAACGACTCGTGCGCTGGCTATCTGCTTTACAACGACGCGGGCGACGCGAGCGGCTACGGCTCGGCCGGACTGTGCTCCACCGCTACTTACCGAAGCACCGCGGCGGGCTCCGGCGGCCCGAGTGGCTGTGCCACAGGCGGAGGAGGGACGGACCAGACGAGCTATGCGGTCGTGGATGGAACTTGCGCGGGATATGCCAAGCCTTCCTGGCAATCCGGGATTTTTGGAAATCCGGCCGACGGAGTCCGGGATGTTCCGGATGTGTCGCTGTTTGCCGCAAACGGTCTCTGGGGCCACTATGTAACCATCTGTTTCTCCGACACGGCGAACGGCGGGAAATCGTGCGCCGGCGCTCCCAGCACATGGACTGGCTTTGGAGGGACTTCCGTTGCCGCCCCGGTGATGGCGTCGATTCAAGCGCTGGTCGACGAGGAGTGGGGAATCCGCGCAGGCAATCCCAACCCTACATACTATTCAATTGCCAAGACGGAGTTCGGAGCTACCGGCAACACTGCGTGCTATTCGATCAACCAGCCCCCGCCAAGAGGATTGGCCACATCGTGCGTTTTCTATGACATCACCCAAGGAGATACAGTTGTGGATTGCACTTACAACGGAGCGAACGACGTCGATGGATCCGGTTGCTACCTGCCCTCAGGCACCTACGGAGCGCTCAGCACTCAGGCGCTGACGACCGGCACAGTCATCACGGCAGGCTCCGGCTACACCACCGCGCCCGCGTGCACGATCGGTGCTCCCAGTAACCTGAATGAATACCTTTCGCCAAGTGGCGGGACGCTTTGGGCGGGCGGAAGGCAGGCCACTTGCATCGCTACGATCAATATGATCACCAACGCAGTGAGTTCGATCACCATTGTCACTGTCGGAGCAGGCTACGCGGGCGGTGCGTCTTGCACGCTGACGGGAGGCGGAGGAACGGGCGCCACTTGCTCGGTGTCGCCGGTCATGGGCACCATCGCGTCGGCCTATCAGCCTGCGTACGGCGCCACGCCAGGATGGGACTTTGCGACCGGCATCGGGAGTGTCAATGCTTATAACCTGGTCTTCAACAGCGCTTGGTAGACGTGGCGACGACGACGATATGCAACATAAATATTTTTGGAAGCGTCCGCGCCGTTTGACGCCAACGAGATGAAAAACATCATGAACTTCGCTCACGCCCGAATTCACCGATCGTTCCTCATCGTCCTGGCTGCTTTCGCACTCGTGGCGGCCGCGCCAATCTCCGCACAGAATGGCTCCTCCGAGCGTAACGGTCTTCCCGATGATTGGACCCATCATCATGCCGTCTTCGCGGATGCAGGCACGGCAGAACAGGCCATCCAGAACGGGACATACGATCAGTGGCTAAAAGTCGTCGCCGATCCGCGATACCAACTGCAACAGGCAAAACGGATCGCGGCGGCTCGAGCTAAAACGACAGACGTTGACGGAGGTGATTTCGGTGTTGACGGCGACGCAGGAACGGGCGGTGCGCCAACCGCCGAGACGTACGGCGCACCAAGTGAGCCTCTGCGGCTTCCCCGTGGTCTGACGAGAGCTATCGTGCCGCCTAAATCGACCGGCGCGGGCAGGATTCCTGAATTCGGCCGCTGGCCGGTGTATCCGCCGCTGAGCGGGCGGCGATATCGCGACGATCAGAAGATGGACTGGAGCGAAACGCTGGGAAGCGGCGGGAGCTTGGGCCTGGGGAATTATCCGGCAAAATATTCATTTTCGACTTCAACCTCAAGCTGCACGGACTGGGTTGCCTACGGGGCCGGTGTGGCCGGAGGCGCCACGCAAGCAACGATCCTCGCCTACACGAACCTGTATGCAGGTACGTGCAGCGGCAGCGTCCCCGCCGTGAATTGGGCCTTTAACACCGGTACCGGTAGCACGATCCTCACTTCTCCGATCCTTTCGCTCGATGGAACGCAGATCGCTTTCGTACAGAACAGTTCCGCCGGCGTTGCCAGCCTGGTGGTCTTGAAGTGGTCCGCAAGTGGAACGCTCACCGCACCCACCGCACTTTCCAGCCAAACCTCCGGCAGCGCCTACCGTTCCTGTGTGGCGCCCTGCATGTACAGCATGAATTTCAGCGGCAGCGCCAGCGATAGCGGCTCATCCGCTTGGTACGACTATCCGTCGGATACTCTCTGGGTGGGCGACGATAGCGGCATGCTTCATGAGTTCACCGGAGTTTTCGACGGGTCGCCGGAAGAAGTGACCACCGGCGGCTGGCCGGCGACGGTGAGCGCGTCGCCACTGAGCGGCCCGGTTCGCGATCCGGTTACGGGAAACGTCTTTGTAGGCGACTACAATTTGACCAGCGATTCCGCCTGTACGCCGTCCTCTTCCACTTCGACCGCTCCCTGCGGATTTCTCTATTCCTACAATTCCTCAACCGGGGCCCTGAATGCGAAATCCGCGCAATTGGATTACAACTTCGGAATCGTGAGCCCTCCGGTGCTGGACCAGACCGCCGCACGGCTCTACGTCGCCGTGGGTTCGGATGGCGAAACCGGAGCCTCGTCGAAATGCGGAACGGACACGCCTTGCGCCGCCGTCTTTCAACTGTCGACGAGCTTTACGAGCGGCTCGAGCGGCACCGAGGCCACCGTCGGTCCCGGCTATGATTTCCTGCTGATCGGGGCGTTCGACAACGAATACTTTACGTCCGCAAGTGGTTCCAGCCCGACCGGACACATGTATGTGGTGGGAAACACTGGCCCGGCAAACAACACGCTATACCAGATATCGATTACCGCCAACGTGATGAGCGCCACGTCGAAGGCAGGCCCGGTAGTCGCACAGAACTACACCAGCGGCTATTACTCTGCGGGGCTCGGTGTAACGGAGTTCTTCAATGGCAGCACCGACTACATTTTTCTAAGCACCCTGGCCTTCAGCAACTACCTGGGGTGCGGCGCAACGCCAAGCATTGCGATCGGCTGCGTGGTGGGATTCAACGTGACCAGCGGCACGATCTCCGCTTCGACGCTCCCGACGGGGTCATCGCCTGCCGCGGGCGGTGCCAGCGGAATCATCGTGGATAACGCGGGCTCCGCAGCCGGCGAATCGAACATCTATTTTTCCGCGCTTTCGAACCAGACCTGTGTCACATCGGGCGGCAGCAGCGGTTGTGCGATCCAAATCTCGCAGTCCGTGCCATGAGTGAGGCTGGCAATCGACGGGCGTCAAGCGGCCGTGCAATGAGCGACGAGAAAAAAGAGAGATCGGCAACACAGCACGCAGCTGCGGCGGCG